>JAFUWD010000038.1 GCA_017483645.1 Muribaculaceae bacterium | reverse complement strand
CGCCGCTTACAGTTTTTTCCCGAAGAAACCAATGCTGCAATTCGAGCGAGAAATTGATAAACAATTGACTATCGCTTGATTATTTTCGTCGAACTCACGTTAATTTTATGCTAATGAAAAAAGTTTAGCGGACAGTAATAACTTTTATTGAGCATTTTGACCATTTGACTTAAAAAAAGCCTAATTTTTTGCTTATTAAGGAATTATTTGTAACTTTGCAAGTTCAGCGCTCATTATTGAGCGACCAATAAAAAACCTGTAAATCAGGCCAATTGACTAATAATAACATTAACATAAGATGAAAATGAAAAACTTATTCTGCAATCTCAAAGTCTGGGCACTGACCCTTTCGGCTGCCTGCGCCCTGGCCGCCTCAGCCGATGTCACCATCTGGGTCTACTATGACGATGACCACACAGTTTTTGGCAACGATGGCATTGGTGATGCGTATGTTTATGCTTATGCCAATCAAGGCGATCAACATGGAATTAATAATGTTGACTGGCCCGGCACCTTGTTAACCCATCATGCAAAAATAGAGACCAAAAATTGGTATTGGCACACCATTACGGGTATCAACAGTTGCCACGTTATTTTCAACAATGGCAACGGAAGCGAAGCACCGTCACTGACAGCTAAAGAAGGCGATAATTACTACTACTACACCGGCAGCCTTTACGCTATCAATCTGACTCCAATGAAAGAGGCTGTGGATGCAGGAAAACCTTATTTCATTTTTGAGGAGCCCACTTGGTGGAGAACCCAAAATGCATATACCGATAACGACCCCTATTTTTACGCTTGGCTTGGTTCGACCAATAATGGTGATTGGCCCGGGCCGATAATGCAATGGATAGGCGGGAAAAAAAGCGACGTGAACCACAATGTATATGGCGCTTACACCGACTTCACGCCCGAAAACATGATTTTCACCCGTCAATGGTGGGAAAACAATGAACCGAAAAGATATGAGTATAAAGTCGGCAGCGAAGGTGCCGGTTTAAGTATCTTGAACCGTGGGTATTACGAATTCGGCGTGATTTCTGACAACAAAGACGAGAACGATTACATTATGCACGTCTACAACTATTACACCGATATAACTTTCCCGAAAATGGTGACGGCTACGCTGGCTGAAATTGAGGCCAATCCGCGCACCGATGTGGTTTACACCATCAGTGACGAGCTGACTGTGGCCAACCGCATCAACGATGTGGTGTATGCCAAAGACAACAACGGCGCAGCCGCCCAGACAGCCGGCAGTGATGAAATCGACTACAATGCCGACATATTTCACTATAGTTATGACTACAGCAACTGGATTGCTTTGACTGGCACCGACCCCTCAACGGTTGGCGAGGGCTTCAAATTAACAGGTGTGACAGGCGTATTGACCGACGCCACCAACTTCACCCTGGCTGTGACCGACGCCACTCGTTCGGGAACAGGAACCTACGACAAAAACAATTACACACCTTGCAACTTCTATGGCACACAGGTGAGTTCTCGCAACGGCAAAACCTACTTCTTCGCACACCCACAAGTGATGGAATTCGCACGCATCAACTATGCCGTCTATAAAGACAACAACATCTTTGAGATACCTGAAAAGAAAGGCGATGTGAACTATGCAAATCTGCACGGTTCATTCACAGCCGACCTTAACGGCTACGGCTCATCCTTCACTAAGGGTAACACCTACAATTTCGATGCCGTCATCAAAGCTGCCGCCAGTGGCAATGGCGCACCGCGCCGCGTAGTGAGCAACGGCGGCTACACAGTGATGGTGACCGGCAACGTGGAGATGCCCGACATCACAACCGGTGTGAGCGAGGTGTCTGCAGCCGCCCAGGTGGCCGGTGTGCAGTATGTGGACATGGCCGGGCGTGTAAGCGACCGCCCCTTCCACGGCATGAACATCGTGGTGACCACTATGACCGACGGGTCTACCCGTACCACCAAGGTAATGAAGTAACATCCGTCACATAGCATACGCTAAGGCGGCAGACCTCAATTCCGAGGCCTGCCGCTTTGGTTGTTACCCTCCTAAAATCAAGGGGTTGTTTTTCTTTTTTACTGAAAAATGATTGAGATTTCTCAATTGTTCATTAACTTTGTCGTGTCAGAATCATACGATGAAACGCATTGCAACCACACTCTTGGCATTGTGCCTGTGGGCCACAGGCACAATGGCTCAACTCCGCGGCGACGTGAACGGCGACAACGAGGCGAGCATTGCCGATGTGACCATGCTGGTGAACATCATCATGGAAAACGATGAGCCTGTGACGCCGCCGATCACCGGCTACGACTATGTGTGGGACCCCACCGTGCTGCCCGAGATTCATCTGCAGGTGTCACGCCAAGAATGGAATCGGCTGCTGGCCCTCTATGATGGCAATGCCTACACCCGCCAATATGTGGCAGCCAGCCAGATGACCTTTGTGCACGAGGGCGAGCGCACCGTGGTCGACAGCATCGGGCTTCGCATGAAGGGCAACACTTCACGCCGACGTCCTGAGGTGAACGGGCGCAAACAGCATGTGCACTTCGGGCTGAATCTACGCAAATGGGTCAAAGACGCGGCCCACGAGGTGCAGGGAGTGCGCAAGCTGCACCTGAAGTGGTTCAAAGACGACCCGATGTATGTGCGCGAGCTCTATTGCTACAACTTGATGCGTGACTACGGCGTGTGGACCGCTCCGCGCGACCATTACTGCCGGCTATGGCTGCAAGTGCAGGGCGACCCCGAGGAAACATACTACGGCGTGTATGAAATGATAGAGCATGTGGACGACCGCTACCTGAAACAGCGCAAGGACAGCACCATGTTCGGAAACGACAAGGGCAACTTGTGGAAGTGCAAATATGTGAACGGCATGGCTACGCTCACCAATCCCGACCGGGCCGACATGTGGTGGGACGACAACAGCGACGACCGCCACACCTACGAGCTGAAAACCGAGAACGCCAGTTTTGACGATGCACGCGCCCAACTGGTTGATTTCATGCTGAAACTCAACGGCAAAGGCCGCGAGAGCTTCTACAAATGGATTCAGGAGGTGTGCGATGTAGACCTGTTGCTGAAGACGTATGCCGTGAATGTGGCTGTGGGCATGTGGGACGACTACTGGAACAACGGCAACAACTTCTACCTGTATTTTGACTCGACCGACCTCTACAACTACCACTTTTATCTCATTCCCTACGACTACGACAACACGCTGGGAACGTCGCTGCAATGCGGCAACCAGAGCGATGCCGCGCGGCAAGACCCGCTGAACTGGGGGCGCGACGACATCCCGCTCATTCGTCGAATCTTGGAATATGATGATTTCAAGGCAAAATATGTGGCCTATCTCAAAGAGTTGGTCAGCCCGTCCAACGATCTGCTGCACATCGATGCCAGCCAAGCGCGCATCCGCGCATGGCATGCAATGATTGCGCCCTATGTGGCCAACGACACCGGCCAAGATATGGAAATCAAGGATGAGCCTGCATCATGGGGCAACCACAGCGAATACCGCCTGCTTGACAACAACAACAATTTCTTCATCCGCAAGCGCGAGAGCATCAACCGCCTGCCGTGACAGCCCACAGACCAGAAGGAAGTCCGACCATCTGGACCGGCCCGACGAATTGCGGGGTAAAAAAAACAAAGCAAACTTTTGTTCTGCACTCAACTTGCACTATGTTGAGGGCTTTGCCCTCCAAATTAGGCGGCGTTGAGGCATAAAAAATAAAAAAACTGCGTTTTTCATTTTGTTCTGCACTCAACTTGCACTAATTTTGCCAAAAAACCAAAAACCATGAGAAAAAATATTGCTTTTATTGCCTCTTTTTTGATGCTCACCAGCTTTGTGGCTAACGCCGTGACGCCACTTTGGATGCGTGACGCCATGATTTCTCCCGACGGGAGTCAAATCGTTTTCACTTATAAAGGCGACCTCTATCGTGTGGCGGCAGCCGGCGGCAACGCCGTGCAGCTAACCAGCCAGCCGTCGTACGACAACCACCCCGTGTGGTCGGCCGACGGACGCTGGATTGCCTTTGCCAGCGACCGGAAAGGCAACATGGACGTGTTTGTGATGCCGGCCACCGGTGGACAGCCGCGACAGCTCACCTTCAACTCGGCCGGCGAGACACCCTGGACTTTCAGCCCCGACGGCAAGTACGTCTACTTTTCGGCAGCCATCCAGGATGCGGCCAGCAGCGTGCTCTTCCCCACCAGCCGCCTCACCGAGCTGTACAAGGTACCGGTGGAGGGTGGCCGCACCACCCGCGTGCTGGGCACCCCGGCCGAATACGTCAACTGGGACGCCAAAGGCCGCTTCTTCCTGTATCAAGACCGTAAAGGCATGGAGGACGAGTGGCGCAAGCACCACACCAGTAGCGTCACGCGCGACGTGTGGCGCTACGACACCGCCACCGGCCGCCACACCAATCTCACCGCCCATGCCGGCGAAGACCGCAACCCGGTGCTCGGCCCCGACGGCAAGACCGTGTATATTCTGAGCGAGCGCAACGGAGGCTCGATGAACGTCTACCAGTTCCCCGTCGACAACCCCGGCGCCATCAAGGCTGTGACCCACTTCAAGACCCATCCCGTGCGCTTCCTGTCGACAGCCCGCAACGGCACATTGTGCTTCACGCAGGACGGCGAGCTCTATACGCAAGCCGGCGACGGAAAGCCCCGCAAGGTGGCTATCGACCTGTGGCACGACGACAGCGACCAGGTGGCGCGCCTCACCTTCAGCAAGGGAGCCACCGATGCCGCCGTGAGTCCCGACGGCAAGCAAGTGGCCCTGGTGGTGCGCGGCGAGGTGTTTGTCACCAGTGTGGAATATGGCACCACCAAGCGCATCACCACCACCCCCGAAGCCGAAAACTGGGTGACCTGGGGCGACGACAACCGCACCCTGGTCTACGCCAGTGAGCGCAACGGCAACTGGCAGCTCATCAAGGCCACCATTGCCCGCGAGGAGGACCCCAACTTCCCCAACGCCACGCTCATCAACGAGGAAGTGCTGCTGCCCAGCACCACCGTGGAGCGCACCATGCCGCAGTTCAGCCCCGACGGCAAGAAACTGGCCTTTATCGAGGACCGTTTCTGCCTGATGGTGATGGACATGAAGAGCAAAGCCGTGAGCCGCGTGACCGACGGCAGCACCTGGTACGAAACCAACGGCGGCTTCAACTACTCGTGGTCGCCCGACGGCCGCTGGTTCGCGCTGGAATTTATCGGCAACGGCCGCGACCCCTACACCGACATCGGCATTGTGCCCTCAACCGGCGGCCACATCACCAACATCACACAGAGCGGCTACTTCAGCGAGCGGCCACAGTGGGTCCTGGACGGCAACGCCATCCTCTTCAGCAGCAACCGCTACGGCCTGCGCAGCCACGCCTCGTGGGGCTCGCAGGACGATGTGCTGATGGCCTTCGTCAACCAGGACGCCTACGACCGCTACCGCCTGAGCAAGGAAGACTACGAACTGCTCAAGGAAGTGGAGAAGAAGGAAAAGGACAAGAAAAAAGACGACGACAAGAATAAAGACAAAAAGGACAAGGACAAAAAAGACGACAAGAAGGACAAGGCCGAGGAGAAAAAAGACATCGAGGTGGAGCTCCTGGGCATCGAAGACCGCATCGTCAGGCTCACGCCAAACAGCAGCGACATTGCCGCTGCCATGCTCAGCGCCGACGGCGAGACACTCTACTACTTGTCGAAGTTCGAGAAAGGCTACGACTTGTGGAAGATGGACCTGCGCAAGCGTGAGACCAAACTGCTCAACAAGATGGGGGCAGGCCGAGCCGCCTTCGACCGCAGCAAGGACGGAAAGGACCTCTTCATTTTGGGCAGTGGCACCATGCAGAAACTGAGCGGCGACAAACTCACCGCCATCAGCTACAAGGCCGAGATGAAGATGGACCGCGTGGCCGAGCGTGAATACATGTTCAACCATGTGCACCGCCAAATCGAGAAACGCTTCTACAACCTCAATTATCACGGGGTGGACTGGGATGCTCTCACCAAGGCCTACCGCCGCTTCCTGCCTCACATCAACAATAACTACGACTTCGCCACCTTGCTCAGCGAGTTGCTGGGCGAGCTCAACGCTTCACACACTGGCGCACGCTACTATCCCGCTGGCGGCGAGGCCACTGCCGACCTGGGACTCATCTACGACTGGGATTACGCCGGACGTGGGCTGAAAGTGGACGAGGTGATTGAAAAAGGCCCCTTCGGAAAAGCCAAGTCACAAGTGCGACCCGGCACCATCGTGGAGAAAATCAATGGTGTGGATATCACCCCCGAGAACGACTACACCCTGCTGCTCAACGGCCAAGCCGGCAAGAAAACGCTGGTGAGTCTCTACGACCCCACGGCCGGCAAGCGCTGGGACGAGGTGGTGTTGCCCATAGGCAAGAGTGCGCTCAACGAGCTGCTTTACGCCCGCTGGGTGAAGCACAACACCGAGGAGGTGGACCGCTTGTCGGGTGGCAGGCTGGGATATGTGCACATCAAGTCGATGGGCGATGCCAGCTACCGCGACATCTACAGCCTGATCATGGGTAAATACTACAAGCGCGACGGCATTGTGATTGACACCCGATGGAACGGCGGAGGACGTCTGCACGAGGATATCGAGGTGCTCTTCAGCGGCAAGAAATACTTCACCCAAGTGGTACGCGGACGCGAAGCGTGCGACATGCCCAGCCGCCGGTGGAACAAGCCCAGCATCATGCTGCAATGCGAGGCAAACTATAGCAACGCGCACGGCACGCCCTGGGTCTACAGCCATGACAAAATCGGCAAGTTAGTGGGAATGCCCGTTCCAGGCACCATGACCAGCGTTTCGTGGGAAGACCTTCAAGATGACTCCATGCTCTTCGGCATTCCCATCATCGGTTATCTGTTGCCCGAAGGCAACTATCTTGAAAACACTCAGCTCGAGCCCGACATCCTCGTGGCCAACGACCCTGCCACCGTCGTCAAGGGCGAAGACAAACAGCTCAAGGCCGCCGTCGATGAACTGCTCAAGGAAATCGGCCGATAACAACAACACAACCAACACATAATCAAATCAATACTAAAATGGGAACTTTTTATACAATCATTGGCTTTGTGGCGAGCATCTCGCTGGTGCTGGGCTATCTGCCCCAGGCCATCCAGACCATCCGCACGCGCAAGACCGACGACATTGCGATGGCCACCTTTTTGATGATGGCCATAGGCGGCATTTGCTTTATGATTCAGGGATACATGCTGGGGCGTGATGGCATTTTCCTGTTCGTCACCAACCTCATCACCACCATATGCAGCCTCATCATCTTCGGCATCAAGATGTACAACGATTACTTCAAGAAAAAACCGAAGAAATAGAGATTTGCAGCGGCTCAACCAAGGCGGCGCCAACGCTTGCGCACCTCGGTGGCCACAAACCGTGGAATGAATCCTATGTGCCTCACAATCGTGGGTAGCGTGCCATAGTGGCGGCACATGATGCGGTATCGCTCCATGAGCGAGGCGCGGTGGTGCTTGTCGGTGAGGCCGTCGGTAAGGAAACTGATGATAGGCTCGGAGCCGGCATAAGCGTTGGCGGCCGACCGCTCAAGCACACGGATGCACCAATCATAGTCGGCGCTAAAGCGGTACTGCCTGTCGTAATGGGGCACCAAGTCGCGGCGCGCCACAAACGCTTGATGACACACCAGCATGCCCTGGCGGAAACTGGATGCCGTCAGCCGCTCGGGGGCTGTGAGATGCCGCATGCCCACCACCCGGCGAGAGTTGTCGACAAGCTGCGTCTGCCCGTAAATCACGCCCGGGTCGTCTTGGGCCAGTTTCGCCAAGCGCTCGAGGGTGTCATTCCCCGTGAAAGAGTCGCCGGCATTTAGAAAAATGAGATAATGGCCGCGGGCACGGTCGATGGCTTTGTTCATGGCGTCATACAAGCCGCCATCGGGCTCAGAAATCATCACCAAGCGCTCATCCACCCCCGGAAAATCATTCACCAGCTGCTGGGTGCCGTCGGTCGAAGCTCCGTCCATCACCAGATGCTCAAAGTCGGGGCACGATTGCTGCCACACGCTGCGCATAGTGGGCTCTATCACCTGGCTTGCGTTCCAAGTGACCGTGATGATTGTGAAAAGCGGATTATCCATAGCGGTTGACGTTTATGGCGCAAAAGTAGCAAATTCTCACCAATCCATGCAATGAAAGCATAGTTTTTCACGTTATTTAATCATGAAACGTCATTTACTCATCATCGGCCTGCTGGCCGCCATCATGGGTGGCACAGGCTGTAACAAAATCAACAACAAGGAAGTGCCCGCCTACACTGTGAGGCTCGACCTGAGCGGCCCCGGCGTGTGGAACGTGTACGGCGTGAGCGGTGTGGGCGAATACCGCATCTTCAACCGTCCCAAGGGCATCCCTGCCAATTTCCCTTATAACGTGAACACCTACACCGGCTACGGCGGTGTGCTGCTGATGATGGCACTGGACGCTTCCACAGGCGGTTACACCCCGGTGGCCTACGATGCCAGCTGTCCTGTGGAGAGCAGCCCTAACATCACCGTGGGCGTCGACAGCCAGTCGCTCGATGCCGTGTGCCCCAGCTGCGGGTCACACTACGATGTGCTGCAAGGGTCGGGAGGCCCCAAGAGCGGTGTGGCGGCCACCAGCCGGCTGGGCCTGCGCATCTTCCGTGTGCGCGCCAGCAGCAACGGCGGCTACATCATCACCAACTCGTAATCTCGCGCCCCGACAACGAACACAAGCGGCGGCAGGATGTCGATGTCCTGCCGCCGCTTGATTGACGTTGTACCCGGAGTGGGACTTGAACCCACACAGCCGCAATGGCCAAGGGATTTTAAGTCCCTCGTGTCTACCGATTCCACCATCCGGGCAGCCTTGTCGGTGACAAATGCGGGGGCAAAGATACGAAATAATTGACAATTGACAACTGCCTGGACAACTTTTTTTGTCATTGCAATCGTTTGCGCGATTTTTAAAGCATCTATATTGTACACATTGCGCGCGCATAAGGAAAAATAGCTATTTTTGTATGCTTATAGCGAGACTTTTAACACTTAAACATAACCATAATATGAGAAAAATCAACATCATGCTCGCAGCGGTCCTTCTACCGCTGATGACGCTGGCCCAGGGATGGCCGGCAAACTATGGTGGAGTGCTGATGCAGGGCTTCATCTGGAACAACTACACTGCCACCACTTGGCAGGCTTTAGCCGACGATGTGGACAACCTGCAGCTCTTCGACCTGATTTGGGTTCCCAACTCGGGAAAAATCGACGCCAACGGCGTGGCCAAAAACATGGGCTACACCCCCGTCTACTGGCTCGACCACAACAGCTGCTGGGGCAGCGAGGATCAACTTAGGGAGATGATCAAAACCTTCAAAGCCCACAACACCGGCATTTTGATGGACCTGGTCATCAACCACAAAAACGGTGCCAGCACTTGGACCGACTTCCCTCAGGAAAAAGTGGTGGGACAAAACACCAAGAAAACCTATCAGCTGGCTTGGAACAACACCACCTGTGCCCAGATTTGCCGCACCGATGAGGTGAACCGCGCATCGGCCACCGAATACAGTGGCCCCAAGGCCACCGGCGCAGCCGACACCGGCGACGACTTTGACGGCAGCCGCGACCTGGACCACACCAGCAGCGTGGTGCAAGCCAACGTGAAGACCTACATGGACTTCCTGCTCAACGACCTGGGATATGCCGGCTTCCGCATCGACATGACCAAGGGCTATAAAGCCGAGTACACCGGCAAGTACAACAGCCAGGCAGGCGTGAAATTTGCCGTGGGCGAATACTGGGACGGCAACGCCGACAACCTGCGCACATGGCTCAACGCCACCAAGGTGAACGGCGCCATCCAGAGTGCCACCATGGACTACGCGCTGAAATATCGCATCAACGGCGCCTTCGGCAGCAACAACTGGAGCGTGCTGAGCGACAAGGGCCTCTGCGCCGACGCCAGCTACCAGCGCTACGCCGTGACCTTCGTCGACAACCACGACACGGGCCAAAGCACCAACAACGATTGCCTGAAAGAGAACATCGCCGCGGCCAACGCTTTCATCCTGACCATGCCGGGCACACCGTGCGTGTGGTTCAAGCACTACGCCGTCTACAAGGATGAAATCACCAACATGATCAAGGCGCGCCATGCCGCAGGTGTTCACAACCAGAGCAGCATCACCACCCAGAGCCAAAGCAACGGCGGCTACATCCTGGCCGTGAAAGGCACACGCGGAAGCCTCTATCTGCAACTGGGCGGCGCCACCAAAAGCGCCACGCCCAGCGGCTACAAGCTCGTTCAAGCAGGCACCAACTACAAGATGTTCATCACCAGCTCCATCGACTGGGAGCACGTGGGCAAGGCCGGCACCGTGCTGGGCTACCCCGTGGTGAGCAAGACGAGCGGTAACTACAAGAGCAGCGTCACCGTGAACGTAAAGCCCAGCAAGAGCGGAACCACACTGGTCTACACCACCGATGGCTCCACCCCCATGAGTGACGGCACACGCATCACCGCTAGCACCGACCTCACTTTCACCAAGAGTACCGCACTGCGCGTGGGCGTGCTGAACAACGGTGTGGTAGAGAATGTGGAGCGTTATTTCTACAACGTGACTTCCACCACCCCCAGCGGCATCACCATCTACATCCGCACTTCGGCACCGGCCACGGCTCGCATTTGGGCCTGGAATCCCTCTAACAACAGCCAGAACTACACCGGCGGCACATGGCCCGGCAAGCTGGTCAAATCGCTGCCCACAGCCGAGGTCAACGGCAAGTCCTGGTACTACCTGAAAGTGAACGCCTCGGCAGTGAGCTTCCTGATGAACAACGGCACCGGCGGCTACGCTGCACAGACGGCCGACTGCAACAATGTGACCCACGACATGTACATCGAGTATCCAAGCCCGATGTATGTGAACGCTTCGGACAACGGCTTCGACGTGTTTGAGGACCTGACCGAGCAAGTGGCCACCGGCAGCGAGGAGACACCGACCTACGACGACATCTACATCCTGGGCAATGCCGTCGACGTGGCTTGGGCTCCCAACAAGGGTCTGAAGATGACCACCACCGATGGCGACAACTACACAGCCAACGTCGACCTCAAGCCCGCCGCCACCCAGTCGGGCAAAACCTACTCCTGGTTCAGCTTCACCAAGAAGCTGGCTTCGAATGCCAGCAACTGGAGCGAAATCGACGACTACCGCCTGGGAGCCACCAAGAACGACTATCCCATCACTGCTTCCCTGCTGGGCAAGGACATCGCCTGCGGCCTGTGGGGTGCCAGCGGAGGCAACGCCTTCATGATTGAGACCGGAAAATACACCATCAAGCTCAACGCCTTCACCCGCACGCTCGTCGTCACCAAGTGGGACGGCAGCGATGACAGCAAGGTGGGCGACGTGAATGGCGACGGCGAAGTCAGCATCGCCGACCTGACCATGCTCGCCAGCCTTGTGGCAGCCCACAGCGAGAATGAGCGCAGCGACGTGAATGACGACGGCGAGACAGGCATTGCCGACGTCACCACGCTGGTGAGCATGCTGATGCAATAACCCGTCACCATCGATGAATCCTATGGGCACAGAATCATTCTCGCCCATAGGATTCATTTACTTCATCGGTTTTGTCAACACGACTAACAACAAATAATATATATCAACATGAAAAAAATTACTCTACTTTTGAGTTTGCTCCTGATTTCCTTCATGGGATTTCAAGCAAACGCTGAATTATGGCTCATCGGCCAGCTGTCGCCCGACGGCTGGGTGACCAACAAGGGGGTGCAGTTCACCGACGAGGGAGAGGGCAACTATTCGCTCGACCTTGCAGTGAATGCCACCGGACAGCAATACTTCAGCCTGACAACACAGCTGAGCACTGCTGCCAGCGATTGGGACGGTATCCGTTCATCGCGCTTCGGCGGCCGCTTTGAGGTGGCTCTTGACACCGAGGTTATACTCGACTCTGCCACCGACGACAGCCCGTACATCAATTTTGGTCAAACGGGTACCTACACCTTCAACTTCAACATCAACACCAAGGTGCTGAAAGTTTCTTTGAAAGAAGAAATCGTGGTGCCCCCGTTCACCGGCACCATCTATGTGACCAAGAACTCGGTGGGCAACATATACGCCTGGGATGCCGACGGCAACTACGGCGACTGGCCCGGCACGCCCGTCAGCTCGCTTGAGACGGCCACGCTCGACGGTGTGGATTACTACACCTTTACCTACTCTCACGCCTCGACCGGTCCCGGCCTCATTTTTAACGAGGGGATGGACCTGCCGCAGACCGACGACATGGTGCCGCAAGACGGCGCCATTTACGAGTACCTGGGTGGCACCACCGCCAGCATTGTTGACCCCGTCAAGCCCGTCGTTCCCACCGACTTGTTCCTCGTGGGCTCGTTCAACGAGTGGGATCCCATCACCGCCGAGCAGATGACGCTCGCCGAGGACGGCAAGTACACCATCGAGAAAGCCTTTGAGAATGGTGCCGAGCTGAAGTTCATCACCCTGCAGGCCGATTGGGAGGCCGAGGGACAGACCGCCTACGGAGCCGTGAGCGAGGGCAACTTCGTCTTCGACGCCCAGTATCTGGGACAAGAGCTCGACATCACATCGCCGGGACAGAACTTCCAGCTGCCTGCCGGCAACTACACCATCACCGTCGACCTCACAGCCGGCAAAGTGGTGTTCAGCGGCGAAATCATCGACCAACCCGTGGTTGAGAGCACACTGTTCCTGGTGGGCTCGTT
>JAFUWD010000037.1 GCA_017483645.1 Muribaculaceae bacterium | reverse complement strand
GTGCTCCTGTGTGGTGGCCTGCGTCGCTGTATGACACACTCCCTCGGCCTTCGGCCACTCCCCCTAACTTAGGGGGAGAGTTTTCTGAGGAGCGTGTGCTCCTGTGTGGTGGGCGTTGTCGCTGTATTGCACACTCCCTCGGCCTTCGGCCACTCCCCCTAACTTAGGGGGAGAGTTTTCTGAGGAGTGTGTTCTCCTTGTGTGGTGGGCGTTGTCGCTGTATTGCACACTCCCTCGGCCTTCGGCCACTCCCCCTAACTTAGGGGGAGAGTTTTTTACGCTCCCAGAGGGTTACTTGACGACTTTGCTGACGTTGGTGGTGCCGTCGGTCATGGTCTTGACCACGACGTTCACTCCGGTGAAGGGCTTGTCGCTCACGCGGCCGTCGAGGCTCACATATTTCACGCCGGCCACGCGTGCGGCATTCACATTGTCGATGGCAGTGACCACGCCGCCACCCTTGCCGATGCGCAGGCGGGCGGGGGCACCGGCTGCGTTGGCGGCGGGCAGGTAGCAGCGGTGGGCTGCCAGCGTGCCGCTATCGGACATCACGAACTCATCGTTGAAGAGGACGTACCCCTCGCTCACGGTCGTTGCCTCGTTGCTGCCGGCCAGCAGGCTGGTCACGGTTTGGGTGGCTCCGATGTAGCGCGGTGCGCTGTAGCCGCTGCCTGTGCCGTCGTTTTGCAGCAGCACTGCCACGCCGGCGGGGATGTAATCCACTTGAGTGATGGTGGCCTCGTCGGCATTGATGGCGGTCACCACATAAGCCTTGAGTGGTTCGGGCAAGGCTAAATCCTTGTCGCCGTACCAGGTGGCGTAGTGGTTAGCCTCGCTGAAGGCCACGCCCGTCAGTTCCACAGGAGCCGGTGTGCCAGTCAAGGTCACGGTCATGGCTGTGAGGTCCACGGTGATGGTGTAGGTGCCGGCCTCTGCAATCAGGTAGTTGCCACCACCGTTCTCCACGAGCGCCTCGGCAGTGCCCAGTGTCATGGTCTTGTCGTTTGCCGGGCCGTAATAGGTGTTGTTCCAAGCATCGGCCACGTCGGTCACAATCTTGAATCCTCCGGCAGCCAGCTCCACGGGGCCGTAGGTGTACTTGCCGTCGGCGAGAGCCATCTCATAATCGCCGCTTGTGTTCCAGCCGTTCAAGTTGCCGGCCACGTAGAGCTTCTGTGCCGGCCACTCGCCGCTCACATTGAAGGTGCCTGCCGCGGGGTCGAGCGTAATGGCCCATTCGCCTGCCGGCAGGTTGTAGTTGTTCAAGCCGCTGTTGGTGCTCAGGGCGATGCCTGTGGCGTTGTCGGCAGTGATGTCCAGTGCCGACTCGGGACCGAGCCAATCGGTGCCGTTCTTCACAAACTTGAAGTTGCCTTCAAAGCTCTTGGTGATTGTGAACTTGCCGTCGGTGCCTGCTGTGAGCAGGTCGGCGGTGGAGTTCCAGTCGTTGAAGTCACCCACCAGGCTGTATTCATCGGGCCAGCTGCCGGTGATGACCACCGTCATGGCCTCCTTGTCGACGGTGAAGGTCCACTCGCCGGCATGGTTCATCAGGATGTTGCTGCCCGGATGCGCCAGATTGAGCGTCTGTCCCACCTCGGCTTGCGCAAATCTGTGCGTTTCGTTGTCGGTCGAGCCAAAGACGTCGTTGTCGCTCCAGCTCTTCTTGGCCAGGAATTTTACCTCGTCGGTGGCGGCCAGCTGCTGCGTGAGCGTGAATTTGCCGTCAGCAGCCAGAGTGAAAGGCACAGCAGTTTCGAGGTCCCATCCGTTGAAAGAGCCGATGAGGTAAAGCTCGTTGGGCACATTGGCGTTAATCACATATTCTACGGCCTTGCTCAGTTCCTGGTTGTAGATGGCCACGACGGCTCGGTAACCCGTGGCCGTGGTTTCTACGCTCTTGCCGGTGATGGCACCCTTGCCCAGGTTGGCAAACGTGGCGTTGATGTCGGCCTCGGTGAGAGCGTCGCTGCCCGTGTAGGTCACGTCGTACTCGGTGGTGGCGGCATCGAAGGTGAAGCCTTCAAACTTGCTGCAAGTGATGCCCGTCACCTCGCCCGCGTTGTACGTCAGATAGATGTCGTCCACATAGAGTTTGTCACCCTCTGCGCCACCACCCGGAGTGGCACTGGTGGACATGGTGATAAGCATCTGTGTGGGAGCCGCTGTGGTAGTGCCTTTCGTGTAGTCGAAGGGTACAGTCACTTGTTTCCAGGCCGATGAGGCAGTGATTGCGCCATCTTGGGCTTTAGCCACCACGTTGTTGTAGGTAGCGCCGTCGGCTTCGGGGTCTTGGTAAGCACCATCAGCCAATGCGATGGCCGACAATTTTGCATTGGTCGTAGTGGAAACAAACTTCACCCAAGCCGAGATGGAATCAGGGCTGCCATTCAACGGGGTATAGAAAGGGTCGCCATTGGCATCGGTGTCGGTTGTGTTAATAGCAGCATGGTTGTTGGTGTCAGCCGCGATTGTACTTCCCATATTCATTCGGCCGGTGGTCATGGTTCCATTGGCTGTTATATTTAATGCGGAACCGGCAGTCAACAATGCGGCATAGCTGCCACTATGTTTGTCTTCTGTTTTTGCCAGACTTTTTGCCACGGCTTTAATCGCGGGGCCTAATGTGATTGAAGGCGTTGGGAGTCCGTTGGAAGTTGAACTCAAAAAGCCATGCCATCCATTTGGCTCCTCACCGCGATATGTACCACCGCCTATGAATGCCGATACTTTCATTGACACATCGTGCCAGGCTTCGAAACCGCGGTTGTTGAGCTGGAAACCGGCTGTGGTGAATTCCACTTGGTTGCCGCCCTGGGTGAAGTTGGCATAGAGTGTGCTTGCGTTGAAGCGTGCCACCACAGTGCCATCCTGTTTCAGAGTGGTCACGCCGGCAGCAGTGGTGCCTGTTAGGCCTGTGAGGCTGTAAGAGCCCGCGGCCAACGTGTAGGTGTCGCCGTTTTGGGTGACGGTGGCAGTGGCTTTGCTGTTCTCCACGCTGCCCACAATCAGCTGCCCCATGTAGTCTTTGGCCGTCGCGGCCAGTGTGCACACAAGGAGCGTGATAAGAGATAATACTTTTTTCATAACTGTTGAGTTGTTTTATTTGTTTGGTTTGTTTTATCGGATTTTGTAGGTGATGCCCACAGCCCCGTAAATGGGGTAGAGCGTCTGTTCGATGGTGTGGAAATCACTCTTGTGAACGCCATGGAATCCCATGTTCAGGTCGGCCCATACGCCGAATTTCTTCATGAAATACCAGTCGGCGCCGATTCCCATGCCGATTTGCAGCCGGCGCATGCTGTCGGAGAAATCGTATTCTCCCCGCTCGCCCTCGTCGTGGCCCAGCATCACCTTGGCGCCGGTGGGGTCGTCCACGCGCAGGTAGCCGTCGTAGGCCCAGCCGTCGAAGGTGCGCCCTGTCAGGTACGAGAAATAGGGGCCGCAGCGCAGCCGCACCTTGCCCACGTCGCAGGTGACTTGCAGGGGCACGGTGAACATCCACTGCGTGACGCGTGTCACCACATTGCCGGTGAACACGCCTGCCAGCACTTCGCCGCCTTTCACAATCTCCATGTGGTAGTTCTTCACCCGGGCGTCCATGTCCATTCCCTTGTTCTCAAAGGTGATGCCCACCTTTGCGCCCCAGCGCCCGTAGATGGGCTTGTAGGCTCCCACCCCAAAGGTGATGTTGGGCGTGAGGCTGAAGCGGTTGAGCGCGCGGATGGTGGCCGGCATGCCCATGGGGGCTGTGCCGCCGATGTTGTAACCCACGCGCCCCTCAAAACGGAAACCCATCCCGAGGAATGTGCTGTCGGCCTTAGAGGCATGTGCCGCCAGTGCCGTGAGCACCAAGATTGCTGATATGATTGTTTTTTTCATTGTCATGATTCCTTTCATTGAACAGGCCGTTGGTCACTCTTCGCGGGTGCAAATCACCCGCACCTTGTCCACGCACAGTGTGCTGCCGATAGCTCCGATAAACAAGTCGCCCTCGACACTTGCCGAGAACACCACCGTGAGGCTGTAGCCACGGTTCTCGAGCAGTTGCTCATCCACATCCTTAGAGTACTCAAACGGCACGTCGAAGGCTGTCCACTCGGTGGTTTCGTGCAGGTCCTTCACCTTGGCGATGGCCACGATGTTGGGGTTGGTCTGCACATCGTCGCCGAAGAGCATCACCTCGTTGCCGGCAGCATCGTGGTTGCGGTAGAGCACGGCGTAGATGGAGCCGATGTCCTTCTTGCCCGGCACCACATTGCCGTCCTTGTCCTTGTAGGTGTCACCGC
This sequence comes from Muribaculaceae bacterium, assembly GCA_017483645.1. Taxonomy (GTDB): domain Bacteria; phylum Bacteroidota; class Bacteroidia; order Bacteroidales; family Muribaculaceae; genus Sodaliphilus. The sequence continues at coordinate 33,767 of JAFUWD010000037.1, read as the reverse complement.
CGGTGTACTTGTAGTAGCCGGTGTACTTGGTGGGACGCTTGGTGAACGGCAGGCCGAAGCGGGTGGATTTCAGCGTTTCGGTTGTCGCTTTCGACATATCGAACTCTCCCAAGAAGAGATTTCCGGCAGCGATGGGCTTTTTCGACATCTTTCCAAAGGGTCCGGTGTCGCGTGTGATGAGCTTCACACCATAGCCTTCGTAGCCTTCGGCCAGCGGAATGGTGGGATATTCGTCGGGTTTGGCCGTGGCGCGGGCAATCTTATAGCCCGGGTTGCCGCTGGCCCATTCCTGGATGGGCTGTCCGGCGGCGTTCAGGTTATACCAGAGGTAATACTTCTTGCTCGACGGCTCCAGGTCGAAGATTTCGAAGTCGTACTTGATGGTATCACTCACGATAACCAGTTGCGGCTCAAAGACGATTTTATAGCGGCGTTTCCATTGGCCATCCTGTGAGGTGACCACATAGGTGACCGGGCCTTTTGAGAAATCCTGCACGCTGCCATTGGCGGGAACCACCGTGGCTCCCGGGGTGAGCGTGAGCCGGGGAGCCAACGCCGTGAGGTCGGCATGGCCACGCACCACAAAGGTGACGACGCTGTCGGTGGAGAGCACCTGCTGCGCCGTGTCGGTCAGCTGAAAAAAGAACTGTTCGGGCTGTGCAACTTTCACCACCACGCGCTCAATGTCGGCTTCAGCGTTGAGCGGCTCGTCCTTGAAGCACGAGGATAGTGGCATCATGGCTGCCGCCATCATCAACACTCCAGTATGCTTAAAAAATTTACGCAGCATTTTCACGAAGAAATAATACCTAAATAAAAAACCTATTCTATTTTTAAGGTGCAAAGTTACGCATTTTTGTTCAAATTGTCACAAAAAATAATCAAAAATAGCTCGTTTGTGTAAAAAATCGATAAATTTGTACATGCTTTTGCGCCATGAAGCGTGAATTTTTGGCGCAAAGGATGTGGTGCTTTCACGGCGGATTGAGGCGCATGGCCCGCCCCGATGCAATAAAACGTCGGTGGATGCGTTAAAATATAATGTAGAAACATTTGCACAACATTATGAAGAAGATACTCCTACTTGTGGCACTTGCGACGTTGCTCACCGCATGCATCGAGGACGATTTCTCGACCAGCACAACCGATGTGCTGGCATTTTCGACCGACAGCGTGAAATTCGACACGGTGATTACCGCACAGTCGACGCCCACCAAGCAATTTGTGGTTTACAACCGCGGCAAGAAGCAGTTGCGCATCTCATCCATCAAGATGGCCGGCAGGAGCGACAAGGGACATTTTTATCTGAATGTGGATGGTGTGAAAGGTACCGAGTTCCATGATGTGGAGGTGCGCGGCAACGACAGCATCTATGTGTTTGTGGAGAGCTACCTCGACGAGATGCGGCAAGACGCGCCGGTGGAAATCAGCGACTTGATAGAGTTTGAGACCAACGGCGTGAAGCAGCAGGTGGTGGCGCACGCCTGGGGACAGGACGTGGTGCGCCTGCATGGCGACACCATCCGCCGGAACACCCATTTCACCGCCGCCAAGCCCTATTTGATATACGACACGTTGTTTGTGGCCCAGGGCGTGACGCTCACCCTCGACGCCGGAGCCACGCTGCTCTTTCACGACAAGGGGGCCATGCGTGTGGCCGGCCGGCTGGTGGCCAACGGCACACAGGAGCACCCGGTGGCATTGCGCGGCGACCGCCTGGACCATGTGGTGGGCACCATCAACTTCGACATCATGTCGGGCCAATGGGGCGGCGTGATATTCACCCCTCCCACACGGCTCAATGAATTGCACCATGTGACCATGAGCGGGTCGTCGATAGGCATGCATGTGAGCGCCTCCGACACCCTCACCCGCGCCTTGTATCTGCACAACTGCGTGCTGCACAACGCCAGCACCAGCGTGCTCACCAGTGGCGGCGCTTGGGTGGATGCCGTGGGCACCGAGTTCAGCGACGCGGCCGAGAGTGTGGTCAATTTCATCGGTGGCAAGGTGAATCTGGTGCAGTGCACGCTGGCCAACTACTACCTGTTCAAAGCGCCCACCGAGCCTATCATCTTTGTCTACATCGAGGACGATGACCACATCGTGGATGCCCTGAAGGCACGCTTTGACAACTGCGTGATTTATGGCAACACCACCGAAATCAACATGGGCGACCTCACCGGCACCAATGTAATGCTGCGCTACTGCCTGCTCAAGAGTTCCGGCGAGGACGACGCCAATTTCATCAGTTGTGTGTGGAAGGGCGACCCCAAATTCTACACCGTGCGTGAGAAGTACATCTTCGACTACCGTCTGCACGACGAGAGCGACGCCATCGGGCGCGGCAACCCGGCACTGTGCCCCGCCGCGGCCCGCTACGACCGTTACGGGCAGGACCGCCTGGCGCGTGGCGGTGGTGTGGACTTGGGTGCCTACACCTGGATTCCTGAAAATTAACCACTTGGGAGAATATAAGGCTTATAGTACTTATAGAACCCGTTAAAAACAAATAACTAATGAGAACCTTGAACAAAATCATCCTTCTTGCCACTGTGGCCCTGATGATGGCCGGCATTGCATCGGCGCAGGCTCCCAAACGGGAGTTCCGTGGCGCCTGGCTACACATTATTGGCCAAAAACAATTTGCCAACAACACCACCGAGCAGAACAAGGCCTACCTGAGCGAGCAGCTCGACCTGCTACAAAAGGCCGGTGTGAACGCTGTCATCTGGCAGGTGCGTCCCCAGGCCGATGCCGCTTATCCAAGCCCCCTGGAGCCTTGGAGCCAATGGATTAGCGGAAAGGCCGGCGTGGCTCCCCAGCCCGTGTGGGACCCCCTGCAGTATATGATTGATGAGGCGCACCAGCGTGGCATGGAATTACATGCCTGGATCAATCCTTACCGTGTGACACACGGCGAGAAAGACCTGCCGCCCGAGGGACATGTCTATTACCAGCATCCCGAGTGGTTTCTGAAGTATGCCGACGGAAAAATTTATTTCGACCCCGCGCTGCCCGAGAGCCGCGACTTCATTGACAAGGTGGTGCGCGACATGATTACGCGTTACGATGTGGACGCCATCCACATGGACGACTACTTCTATCCCTATCCTGTGACGGGAGTGGAATTTCCCGACACAGCGTCCTTTGCCACCTATGGCCGCGGCTGGGGCGACAAGGGCGAATGGCGGCGCCACAACGTGGACCTGCTCATGGAGCAGTTGCACAACACCATCCACTCCATCAAGCCTTGGGTGCGGTTAGGCATCAGCCCCTTCGGCATCTGGCGTAACAAGAAGAGCGACTCGCGAGGCAGCGAAACCAACGGCTTGGAGTGCTACGACGGCTTATTTGCCGACTGTCCCAAGTGGACGGCTATGGGCTGGGTGGACTATATGGTGCCGCAACTCTATTGGGAGCTTGAGCACAAAGCTGCCAGCGACTTGGAGCTGAGCTACTGGTGGAACGACCATGCCAACGGCCGCCACATGTACTACGGTCAGGCCGTGCACAACGTGATGACCCACCGCGACATTGCCGCTGCCGGCGGCGACACGCTCAATCCCACACAGCTCGACCACAAAATCCGCCTGATGCGTGAGTTGCCCAACGTGCAGGGCGTGACATGGTGGCCCGGCTACACAGTGGCCTCCAATTTCAAGGGCGTGCTCGACTCGCTGAGCACCAACCAAATGCGCACGCCGGCACTCATCCAGCCCTACACTTGGCTCGATGACCGTGCCCCCGATGCCGTGAGCGGCCTGCGCGTGGAGAAAACCCAGGACACCCGCACCCTCTTGTGGAGCGCTCCCATGACCACCGACCCCATGCAGCAAGCTGTGCGGTATGTGGTGTACCGTTTTGCCGCCGGGCAACCGGTCAATATTGACGACGCGCCCAGCATCGTGGCCATCACCGGTGAGCCGTGTCTGGTGCTCCCGTCGGCCAAAGACAAGAAAAATCGCGGAACATGGCAGTATGCGGTGACGGCTGTGGACCGCTGCAACAATGAGTCGGCTCCTGCGGTTCTCTCTGTGAAATTGTAACTAATTGTCGACATATCATCGACAAAACACAACAAAATTAGATGGCATTTTTCTCTAATTAGGGAAAAATGCTTATCTTTGCAGGCTATTGCTTGAATTATGCTGTGTCATGGTTGATAAGTTTCTAAACCATATATTTGAGTTGCCCCTTGTCAGGGCATTCAGACTGAAAACCACCCCCAGGTGGATTATTTTGCTGATTGACATGCTCATTGTCACAGCATGTTACCTGATGATTGTCTTTGGTGACACCTATGCCCGGCACACGGTGTTACCGTCGGTCCAGATATTGCTCAACTGGTTTGTCATCATCACGGTGTACTTCCTTGTGACGTATTTGTCGAAAAGCTACACCTGCGTTATCCGCCTGTCGGTCATCGAAGATTTGTACCGCACTTTCTTGGTGGTGGTGACATCTACCGTGCTGCTGGTATTTATCAATATGGTGGTTCACATTGTGAGGCAGGTACCATTGTTCAGCTATTGGAATGTGCTGATTATAGGTGCTCTGATTTTCTCAATGATGATGATTGAGCGCTTGTTTATCAAGTACTTTTATATGCGCTTGACGTCGGCTAACAACAGCAGGCGCCGCGTGCTGGTGCTGGGAACGTCGCTCGACTCGCTCATTTTGGCCAACGCTTTGAAAAGCGAGATTGGCGGCAAGTACGAGCCTGTGGGGCTGTTGAGCATCAAAAACGGCAAGGAAAACGAGCAAATCAACGGATTCAAGGTGTATCGTTTCGATCCCGACAATGTGACAAATATTTTTGTGGGGAACAGCATTTATGCCTTGATTTTCAGTGCTTCGAACAATGAGTTGATGCGCAGCGGATTTGCCGACCACTTCATCAGCAACAACATTGCCCTGTTGTCAATTAACAAGGTGGAAGAGTTTGAGCTTGATAATGACAAGGAAGAAAACAATGCCAACATTTCCACCTTTATTAAAGAGGTGCAAATCGAGGACTTGCTGGGGCGCGACCCCATTGTGCTCAACAACACGCTGGTCAACAGCAACATCAAGGGGCAGTGCGTGCTCATCACCGGAGCATGCGGCTCCATCGGCGGTGAGATAGTGCGTCAGGTGGCAGCCTACAATGCCAGCAAGATTGTGCTCATCGACCAAGCCGAGACTCCCATGCACGACTTGGCGCTGGAAATGCAGAAAACGTTCCCCGAAGCCGATGTGGAACTGTTTATGGGCGATGTGCAGAACCTGCAGCGCATGGAGATGGCTTTCAAGAAGTTCAAGCCTAAATTTGTGTTCCATGCCGCGGCCTACAAGCATGTGCCCATGATGGAAATCAACCCCACCGAGGCTGTCCTTACCAACGTGATGGGTACCAAGAACATGGCCGACCTGTCGCTGAAATATGGGGTGTATAAGTTTGTGATGATTTCGACCGACAAAGCGGTGAACCCCACCAATATCATGGGCTGCACCAAGCGTCTGGCCGAAATTTATTGCCAATCGCTGTTTTTCGATGCCCGCCGGCAAGGACTTTCCACACAGTTCATCACCACCCGCTTCGGCAACGTGCTCGGCTCGAATGGTTCGGTGATTCCGCTCTTCCGCAAGCAGATTGAGCAGGGTGGACCGCTCACGGTGACACACAAGGACATTATCCGTTATTTCATGACTATCCCCGAGGCCTGCTCGCTGGTGCTTGAGGCAGGCTGCATGGGTGCCGGTGGTGAGATTTATATCTTCGATATGGGCAAGCCCGTGAAAATCTACGACCTGGCGTTGCGCATGATTTCGCTGGCCGGATTGCGTCCGGGTGTGGACATCCAAATCAAGGAAGTGGGCTTGCGCCCCGGCGAGAAGCTGTACGAAGAGTTGCTCAATGACAAAGAGAAGACCACGGCAACGGTAAATAAGAAAATCATGATTGCCAAAGTGCGCACCTATGATTATCGCGATGTGTGCGACCACATTGAGCAAATTGTGGATTTGGCCAGTCAAGGCGAAATCCACGACATGGTCTATGCCATGAAGCGGTTTGTGCCCGAGTACAAGAGCAACCATTCGGAATTTGAGAAAATCGACCACGAAATTGAAGAAAATTCAACGAAGGCAGTGGAACTCGCCACGCCGGAAACTGAGAAGTATTATTGATGATGACACACAAGCCTTGGCACAACATGATGTGGTTGCCGAGGCTTCAATATAAATTACATCTTATGAAAACAACCGGATTGTTTCTTTTGGTTGCCGTGCTCGTTGGTCTGACGGGGCGAGCCCAGTCGTCTTTTTTTGGCCGCGAATTGGTGGTGAATGGTGATGCTTCGCAGGGTACCACGGGCTGGACACCGCTGAGCGGCAGTGGCTGGACGTCCGGCGGTGTTGAGGTTCACACCTATTCGCAGGCCGGCCTGAGCAATAACCTGCCATCCGGGAAATCGGCCACCGACCATCTGTTCACCGGGCAATTCGACCAGGGTTTTTTGGGAAATTTTTCAAACCGTAACACGGCGTCGCAACAAATTGTCACAGTTCCCGCCGATGCTTATACGGCTGTGGATGCCGGCCAAGCCTATGCACGCGCCTCGGCACTTTTGGGGGGTGTGAGCGATCAGGACGACAATGCCACCTTGATTTTCACGTTCAATGATGCCGGCGGCACGGCATTGGGTTCCATGACCCTGGGACCTGTGATGGCTGCCGACCGTGGCGAGGTGAGCGGCTTGCTTGAGCGCTCGGCTACGCTGCAAATACCTGCCGGCACACGCTCCATCAGCATCCATTTGGAGATGCGCGAAGCCAGTTTGGGTGATAATACCAACGGTTATGCCACCGACATCAGTTTAGTGGCTGGTCTTACTCCCGTTGTCAGCACCGACAAAAACACTTACGAAAATGGCCAGACCGTGACCGTTACCTACGAAAATGCCATGCAAGGCAGCACGGTAGAGGTCTACAAATACCTTTCGGCTCTGCCTATGAAGTGGCCGGAAAATGTTGGCAACCAGTTGTTCAACAGCGGCAGTACGGTTTTCGGTCTGGAGCCGGGACGTTATCAGGCGTGCATCGTCGTAGACGGTACCAAGATGGCCACCTCGGCACCCTTTGAGGTGAAGCCCCGAGAATTGACTCCCGGCAAGCGGTTTGTGATTTTGAGCGACATCCATGTCATGGCTCCGTCGCTGGTGCGCCGTGGCGGCTCGGCAATCGACGGCCAAGCCGACAGCGATTTGCGACTTATCAAGGAGAGTGATGACATTTTGAGCGCTCTGACCGACCGGGTGCTTGCCATCCATCCCGATTATGTGCTCGTGACCGGCGACATGACCAAAGACGGCGAACGCGAGAGCCACGAGCTGGTGATTTCCTACCTGAAGAAGATGAAAGATGCCGGCATTCAGGTGTTTGTCATCCCCGGCAACCATGACTGCAACAATCCCAATGCGCGCGTTTATGACGGATCGGGCACCGACTATGCCCAAGCCATCACGCGCGATGAATTCCGTGAGCTGTATCACGACTTCGGCTATGGTCATGGCATCCGTCACGACCCCAATTCGCTGAGTTATATCTGCCAAATCGACGACAAACTGGTGCTGCTGGGCATCGACAGCAATCGTGACGAGGAAAACACTTGTGTGAACTGGGGCGCTGAGAGCAATCACTATGTGAACAGTGGTCGCGTGAAGGAAGAAACCTTGATGTGGATGGAGGAGCAGTTGCAACAGGTGAAAGAAGGCAACCGGGCTGCGGTGGCCATGATACATCACCACATGGTGCCGCACTTCGACCGCGAGAAGACGCTCATCGGTTCCTATATCATCGACGATTATGAGCAGGTGCAGCAATTGTTGCTGGCCTATGGTGTGCATCTGGTGCTCAGCGGGCACCTGCATGTGAGCGACATCAGTTGCAATGGAGGGGGCGTAACAGTGAGCCGACGTGCTCCAGCTCGTGCCGCGGCTGTCGATGAACAGCAGGTTACCGTGGGTGATAACACCATGATAGAGATTTCCACCGGCTCGGGCATATCTTATCCTTTGCATTACCGCGAAATGACTATCAATGCGGCCAATACCGTCGTCGACGTGGCGACTCACAGCCTGACCGAACTCAATGGATATGACGATATCTATGCCACAGCTCAGCAACATGTGGTGGACAACCTGAGCAGCCTGCTCAATACTGTTTCGGCCAAGGCCTACGACATTCTCATGCAAAAAATCGACGAGCGGGCTGGCGCGCTGGGTTCGGCGGCCGTTGCACTGGCCAAGTCGATGGTGACGCTGGATGTGGTGAAGCAAAATGTGCAGACTTATATGGGAGAAGCAGCCGCAAAGGCCTATACCACCTTTGGCGAGTGCAACGAGAGCAGCAAGTACACCGACGGATTGAGGCAGGAAATTGAGCAAAGCGTGTATGATATGGTCTACAACACCCTGCCTTCGCTGCTGCAGGGCTTCACCGACACATTGGTGGAATCGGTCTACCCCGAGGTCGAACCCATTCTTACCAGTATGCTTGACGACACAAACAATGTGGGTACCGCCAACGAATGTCAGGTGGATGATTTGTTCAATACCGTTATTCTGCCGTTGAAAATTCCCACCGATGTGGTCGACAGCCCCGCCAGCCTCATGGTGGACCATGTGGTGTACTATGACCTCACCGGACATTCGTCCTCCACGCCGTTACAAGGCGTGAATATTGTTGTTACCACCTATGCCGACGGCACTCAGTCGGCCGAAAAAATAATCAATTGAATCTATCAAGTATCACATCATGAAACGTTATATCATCGCTTCCTTGTTTTGCGCATTGGCCGTATCGGCAGTAATGGCCGGCATCAATCCGTCAAGTGGTCATTATGCAGCCGGTCAGAACATCGTCATTGCTTACGACGGTCTGCCCGTCGGTGCCGAGATTCTCATCTACAAAGGCTTGTCGCTGCAGCCCATGCTTGAGTCGCAGCAGGTGACTGACGCAGCCGGTACGATAGCATTGGGCAACGGTTATGAGCCGGGAACCTACACGGTCAAAACCTTGCTCGATGGCAACGAGGTGAGCCCGTCGGCACAATTTTCGGTGGCCGACCCCGAATTGGCGCGTGGCTCGGCCAAAATAGTGGTCTTGAGTGATATACATGTGATGGCCCCGGAATTGCTCATTCGTGATGGCAAGGCATTTACCGACCATGTGGCCACCGACCGCAAGATGCTTCGGCAAAGTGCGGAGATTTTTTCGACAATGACCGACAGTATCATTCGGATTCATCCCGACTTGGTGATGATTACCGGCGACCTCACCAAGGATGGCGAAACGGCCAGTCACCACTATGTGGCCGCCGAGTTGCAGCGTTTGAAGGAAGCCGGCATACCCTCGCTGGTGATACCCGGCAATCATGATTGCAATAACCCCGGCGCCAAGACCTTTGATGGCGACACATGGGCCTATGCACCCACGGTGACACGTGACGAGTTTGCGCAGATTTACAGCGCATTTGGTTATGGTGATGATGTGGTGCGCGACCCGTCGTCGCTCAGCTATGCCACCGAGCCGCTGCCCGGATTGGTGGTGCTGGGCATCGACAGCAATGAAGATGAAGAGAACCGCTTGGTGAGCCGTGGCGATGACAGCAATGTGAGCCATGTGGCCGGTCGCATCAAGCCCGCCACCTTGCAGTGGCTTTTGGAAAGAGCACATGAGGCCACCCGTGCCAACAAGCAAGTCATTGCCCTGCTTCATCACCACCTGGTGCCGCATTTCGACAAGGAGGAAACTCTGGTCAGCCCCTATGTGCTGGAGAATGCCGCCAGCGTGCAGCGTCAGCTGCTCGATGCGGGTGTGCGGTTGGTATTCACCGGACATTTCCATGTTCAGGATGTGGCCCGCATCTTCAACGACGAGCACACCGATTCGCTCACCGAAGTGTCGAGCGGCGCTCTGGTGGGCTATCCACATCCCTTCCGCACGGTCGATTTCAACACCGATTTCACCCAGGCCCACTTGCACAGCGGTTTCATCCATTCCATTGCCTCGATGCCCGACTTGGAGGCTCAGTCGCAGGCAGTGCTTGCCGCTTGCGTGCCTTCGTTGGTGCGCACGCTGGTAAACCTTTATTGGGACCGCGTGCTCAACAAACTGTCGGATAAATTAGGCGGCCTGGACAATGTGCGGCTCATTATGGATTTGCCTGAAACACCTGCCGAAGCCGCAGCGCTGGTCAATGAGTATCTTGGCGATGCCGCACGTCGCTCCTACATGCTGCTGACCGAGGGCAACGAGCACCTGAAACGCACCGACGACCTGATGGAGGCCATCAATACCGGCCTTGACGGTATCATCAATGCCCTGGTGAAGCCCCTCTTCCGTGCAGCCGTGAGCGGCCTGCTCAGGGTGGAAATTGAGGAGCGGTTTGGAGCGGTTTTCACCAGCGTTTATCATGATGTGAACAATGTGGGCACCCCGGGCGAATGTGAGGTGAACGACCTGTATCTGGATTTGGAACTGCCGCGCCCCACCGCTATCGAGCGCGTGACGAGCGATGGAGCCGCCGCTCAGGCGGTCGATTACTACGACATCACGGGGCGCCGCATGAGCGAGCCGCAGCGCGGTGTAAACATTGTGGTGACTCAATATTCTAACGGCGTCACGCAGGCTGTCAAGACCGTCAACTGAACTGGATGCGCCGTTGCAGCATGTGGTAAACCTCGCCCACCAGCATCACTGGCATGGTGCCCAGCACCAGCCATCCCCATTCGGCGATGGACAGCGGCACGCAATTGAACATGGAGCCTAGGAACTGCACAATCAGCACCTGTCCCACAAAGATGAGTGATACGACCAGGAAGAACACACGCGAGCCGTTGATGTTGTGAAAGGCCGAGTGCGCAGTGCCGAAGGAGCGTGCATTGAACAGGTTCCAAAACTGGAAGAAAACAAATGCAGTGAAGAAATAGGTCATTTCGCGGGTGTCGACCTGATGCGGCGCCCCGCTGAAGAAATATGTCCATCCAAACAGTGCAATCATCAGTATCGAGAATGGAATGCCACACCCCAGAATGAAGGTGGCCATCTTGCGGGTGATGATGTTGTCGGTGGTGCGGCGCGGCTTGTCGCGCATGACCACGCTGTTAGGCGGAAGCGATGCCAAAGCCAGTGCGGCAAAGGTGTCCATGATGAGATTTACCCACAACATTTGCGTGACGGTGAGCACCGGTTGCTTGCTGAAAAACGAGCATATGGCTACCACCAGGCAGGCGCATACGTTGACGGTGAGCTGGAACAGGATGAACCGCTGGATGTTGCGGTAGAGCGAGCGCCCCCACAACACCGCCTTGCCAATGCTGGCAAAAGAGTTGTCGAGAATGGTGATATCGCTTGCCTCCTTGGCCACAGCTGTGCCGTCGCCCATGGAAAGCCCCACTTGAGCGGCGTTGAGCGCCGGTGCGTCGTTGGTGCCGTCGCCTGTTACGGCCACCACCTCGCCGATGCGTTGCAGCAACCGCACCAGCCGGGCTTTGTCGTCGGGTCGCGCACGCGACATGATTCTCAAAGCCTTGACCCGTTTCATGGCCTCTTCGTCGGACAGTGCGGCAAATTCCGGACCCGAAATGATGGCGTCGTCGGATGTGTCGTCCTGCCAAAGTCCCACTTGACGTCCCACCTCGCGTGCTGTGCCCGGTGTGTCACCTGTCACAATCTTCACTTCCACTCCCGCCCGCTTCACGTCGGCAATGGCAGCCGGCACATCGGGTCTGACGGGGTCGCTGATGGCCACAATGCCCAGGAAGGTGAGCGACGACGGGTCGATGACGATGGTGCCATCTTGTGATGCCGGCTCTTCGGCATCCAGTTCGCGGTAGGCGAAGCCCAATGTGCGCATGGCCTTGGACTGGTAGCTGAGCAATTCGTCGGTAACTTGCTGAAAACTCACCTCGCCGGCCACCGTGTTGCAGAATCGGAGCACAATTTCGGGTGCTCCCTTGAGCAGTAGCAATCGTTTGCCCGTAAGTCCGCTGCGCACCACCGTGACCATCATCTTGCGCTCGGTGCTGAAGGGCAGTTGCGCCTCCACCACGCAGTCGTCGCGCAGTGGCAAATAGTCGACGCCTGCGTCGTGCAGCCACAGCAGCAAGGCCCCTTCGGTGGGGTTGCCGAGTGCCTTGGCATGCTCGGAGTCGCTGAGGTCAAGAAATGCGGTGGAGTTGCTGGCGATGCTTTCTTTCACCACGGCACTCATGGTGTCGTCGGTGAGCTGGCTTCCGCCGTTTAACCCATAGAAGTGTGCCTGATAGACACGCATTTGATTCTGTGTGAGTGTGCCGGTTTTATCGGTGCAGATCACGGTGGTGGCTCCCATGGTTTCGCAGGCGTGCATCTTGCGCACCAAATTGTTCGATTGTAGCATGCGCCGCATGCTCAAGGCCAGCGACAGCGTGACGCTCATGGGCAGGCCCTCGGGCACGCTCACCACAATCAACGTGACTGCCAGCATCACCGTTTCCACAAGATATTGCAGCGTTTCGACAGTGGTGTCGGGACGGCCGTCGAGCCATAGCACGAGCAGGCGCCCTACAACGATGAGCGCGGCAATGAGGTAGCTGCCGGTGGTGATGAGTTTGCCCAACCGGTCGAACTGCTGCATGAGCGGCGTTTGCACATGATTGTCGATTTGTGCCTCGGTGAAAACTTTTCCGTACTCGGTGCGGTCGCCCACGCGTGTCACCACCATCACGCCGTGGCCCTCGGTGACGGTGCTGCCTCGTAACACCTCGCGAGTGCTATAGGTGGTGTCGTCCGATGTCGCGGCATCGGTCAACTTGTGGCTCTTGCGAGCCATGGGCTCGCCGGTGAGCGAGCTTTCGTTCACACTCAGATTCATGCTGTCGATGAGCCGGCCGTCGGCCGGTACGCGCTCGCCGGTGTCGAGCATCACCACATCACCCACCACCACGTCGCGACGTTTCACTTGTGTCACATGGCCGTTTCGCTTCACCTTCACCATCACATCGTCGTTGGTCTTGTTGAGCAACTCAAACTTGCGGTTGGCGTTCACTTCGACCAAAAATCCGACCAATGTGGCCAGCACAATGGCCACAAAGATGCCCACCGGCTCAATGAGAACCTCGGTGCCCATGTCAAGCCACACGAATTCGTAGACAGCCAACCCTGCCGACATGAGCAAGGCCACCAACAAAATTTTTATGAGGGGGTCATCGAATTTCTCAATGAACTGCGACAACAGGGATGTGCGCTTGGGCGGGGTGAGCACATTGGCTCCAAATCGCTCGCGGTTGGCTGTCACCTGTGCGTCGGTGAGTCCACGCTTGCTTGTGGCCGCGCCAGATTCATGTTCGGTGAAAGCTTGTTTTGACAGATGACTCATAGTTAATACCGTTTCAACACGAGAGACAGTGCAAAAATTGAGCCAAAAATGTTGGAACCGATGATTTTCTCACGCTTGCGGGGTGCGACGCCGGTATTTTTTGGGGTTGAACCACGATGAGAGACGCAGCTTTATCACCCCGAAGAGAGCTTCACCGAAGATGCCACCGCTCATTTTGCTCGTCCCAAGTTCACGGTTGACAAATACGATGGGCACTTCCTTGATAGTAAATCCCATGCGGTGGGCTGTGAATTTCATTTCAATTTGGAATGCGTAGCCCTTGAACTCAATGGCATCGAGGTCGATAGCCTCAAGCACCTGACGGCGGTAGCACACAAATCCTGCCGTGGTGTCGCGCACGCTCATGCCGGTGACGATGCGAACATAGGCCGATGCATAATAAGACATCAGCACACGCCCCATGGGCCAATTCACCACATTGACGCCTGTGAGATACCGCGAGCCCACGGCCACATCGGCACCCTCGCTGGCGCATGCGCGCTGCAACTCGATGAGTTTGCGGGGCGGGTGTGAAAAATCGGCATCCATTTCAATCACATAGTCGTAACCATTCTCCAATGCCCATTTAAAGCCTGCTATATAGGCCGTCCCCAGCCCTAACTTGCCACTGCGCCGCAGCAAGTGTATCCGTCCGGGCGTTTGGGCCGCCAGCTCCTCGACAATAGTTGCTGTGCCGTCGGGCGAGTTGTCGTCAATCACCAGCACATCAAATTGGTGCTCTTCAAGTTCCAGCACTGCTGCGATGATGGCTGCGATATTCTCTTTTTCGTTGTAGGTGGGAATGATTACCACGCTGTCCGATTTCATTGCTAACCGAGATTTTGGTGAATTATTATTGCAAAGTTACGAATAAATGAGTGCAGAACAAAATGAGAAACAAAGTTTTTCATTTTTTATACAGAACTGAGTGGCTCGGCGGCGCTTGTCGCTAAACGTTCTTTATGCATTTTTAAGGCAAAAAAGGTGGTTTCGGATTTAACTTTTGGCTTAGTGGGTAATCTAACCATCGAAACGTCACTCGAATGAACCAAGACACCCACATCACCCAGATACTTGCCGACCCGGCTCGACGCGATGAAGCATTCAGGCTTCTGATGCAGCGTTACGGACGTAGCCTGTACTGGCACATCCGCCGCATCGTTGTCGACCATGATGATGCCGAAGATGCGCTGCAGGATACAGCCGTCAGTGTGCTGGCCGGACTCGACAATTATCGTGGCGACAGTGAATTGGGCACATGGCTCTACCGCATTGCCACCAACCAGGCACTGCTCATGCTCAAGCGGCGCAAACGTTGGTATCAGCGCCTTGATGACTTAGGCCCCGCGCTTGCCGACCGTCTGCCGGCCGCCGACGACCTCAACGCCGACCAAGCCGAGCGGTTGTTTCAGAACGCTTTGCTTGAGCTGCCCACTCAGCAGCGCATCGCTTTCAATCTGCGTTATTATGACGAGTTGCCCTATGAGCAAATCGCAACCATCACAGGCAAGAGTGTGTCGACGCTCAAAACAAACTATCACTATGCTGTGACACGAATCAAGAATTACATCAAGCAACACGCATCATGAATCCCGACAATCACAACACAACCTCAAATCTGCCCAAGTCACTTCCTTACAAGGAGAGCGACAGTTACATCGACTCGCTGGTGAACCGCTGCACCGAGCAAGCACTGGCGCGCCGCGCCATGGCCGAGAGGAGCCGGCAGCGTCCTCAAATTTTGCGCCGCCGTATCGTGGGCGGGGTGGCGGCAGCCGCCGTGGCGGGAATTGTGGGCACTGTAGCATGGCATGAAGCCCATCGGCCGTCGGTGACCCATCCGGCTCCCGACAGCACTCATCTGGCGTGGCAGGCGATGCCTGAACAAGTGGCCGAGCAAGACCCCATTGATGCGCTGCTCAACACACTCAGCGCCGACGAACTGCTCCAAATTGACGAGCCGTGTCCTGATGAGATTCCGGAATACTGACATATATCAATGAAACAGAAACATCAATCAAACACTATCATTATGAAAAAGTACATTGTTATTTTTGCTGCCACATTATTGGCTTTAGCCGCTGTGGCACAAGACAAAACCGATGTGAGAGGGCGCATATACGCCGCCAAGCTCAAACACATGACTCACTCGCTCAATCTCAGCGCTGACCAGCAAACGCAGTTTGCCGAGATTTATCAGCGCTATAATGAAGAGATGCACAAGGTGCTGCCTGCCGGACGCGACAAACGACCTGTTGCCGAAGATGTGAAGTCGGAGGCCAAAGCCATCAAGGATCAGCTGCAAAAGCAGAAGGCGGCCATCGACGTGCAAACCAAGTACATCGACCAATTTGCGCGCGTGCTCGATGCCAAGCAACTGCACCGCTTCTTGCAAAGTGAGCGCAAAATCAGCACCAAATTCAAGGCAAAACGCGATTCGGCACAGCTGAAACAGCGTGGCAGAGATTTTCGCGAGAAAACTCAAGAGATGAAGGCCCGCAAAAGAGCCATGCGCGAGAAGGCCCGTGCACGCCGTGGCGATTGATATCCACGCAATCACCGATGCGCCCTAAGAGATGAATGTGAAGCTTTACATTCATCTTTTTTTTGATACATTTAACTACTATTTTTAAGCAGGGAAGCGAAATTATTAGTATATTTGCGCACATTGAATTTTTGAACAACTGTTTTATTAACCATCTAAAAATCATCGTGTATGAGAAAAATCTTTTTGCTCGGCTTGCTGAGTTTGCTGGCGTTTGCCGCCGGGGCACAGAGCTATAAAGCCGATTTCAACAACACGGTCGATACCAGTGACCCTGCCTTCAAGGCTAACCCCGGCTGGGCTCATCTGGTGAGCACCGGAGGGTACACTTACCAAAAAGTCACTTATACCTATGTGGCCGATGGAGGCGTGGATGAGAGTGGCTGCCTTCAAGCTGGAGATCAGAGTTATGAAGACTGGTGGACAAGCAGCACCGTGACTCTGAACGACCTGCTCATTACTCCCCAGGTGGGCGGCACGGTAACTCTGCAAGTGAAGAAAGCCACAAGTGCAGGCAATGTGAAATTCTACAAGGTCACGAAAAATGATGCCGACTGGGTGATGGGTGAAGAAATCACCTTTGAAGACCCCGGGCTGGTGTCGTTTGACTTCACCGAGGTGGAACTGACAGACGTTCCAGAGGGCACTTACATCGGTATTCGTGCCGAGAATGTGCTCATCGATGATTTCACTGCCACCACTGCCAATGTGGTGCTCACGCGCGGGCTGACCATTGCCCAGGTGACTCCTGCCGTCGATAACAACACCATCGACTGTGATGAAAACAACCAGTTCACCGTCAAGGCCACTGTGGTGCTCAAGAATAGTGGTGAACTTGACCTGAACCCCGGTGACGAGGGCTATCAGTTGCAAATTGTCAATATGAAGCCTGGAACGGGAGCCGACTATGTGGTGGACGAGGTGCTCACCACTCAGCCCATTGATGTGGCGCTGGCTGTGGGTCAGGAGAGTGACCCCATTGAGATTTCGGTCGTTCTCAACGAGGCCGATGTGGTGGCACTGCCGGGTAACGACAACAAAGCCCGCCGCTACGATGTGGTGGAGGGTGTGACAGGTACCACCCATGTGATTCGCAACTATCTGCCCGTCGCTTACCGTCCCGATGCAAGCCTCTATGAGGGCATGACGGAATATGCCACCGGCAGTACGCTCGACTTTGGCTTGTCAACGGGTGAGGCAGCTCGCACGCTCACACTCTACAACGATGGCGCCGCTCCGTTGCAAGTGACTGCCGTTACCGTCGAGGGTGAGGGTTTTGCCACTACGCTCACGACCCCTCTCACTGTCGACAAACATTCTCAGGTGGATGTGCCACTCACCATGGCATCGACCACGGCAGGTGTGAAGGCCGGCAAGCTCACAATCGAGGGTGCCGATATAGAGCCCTTTGTGGTAAATCTCTCTGGCGAGGTGCTTGACCCGAACAAGTGGTATGTGAACTTTGAGGATGGCAAGTTGCCTGCCAATATGGTCAATGTTGACTCGTGGGAGGTGAGCAACAGCCTGGTTTCCGGTGAAAACAAATACTATGCTGTGAACAGCAAGAATGCCGAGGGAAAACTCATCTCGCCGCTGCTCGAAGTGGCAGAGGGTGAGACCTTCGGGCTGGATGCTGCCCGCAACTACGACACTCCGTCGGCTGTGAGAATTTACTATTCCACCGACCGCAAAGAGTGGACGTTGCTTCGCACGCTTGATGCCAATGCCGAAAACGAGGCCGACCGCCTGACCGATGCCTACACCGGTTATGCTTGGGGCTCGAACACGAAGTACAACTTCACCCGCTTCACTATCGACAACGTGCCGGCAGGACAGGGCTATTTGGCATTTGAGGCCAGCAATGCACGCATCGACAATTTGCTGGGATTCAATGTTGTGGCCGTTGAGCACGATGCTTTCGTCACGTTGGCCGACATTCCTGCAGCAGGCACTGTGAATACGCCGTTCAATGTCACGGCCAATCTGAAAAACCTCACCGAAACCGTTGAGGCAGCCGGCAGCTATGCTGCACGTCTGTACGTTGATGGTGAAGTGGTGGCCGAGGCCGAAGCAACCGAACTTGCCGCTTATGGCGAGAACACCTATAGCTTCTCCACGCTCATTCACGAGCAGGGCACATTTGAGGCCTACGTGGAATTTGCCGCTGAGGGATTCACCGCCACCAGCGATGTGGTGAGCGTGACCATCGGTGAGGAACTGTCGACCAACGAGGTGCAAGTGGGCACTTATAACGGTTCGGATGCCCGCAGCGCCGCTCCGCTCACTCTCTATAACAACAATAGTGAAAGTGAGACCGTCTACACCGCACAGGATTTGGGCATTGCCGCAGGCAGTAAAATCTCGCGCATGGTGTTCAAGGGACACGGCACAACGGCGAAAACCGTGTCGGGAACCCTCAAGGTGTGGCTTGAAAACACCGAGGATGCCACTCCGCAAGATGTGCTGCTCGACGAAAACGCATTGGCAGCGATGACGCAAGTGTATAATGACAATTACACCTACGCAGTGACGCGCGAAGAAACCGATGTGTTGGTGCTGAACCTCACCACACCGTTTGAGTACACCGGTAAGAATCTGCGTGTGGTCATGCACACCGAGAACTCGGGTTGGGTGACCTGCTACTTTGAGCACGATAAGAATGTGACCGGACAAAGTGTGTATCGTTCCAGCGACCGCACGATTTCGGGTGCCTTCAATGCCAGTGAATTGCCCGTGATGTACCTCATGGTGAGCTCCGAGGCTTCCACTATGGCCGGCTGTGTCACCGACACCGAGGGTAACGCTGTGGCCGGAGCCACTGTGACGCTCACCAGCCGCGCCCAGACCTCGGACGAAGAAGGTGCTCCACGCCGTGTGTCGGCCAGCGACCAAGTGGTTTATACAGCCACCACCGATGCCCAGGGAAACTACTCGGTGGATGTGTTCCAAAGCGGACTCGACTACGACGTGATGGTGACAGCCGATGGCTACAAACCTTATAATGGTGACGTCAGCTTTGCCAATGGCAATGTGGAGAGCGACATAGTTCTCGAGCGCGAGGAAGTGACCGCCGTTACCGACATCAACGCTGCCGCTGCCGATGAGAACGCACCCATCTACGACCTGATGGGCCGCCGCCTCAATGGCAAGCCCGCCCAGGGTGTCTATATCCAGAATGGCCGCAAGCACATTGCTCGTTGACAAGCATCGTAATGTCTGATTAAAAACTCGGGTGGAGCAACCTCCACCCGAGTTTTTAATTTTCAACTATCGCGTGTTGTCAGAATGCAATCACCGGCCGCACACGATTGGTCGAGAATCCGTAGTTCTTGAAATATGCTGCAATCTCCACCACCAGCTGGTCTTGGTCAAAGAAAACGGCATAAGCTTGCTGTTCTCCACTCTCCGACGATGACCAGAACCATTGGTAATCGCCGCTGCTCACCTTGATGGGCTCGTAGTTGGCTGCTCCCACGAGGCTCATGTGCTCGTTAATCAGGTTCAGGCAGTTGGTTACCACTTGTGGTGTGTTCCAGTAGCCTTCGGTTTTACCCAGAACGGGCATGGCTGCATCCAGCCCGCCCAGATTCACACACACATCGAACCACTGTCCCGAACTGGGCAAATACCAGCCGCTGGAGTGTGAGGGCGCCGCAACCTGATAGGCTACTGCGGCGTCGGCTGCCGGATAAAGCCCTGTGCCCTGATTTACCAATGCCAAGGTGTGCGCATATCCGTCTTTGTCGGTTTGGAAACCCAAGCTGTCGGCCGAGGTATAGTGGTCGCTCACCTGATTGGCTGCCGGAGTGACGGCCCATTTCACTTGCTGGGCTGCATTTCGCAGAGCCAGCGCATAGCCGTGCCGCCAGCCGCGGGCTTGGTCGTCGGGGCTGGTAGTGGTGGAGAAAATGATGCCGATGGGGGTACGCCCCTTGACCATGCGTCGGCTCCAAGAACCGTCGGCATACAGGATGTAGCCCACTTTGGGCAGTTCGGCGTCGGTGGCTTGGACTGTTCTCACAGCCAGTGTGCTCACTATGCTGGCCATGCCATAGCGGTCGTAGGTGAGTACGGCTACCACATAATCGGTTTGCTCTTGCAGTCCGCCCAATTCCACATCGGCGCTGGCGGTCTGCTCGCTGGAAACATTTGCCTTGATGTATTCGGCCCAGTTGCTTACCTGCTCGTCGGCTGGTGCCACGGCTACCTGATAGCGTGGGCAACTCTCAGGCACGGTCACATGAACCTTGACGCTGAAGCCTGCGGCACTGATTAGTTCAATCGACGCGGTGACAGGCTCCACCTTGTCGAACGACACATGGCGCAATTTGCTCACGTCGTAGACGGTCTGCTGGCCGTTGCTGGCAGTGATAATCACACGCTTGCGAGCATCTGGCGTCTGTGCGGTCACAACACCGGCAAGCAAAAGGATGCTGAGTAGTGAAAATATTTTTTTCATGATTGATGCAATTTTTTCGGGTGCTGGGTATGGATTTAGAATGCAATGAGCGGGCGGATGCCGAATTTGCTGTCCTTGTAATAAGTCTGCATGCTCAGGTTGAAGTTGGCGTTAACGTAGAGATAGAACGCTGTGGCAACACTGCGCTCGCTCGATGTCCAGTAATAGCTCTGGTTGAGCGGCGTGTAATTGCCTGTCCCTGCTGTGGCCAGCCGGGCGTTAAAGGCTGCCACACAGGCTGCGGCGTCTTCTTTCTCCCATGTGGCGATGCCTGAAACCTCGTCGCGTGTGAATCCCGTGGCATTGAGGCCGCCCAGATTTGCCAGCACATCAATCCACTGCCCGGCAGCCGGCAAGAACCATCCGCTCGTGGCATAGGGCGTGGCTGCATAGCCCTGGGCCGCTGCCGCTGCGGGATGGGTGTCGGAATCGACGAGCAGGGTGAGTGTGTGGCTCAGTCCGTCGCGGTCGGCTAGGTCACTGCCGTCGGTGCTCACCGTTGAACCGCTTTCGTTCTCGTTGGCTTGGGTGGTCCATGCCTGGCCGTCGAGCTCGCCCAGAGCCACGGCATAGCCATGTGTGTATCCCCGGGCTGCGTCGGCCTCGGTCACCGAAGTGGAGTAGACGATTGCCACAGGCACTTTGTTGCTCGACAAGGTGCTGCCCCATGTGCCGTCACTGAAAAGAAAGTCGCCCACTTGTGCCGGTGCCTGTTCGCCCCTTTGTGCTGTGGTGAAGGGCAGGGTGGCCACATCGCATGGCAGGCCATACTTGTCGTAGGCCAGTGAGGCAATCACATAGTCGGTGGCGGGAATCAGGTTCACAAATTCAACGCTGCCCGCTTTTTTGCGGTTGAAAAGTGCGTTGTCGTGTACATAGGCGGCAATGGAGTCGGGCTGGTCGGCGGCGGCGTAGCACGCCACCTCATAACGTGCGCATCCCTCGGTCATGGTCACCCGTGCGCGCACCGACGAGTCATCGGCGTCAATCAGTGTGGCGGGAGCCTGCGCCTGCGCTATCACATCGAAAGTGATTTCATGGATGCTGTCGACGACAAACACATCGCTTGTGCCATCAAGCTTGTTAACCATCAGTCGGTTGTTGTTGACTTGCTGTTGCGCCATCGTTGCCAAAGTCAGCAACGTGGCAATCAAGGTGATAAATTTTCGCATCTCTTATTGTTTTCAGTATTCAAGTTGCAAATTTAATAAAATTTGGGCAATAATCACAAGTCGGATGTCATACTCTCAGAAAAAGTTGTATCTTTACGGCACAAATACTATTTTTTTATGAACAAGTCTTTTATTTTCGTTGTCATAACGGTGCTTATGGCTTTGGTGAGCGCGCAAGCCGAGCCTCCTGTGTTACACTCACGAATCGGGGAAACTATCACAGCCACCAATGGCGCCCTGACCATCACCAACATTGGCAAGAAGCAAAATCGTGACTATCGTGACACGGCCACTCTTGATCACGATGTGTTTTCGCCAAAATCGGTCAATTTCCATCCCGACGGCACCAAGTATTATGTGAACTCGTTGGAGGGTTGCCGCACGGTGGTTTACGATATGGCTACCAACAAGAAAATCAAGGTTATCCACCATGAGTTCAGCTCGGGTGAGGGACCGTTGTGGAATGCGCCCAGCGGTATTTATCGCTTCACCCACTATCAAGGGGGGGAGAAACGGCCGTTCTTGGGAAAGCCGGTGGAGAGCTGCTTCTCGCATGGCGGGCGATACCTGTGGGTTCCCTATTATCGACGCACCTTCGACATCAATGCGCAGGATCCCAGTGCAGTGGCCATCATCGACACACGCACCGACAGCATTGTGCGAATGATGGAAACTGGGCCGTTGCCCAAAATGATTACCTGTTCGCACGACAACCACACCATAGCCATCACACATTGGGGTAATAATACGGTGGGACTGGTCGACATCACCGACCCTGACCCGGCACGGTGGCATCACC
The DNA here is from genome assembly GCA_017483645.1 of Muribaculaceae bacterium. Taxonomy (GTDB): domain Bacteria; phylum Bacteroidota; class Bacteroidia; order Bacteroidales; family Muribaculaceae; genus Sodaliphilus. The sequence continues at coordinate 11,387 of JAFUWD010000037.1, read as the reverse complement.
TGCCCTATGTGGTGGTGGAGCGGGAATTACAGCTCAACTTCAGCCTGTCGAGTGCCGTGAACCGTGATGTTCACAGCGGGCTGATGCTGCGTGGCACGGTCTTTACTCCCGACGACCGCTATCTGCTGGTGGGCTGCATGGGTGGCGGCGGCATCGCGGTCATCGACATGGCGGAGCGCCAGTATGTGGGTATCGTGGGCGGCATCAGCAATGCCCGCCATCTGATTATCAAGAATGGCTATCTTTATGCCAGCGTCAATGCGGCGGGACTGGTGCAGCGCATACCGCTCGACAGCGTGCTTCACGCCATCGCTGGCCGGCATGGCAAGGCTATCGGCGTGCGTGGCTGGCAAACGTGCCGCGTGGGTGGTGGAGCGCGCACCATCGAGGCCTCGCCCAGCGGGCGTTTCATTTTTGCGGCATGCAACTCGGCAAGCCACCTCTATGTAGTTGACACACGCACCATGACGGCCATTGGCAGCATCACAGTCGATTCCTATCCCGTGGGCCTTCACATCAGCGACGACGGCCGTTTCTTGGTGGTCACTTCACAAGCCCGCAGTGGTCTTGGTGGCAATGCGGTGAACCTTTATCGGGTCGATTATTCCGAGCCTGAGGTAAGCACCGACCCTAAGCCTGTGCTGACCGATTCGATAGCTACCGACAGTGTGGGTGGCAACGGTTCTTCTGCCGCGGTTGGCACCGGAGGGATCACCGCCTTGAACGGGCCGTGGCTTCCCTGGATATGCACCGCGGCTGGAGCGCTGGTTTTGATCGTGCTCTGGATGGTTTTCCGAAAAAAGAAAAAGTGAATCGTTCGCTGTTGTCACAAAAGAAGCAAAAGCACTAACTGAGCCAACAGCACTCGCACAAACATACTGAGCGGATATACGGTGGCATAGGCTACCGAAGCGCGGTCGCCGCCAGGAATGGTGTCGGAGGCGTAGTTCAGTGCCATGGGGTTGGCCATCGCTCCGCACAGCATCCCGCTGATGCTTGCAAAATCCAGATGCATCAGCCGTATACCTATAAAACCCACCAGCAGCACCGGCAGGATGGTCAGCCCAATCCCTGTGGCAATCCACAGCAGTCCCTCGGGACGCATGACGGTGGCCAAAAAATCGCGCCCGGCATCCAGCCCCAGGCAAGCTAAATAGAGCGAAAGGCCGATTGCACGCAGCATGAGGTTGGCGCTCTGAGTGGTGTAGGTATTCATGTGGATGCGCGGCCCGAATGTCCCCATCAAGATTCCCATCACAATAGGGCCTCCTGCCAGCCCCAGTCTCACCGGTGCACTCATGCCCGGCACGGCAATGGGGATGCACCCTAACAACAAACCCAATGACATGCCCACAAACACCGATATCAAGTTTGGCTCGTTCAGCCGTTTCACGGCATTGCCCAGCACAGGTTCGACATTACTCACAGCCTCTTTTTCGCCCACCACAATCAGTCGGTCGCCCAGCAATAGCCGCAAATCGGGCGTGGCGAGCAGTTGCACACCACCGCGGTTGACCCTGCTGATATTCACACCGTAGAGGTTGCGCAGGCGCAGTGACCCCAGCCGCCGTCCGTTGATTTCACTGCGTGTCACCAAGATGGTTTGCGACACAAGATTGCTGTCGATGGCATTCCAGTCGATGTCATCTTTGTTCCAATCGGTTTTTTCTTTCCCGCCGAAGAGCACTGTGAGGGTTTCCACATCTTCGTCATGTGTGACCACCAGCAGCCGGTCGCCTTCGTGCAGCACGGTTTGGCTGCTGGGAATGCGCACTTTGCCGTTGCGCCACAATCGAGAAATCACAAATGGTTTATGGCTGATGCGGGCCAGGTCGCCCACTGTCTTGCCGAAAATCCCTTCGTTGTGAACTTGAAATGCGGCAACAAAGGTGTTATCTGTTTCTGTGTCGGTGGCACACTGCAAGTCGGTCGGGCGAACCATCACCCGGCGCATGAGCATCAGCGCCAATATCGCGCCCACCACGCCCATGGGATAGGTGACGGCACATGCCAGTGCCGCCCCGGTGACGGGGAGATGCAGCTGGGTCAGCGTTTGCTGTGCGGCGGCCAGGGCTGGCGTGTTGGTGGTGGCGCCGCACATCACACCCACGGCTTCGGCGAGTGTCATGCCGGTAAACGCAGGCAGCATGACGGTGAGTATCGTTCCGAGCAGAACCACAATCAATGCGAGCGCATTGAACCTGACTCCCGAGTGATGGAGTGAGTTGAAGAAGCCGGGTCCCACTTGTAGTCCCAAGGCGTAGACAAACAGTACCAACCCGAAATCTTGTGCATATTGTAGCATCTGCGGGTCGATGGTAATCCCAAAGTTGCCCGCTAAGATTCCCACAAAAAACACGAAGGTCACACCTAACGACACACCACGCACACGCACCTTGCCCAATGCCAGGCCGCATGCGCACAGCACCGACAGCACTATCACTGCCTGAACGGCTGTGTGGGTGGTGAGCAGTTGGTGAAGCAATGTTGCGCTAAATCAATGTTAGTCTATTTTTACAATCAGATAGTTGGAGTATTCCCAAAACTTCGACGGGTTGATGATGTGCAGCGATTTCACATTACCTTCCTCCACTATTTCGTAGGAACCGGCCGGGTGCTTCGACATCACCTGTGCCTTTTTACTATGCAGGGGCACTATCGAGAGGGTCCGCTTGTCGGCCTTGGTGAAATAAGAGCGCTCAAAGTCACCTTCCATGATTTTGGTTTTACGCAGAAATCCGGTCTCGATGATTTTGTTGGCTTTCAACTCTTTTTTTGAGCCTACGGCGTAGTAGCAGGTGTTCAGCTCGTTGGCCAGGCGTACCGACTCTTCTTGAGCTTTTACCTTTTCCTGCACCACGGCTGTGTTGACATTGGTGAGTGAGTCGACGCTCTTGTTGAGGTTCTCAATCTCCACATGTGCCTTGGCCAACTGTGCTGTCAGGTCGTCGATAGTGGTTTTTTGCTCTTCAAGTTGCTTTTTCAGCGACGCGATGGTTTTTTTCATCTCGGCGTTGTAGTTGGTTGACTGTGCCAATCGTTTTTCCAGGTCGGCCAGTCGTTTCTTGCGCTCTTCGATAGATTGCTTGATAACCACTATGTCGTTTCTCAGTTGTGCTTTCCGGTCGGGTGTTTCTCCACTGATGTTGACGGTGTTTACCACATCTTGCATCTGCTTGATTTGCATCATGCCATCACTGATTTCGGTCATCAGAGCCATCAGGCTGTCCTTTTCGGCCAGTGCTGTTGCCAGTGAATCGTTGAGTTCGGTGGCGATGGAGTCCTCGGTCGTCTGCTCGTCGGCCTGCGACATGCGCTGGCACGCCGGCATCACGGCCAGTACCACCCAGCACAGTGCAAATAATTTAATTGTCTTCATTTTCTATGTTGATTTGATTGTTGTTGCTTTGTTTTTGTTTGAAACGGGCGTATTTGTCGACTTTTTGAGCTGTTTTCGGTTCGGCGCCGGCCACCACCAGCACAATTTCTCCCCGTGGAGCGGTTGCTGTGAATTCTTGCAATAATTGTGCCAGAGTGCCGTGGTGGGTGGTGTTGTGCAGTTTGGATATTTCCCGCACCACCGATGCCTCACGATCGGAACCGAAAGTTTCGGCTAATTGTTGCAGTGTCTTGACCAACCGCTGCGGAGATTCATAGAAAAGCATTGTGCGCTCTTCGGCCTGAAGCTGTTGCAATCGGGTGGCACGTCCTTTCTTCACGGGCAGGAATCCCTCGAAAACGAAACGCTCACATGGCAGGCCCGAGTTGACCAACGCCGGTACAAACGCCGTGGCTCCGGGCAATGTCTCCACCTCAATGCCGCATCGGCGGCACTCGCGTGACAGCATGAAGCCAGGGTCGCTGATTCCCGGTGTCCCGGCATCGCTCACCAGCGCCACGGTGTTCCCGGCTTGCAACAACTGCATCACGCCGTGCACGCTGTCGTGCTCGTTCCACTTGTGGTGGCTGCGCATGGGCGTGGTGATGCCGAAGTGCTTCATCAGCACTCCGCTGGTGCGCGTGTCTTCGGCCAGAATCACGTTCACCGCTTGCAGCACTTCGATGGCTCGCGGTGTCATGTCGCCCAGATTTCCCACCGGGGTGGGGACTATGTAGAGTTTTCCTGCCATTATAATGTGATTACAGGAAATGGCGTCGCACGATTTCCATGAAATCGGCCACTTCTTCCACTTCTTTATCCCATCCCAAGTCGCCATAGAAGTAGTCTTCGGCCTCTTCGAGTGAGTGCATCGACTCCACCATATCGAGTGCGTCGTTCATTTCGGCATCACTGTTCGAGAACAATTCGCGGCGGAAGCGGAAGCGGTCGTTGATGGAAAAGGCGTGACGAAAATCCTTGGAGATGGTGCGTTGTAGTTTCTCATCGACCCTAATGCCGTCGGCAATGGCTGAGGGGGTGGGTGCGGCACCTGCCTGCGATGTGACGTGCGAGGGTTCTTGATAGGTGAACTCATAATTGCGCAGCGGTTCTTCGCCGTTGTCGTGCTGCCACGTGTCTTCGGCATCGTAATCCTGTGCGGGCAGATGTTCTTCGACGGGTAATGAATCTTCCGTGGGTAACTGTTCTTCGACTGGCGGTTGCTCTGATGGGGACAACTGCTCAATAACCGGCACTTGCTCGGGCTCTTCGTCAAGGTCGGGAACAATGGGTTGCGGCTCTTGCCGCCGTGGTGCCATCAGTTGTGTCATTTCGGCGAGCTTGGTGCCCGTTTCTTTCACTCGGTCGTAGACCAGAGCTGGGGTGTCGGCTCCATGCTTGTCGATGACAAGCAGCAGTCCTTCAAGTTCATAGACCTGAGTCAATAATTTCACTATTTGTGCATCCATAGCTTTGGAACTTTGGTTACTTACTCAATAAACGTGTAAAAGTAGAAAAAAGATTTGAAATGGGATGCAAATACATCGAAAAAATTATTTCACGGGCAGAAACAAGTTGATGAGCAAGCGGTCCATGTTGTCGCGCAGCTCACTCCGGGAGCAGCTGAATTCGTTGACTAAAATGGCGAACACATAGCGGGGTTCCTTTGCTGGGTAGTAGCCCACAAAGGTCTGCACTCCACTCATGCTTCCCGATTTGAGCACCACATCGGTGGCCAGTGAGGTTTCGGGCAGCAATTTGCCGATTCGCTTGCCGGCATTGGGCATCAGGTCGCACAAGCGCTTGTCGCCATAGGTCCGCCGTGCCATGCGGCTCAGCATGTCGGCAAAAAAGGCTACCGTTGCCTTTCCGTTGCGCGCCAGGCCGCTGCCGTCGTCCATCAGCAGGCCGTCGGTGTCGACACCCAGCCCGTTCAGCGCCCTGTGCACTTGTTTCACGCCGTTCCAGTCGGTGGGCCTCAAGCCTGCCTCGCGTGCCAATGCCCGCAGCAGACCCTCGGTGAACATGTTGTCACTACGGTCGAGCAGTGAGGTGATGATTTCGGTGAGCGCAGGCGACTCATGGTCGACCAGCAGCAGCTCGCCGGCAGCGAGTTTTGACTCCTTGACCTGTTTGTTTTTGAACTTGATGCCTGCCGCGGTCATAGTCCGCACGATGCTGTCGGCCAGCATGGCACCTGGCATGGGGTTGACAAAAGTGCCGTCGTAGTCACCGGCAGGTGTGGTGCCTGTGAAGATGACCCCCGGTCGCCCAAAGTCCATGAATGTGTAGACGTGGCGCACTGTGTCGGGCGCAATTCGGTTCTCCAGCACCAAACCCGGAACGGGCGGTGTGGCTGTGATGGCGGTGGAACCGTCGGCCCTTACCGAATAGTCGGCATGAAGCACGTTGTCGTGAAAGTTCACTCCATGCACTCCGGCTCCATAGTACCACATCAGGTCGTCGACCTGCCAGTCTTCTGAAAATGACTGGGGAGGATAGGTCCCGTTGTCGATGAGTATCTGCCCCTCCACACGGGTGATGCCGCGGGCGGCAAGTGCATCAACCACCTGCTTCACAATGTCGGGGTGCGTGGGAAAATAGCGTGAGCCCAGTGTGGGGTCTCCGTCGCCCCTCACAATCAGATGGCCTGTGAATTTGTTTTTCTTGAATTCACCGCGCGCCACAACTCGGGTGTGAAAACGGTAGTCGGCGCCCAGCAGCTCCAGTGCTGCGGTCGAGGTCACGGTCTTCATTGTCGAGGCTGTGCCGATGGCCAGTTGTGGGTTGTGGCAAGCCACCATGCGCGCCGAGTCAATGTCCCAAAATGCCACGCCCACCGAAGCATGACGCAGGGTGGTGTCGAGTGCAAAGCTGTCGACGGCTTCTTGCGGCGTGAGGGCCACGGCTGTGAGAGTGGCGATGCTCAGTGTAATCGTAAGCAAAATCCTATTCTTCATAGTGCTCATTCTTTGTCGTTACCGTGTTCAATCAAGTTGGCGGCAATGCCGTCGGCCAGCTGCACCAGCGAGCATAGCGGGTGCTGGTCGCGCGCCGTGTTCAGGCTCTTCATCGCTTCAACGCTTTGGAACGAAACGTCCCAGGCGGTCATGTGCCACCTGATGGCCAACAGTTCCTCCTGGCTGATATCGAGCCCTCCCCATAATGCCATCATAGCCGATTTCTCGCCGTGACCCATGGGGAAGTTGGAGTAGTCCACGTTGTAGGATGCCACTTCCACCCAGAGGCCGTTGGCGTCGCGTTGCTTTTTCATGGCAGGCACATAGATGTCGGCCTTGCAGATGTCATGGAGCAGCGATGCGATAATCACGCTGTCGCGGTTCAGCCGGTTCTCCAGGTCGGGCCGCATGGCGATGACCATCTCACGCAGTTGCAGTGCCGCATGACACACGTTGAGCGAGTGCTCCAACAGTCCGCCGTCGCAGTTGAGGTGGTGGTTGACACTGGCCGGTGCTGTGAAAAAATGGATGCGGCCTTGGTCCAGATACTCCAGCAAGTCGTCCACGCCTTCACGTCCGGTGGAGCGGAGCAACTGTATAAATTCACGTTTTTTTGATTCGATGTCGTAGTTCATATCTTTCGTTTTTTGTTGTTGCGATTTGGATGTTTTGAGCCTAAGTAGTGCCGCCAGGCGAAATGTCGGCGCTGCGACAGATAGTTGGCGTTGCGCTGGTTGTCGTAGGCCTCGCGCTCAAAGGAAATGGAGCGGTAGGCATTTCCGCGGCGCGGCAGCCGCACCAGCCACTCGACCAAATAGAGCACATAGAACATCACGAAGCACAATTCGCGCATCTGTGCCGTGTGGATGCGCTCGTGATTGATGAGCTCGCCCGACAGGTAAACGCCCTGATGGACAAACAGCACGCCACACAGGTTGATAGCATCGAACCCTCGCAGTGGCAAGTATCGGCTTCGCACAATTTTCATGTTCTGAATGCAAAAGTAACTCAAAAGCCCTTGATGGGCAAGAAAACGAAGGCTTTTTCTGCACTCAATAGATGGCTGCGCCAATCACCCGGGCCACCTGCTCCAGATAACGGGCATCAACTGCGTCGAAGGCGTTCAGTTCGCGGCTGTCGATGTCGAGCACGGCCCGCACGGTGCCGAGGGCATCGTGCAGTGGCACCACGATTTCACTGCGCGACAAGCTGCTACACGCTATGTGCCCGGGGAAGGACTCCACGTCGGGCACAACAAGGGTTTGGTTTTGCTGCCATGCCGTGCCGCACACCCCTCGGCCCCGGCCGATGCGGTAGCAGGCCGTGGAGCCTTGAAAGGGTCCCAGCACCAGTTGCTCGGCATCGACCATGTAGAATCCTGTCCAGAAAAAACGCTCACCCATCATCTCGCGCAATAGCGCCGCGGCGTTGGCCATCACACTCACCGGGTGGTGCTCACCGTCGACCAGTCCGCGCAGTTGCATCAGCAAGTCCTCATATAATTGTTTTTTCTCCATGTCGGTTTCAATTCATTGATTTGCAAAGGTAGACATTCTCGGTTCAACTCTTGTGCTCGTTCATATTATTTAACGCATGGCGAGAAAATTAGTTTTCATACAAAATACTGAGGAGTTGGTACATCGTGACGTGTTTTGTTTTGGCTAATAATGTGGATTCATTATATTTGCAACCTAAAATAACAAAAGAACTTTTTTATCAATCACATCAATACAATCAAAACATCATGGAAGAAGAAATCAACAATGGCATCATGCCCCCGTCGCTGCCGCCAGAAAAGCCAGTGACCCAAGCTACCATGCAGCCCGATTACACCTATGAGGAAAAGTCTCAGAAGTTCACGCAGACCCTGAGTTTCAAAACGATTGTAATCGTGGCTATGTCGCTCCTGTTGCTCATCCCCACTTTGTTCATTTCCAGTCTGGGCGAGGAGCGACAGCGAACGGCCGATGCCTCGCGCCGCGAGATAGCCGGCAAATGGGCCGACCAGCAACTTGTCACCGGTCCTGTGATACAAATACCATTGGTTGACAACGGCAAGGACAAGGACAAGGAATGGAGCTACATCTACATCTTACCTAAAACATATAATGCCGAGGCCGATGTGAAAACGCAGACACTCTATCGAGGCATCTACGAAGCGGTGGTCTACAACTCAGATGTTGACATAAAAGGGACTTTTGATATTGCTAATCTGCTGCCCACGCCGCCCCAGGGGAAAAGTCTGCGGCTCAACGAGGCCAAGCTGGTGCTGGGTGTCACTGACTTGCGTGGCATCACGGCGATTCCCGTCGCTATGCTGGACGGCAAACAATTGGCACTGAATGATGCCGGCACAATAGGAAAAATGAGCGAGGTGCAAAGTCCCATTGACCTAAGTGCTATGGTGGCGGCCGACAGCGTGCCGTTCTCACTGCACCTCGACCTTAAAGGCAGCGAGACGTTGAGCTTCATGCCGGTGGGGGAGAGTACTTCGGTACATATGAAGGGCGATTGCGTCACGCCCAGCTTCGACGGGCGATTCCTGCCCACACAACGCACTGTCACCGACACCGGTTTTGATGCCACTTGGAATGTGATAAGCGTCAACAGGTCGTTTTCACAGGTGATTTCTTCGCTCGATGCCATGGGCGAGGGTGAGTGGCAAATGGACGTGAATCTCAAGGTGCCCGTCGACAATCTGCAAAAGTCGGAGAGAGCGCTTAAATATGCGCTGTTGGTTATCGTCCTGACCTTTATCGCGGCACTCTTCAGCGAGCTCAAGCTCAAGCGCCCCATCAATGTGTTTCAGTACCTGCTCATCGGGTTGGCGCTGGTGTTGTTCTTCTCGCTGCTGCTGTCGCTAAGTGAGCACATTGGCTTCGGATGGGCCTATCTTGTGGCTGCCGTGATGACCGTGGCACTTGTGACGCTCTATCTCATCGGCGTTCTGCAAGTCAAGCGCCAGGCCCTTATGATAGGGGCACTGCTTGTGTTGCTCTATGCCTACATCTATGTGCTTCTCAGCCTTGAGACTTACGCCCTGCTGGCCGGGAGCATTGGCTTGTTCTTCATCTTGGCCGCCATCATGTATTATTCGCTGAATCTTACTCCGCGACGATAGCCTGCGGCATCGTGGTGAACCATGTACAGGGCTGGCCGGACGGGTCCGATGAAACGGAACTGGCCGGTCAGCTTCGTTTCATGTCGAAGTTGGCAGAAATGAGGTTTGAAAGAAAATTTGGCAAAAAACTTTGTCGGTTTCAAAAAATATATTACCTTTGCAGTCGCTTAGTGAAATTTTCGGCACTTCAAGCACTGGAGAGGTGGGTGAGTGGCTGAAACCAGCAGTTTGCTAAACTGCCGTAGGGGTAACTCTACCGCAAGTTCGAATCTTGTCCTCTCCGCTATTTCAAGGGTAACGAGTTGTAACGCAACGAGTTGCCCTTGATTAGTTAAAAAAGTCATAGACGCAGTATAGACGATAAATGTTTCACCATTTGCATTCTTCACACCAAAGAATGTAAAAAAAATGTGTGCGGCACGAAAAAAATTAAATTCATTGAGTGAGGTTCTGCAGTTCACCTATCCTAAACTGCACACCGGGTCGAAGTGGTACGTTGATTTCTATGCCTACGATCCAGCCAGCGGCACGATGCGCCGCAAGAAATATCACCTTGACAACATCGCAAAGATAACGGAACGCCGCAAGCGAGCCAACGAACTCATTGAGTCATTGACCAAACTTTTGCGGTCGGGCTGGTCGCCGTGGGTCGATGCCGACAGCAGCCGAGCCTACACTTTATTAGAGGAAGCCTTAAATAAATATGAGGCATACGTCGAAAGAATGCCGAAGTACAAGACCAGGAAGTCTTACACCTCTCGGCTCAACATCTTGCGCAAATACAATGCTCAGCGGTTGTTGCCCATCCGTTATGTGTACCAGTACGACACGGCATTTGTCAGTGATTTTCTCGACTACATATTTTTGGATCGAGAAGTTAATCCGAGAACCAGGAACAATTACCGGCAATGGTGCCAGTCGTTGGCAGCCTTTTTCGTTGAGAAGCAATACATGAAAAGCAATCCTGTTGAAACCATCAAAGACATAGCTGAGGTCGGCAAGAAACGGCAGCCGTTGACTGCACCCATGTTGAAGCAGCTCGAGTCGCATCTGCGTGAGGCTCATCCTTACTTCTATCTTGCCTGCATGATGGAGTACTACACGTTCATCAGGCCAGAGGAATTGAGCCACATCAAGCTCGAGGACATCAGTATCAAGGAGCAGTCAGTTTTCATCCCTGCAGCCGTGTCGAAGAACAAACGAGATGGCAAGGTAGGTCTGAATGACAAGATTATAATGTTCATGATAGAGCTTGGCGTGTTCCAGGATCCAAACGATTATTATTTGTTTGGACCGAAGGTGTCTCGCCCATCATCGACACGCAGCGACAGTGAAATGTTCAGGCGCAAGTGGAATACATTGGTACGCAAAGGACTTGGCTGGAGTGATTGTTACCAGTTCTACAGCCTTAAGGATAGTGGTCTGCGTGACCTTGCCAATGCCGAGGGCATTGTGATAGCGAGAGACCAGGCACGTCACACCGATGTATCGACCACCAACAAATATCTGCAAGGGCGTGATGCTGCCGTGCATGAGGAAACCAAGCACTTCATGGGCAATCTTTAGTTATAAACTTTATATAAATCGCCTCACAAGGGCGAACAATGGTTTGCGGAATACTACTCCAATGCCGATGAAAGACGCGCCCACAAGCCACCAAAATGCGCCCAGGCGGAATTTTTCCCATGGGGTGAGCTGCTTCTCGACAGGCACCGGCACTTCGATGCGCTTGTCTTTGTAGATGACTTGCGTCTTCGTCTCTATCGGTTTCTGATATGGTACCGGCACACTCTGCGGTTTGCTCTCCAGCTTGTGCGACAACGTGCCGTCTTTGTTGATGGCGACATGGCTGATTGCCCAGTCGTTCTCCAGCACGCTCACGCTGTCTTTCGTCACGATCTGCGCCGTCTGCACCGGCACATCGAAG
>JAFUWD010000036.1 GCA_017483645.1 Muribaculaceae bacterium | reverse complement strand
GTTTGGGGGAGTCGGCAAGAAAAGATGCTGAAATATGATTCGAATGGCATGAGATATTTATTGTATCATAGCAACCACACGCTGGAGCGGCAGCACGGGCTGGGCTGGTACGACAACCGCGCCCGCGTGCTCGACGCGCTGACCGGCCGCTTCACCACCCCCGACCCCCTGGCCGAGAAGTACCCCGACCAAAGCCCCTACCCCCACTGCGCCAACAACCCCGTGAGCAACATCGACCTCGCTGGGAGGATTTTTTCGAGGGGGTGGGCAAACGGAGTGTTTTCAACATCTTGAAACTGTTATAAAAGGGCGGAAGAATTCTCTAAAAGTCGTATTATTTTGTCATTGTTTAGGAAAATACTAACTTTGCCGACTGAAACAAAATGTGAAAGTAATGAAGAAGCTATTATTTACGCTCGGCCTGGTGGCCTTGATGAGCGTGACGGCCGCCGCCGAGAAGGTGGTGCCTATCAGTTATGGAAACTTTGACCAGTGGGTGACCCGCCACATCAAGGAGTCGGCCGTGATAGGCGGCCAGACCAAGACGGTGTATGCCATCGGTCCCACTCAGACCATAGACGGTGCCAAGCCTTACAGCAGCAGCAAATCGCCCTGGGGCTCATCGAATGTTTACGCCAAAGTGATGGGCGTGGTGAAGACGAGCAACGCCGTATTCCCCGACACTCACGGCAGCGGCAAATGCGTGAAGTTGACCACGATGCTTGAGCATGTGAAGGCCATGGGCATCATCAACATGGATGTGCTGGTGAGCGGCACCATCTTCCTGGGACGCATGATTGAGCCACTGACGAGCACCAAGAGCCCTTACAGCAAGATGGAGATGGGCGTCCCGTTCACGGGCCGTCCGTCGCACCTGCAGTTTGACTACAAGCTCACCGCTCCGCTGGGCGACCGCACCTATTCGTCGGGCTTCGGTTCGAAGAAGACCATCCGCGGCCGCGACTATGCCGAGGTGTTTATCCTGCTGCAGCGCCGCTGGGAGGACTCGAAAGGCAATCTGCACGCCGCCCGCGTGGGCACCGGCCGCATGCGCCTGGGCGCCAGCACAGCGTCGTGGGTCAACAGCTACCGCATTCCCGTGAAGTACGGCGACATCACCAAGCAGCCCGGTTTCCAGTCCTATCAGGGCCTCATCGCCAAGGAAAAGTCCTACTACGCCCGCAACAGCAAGGGCAAAATGGTGCCCGTGGTGGAGGAGCAATGGGACGACCCCAATGCCACTCCCACCCACATGCTGGTGATGGTGTCGAGCGGTTGCGGCACGGCTTATGTGGGAACCATCGGCATGACGCTGTGGGTCGACAACATCGCACTGGTCTACAAATGATCAATTGCACCGCCTGGTCATGAGAATAGCCATCATCAACGGCCCCAATTTGAATCTCGTGGGGCGTCGTGAGCCCGACATCTACGGCCATGAGTCGCTCGACGCATATCTGGAGCGACTGACTCAGGCCTATGCCGATGTGGACTTCACGCTGTATCAGAGCAATCATGAGGGAGATCTCATCGACGAGTTGCAGCGTGTGGGCTTCGACGCCGACGGCATCGTGCTCAACGCCGGCGCCTACACCCACACCAGCATTGCCATAGCCGATGCCATCCGAGCCATCACGGCACCCGTGGTGGAGGTGCACATCAGCGATGTGATGAGCCGCGAGCCTTATCGCCGCGTGTCGATGATTCGCGATGCCTGCGCGACGATGATAGCCGGCTACGGCCTCGACAGCTACCGCCGCGCCGTGGACTGGCTGCTTGCACTCCCTGCCAAGTCATGACCGAAGAACTGGAGCAATATATCCTGCGTCACATAGATGCCGAGCCCGAGCACCTGGCCCGCCTCGACCGCGACACGCACCTGCAGTTGCTCTATCCGCACATGTGCTCGGGGCACCTGCAGGGACGCCTGCTCAAGATGCTGGTGCGCATGCTGCGCCCGCGGCGCGTGCTGGAAATAGGCACCTACAGCGGTTATTCGGCGCAATGTCTGGCCGAGGGCTTGGTCGACTCCGACGCGGTGGTTCACACCGTGGACATCGACGATGAAATGGAGGACTTTGTGGTGCGCCACCTGGAGCATAGCCCAGTGGGCACCCGTGTCCACTTGCATGTGGGCGATGCCCTGAAAATTGTGCCCGCGCTGAGCCGGGAGCCATGGGACCTGGTGTTTATCGACGCCAACAAGCGTCTCTATGTCGACTTTTATGAAATGGTGCTCCCCCTTGTGCGCCCCGGTGGATTTATCGTGGCCGATAACACGCTGTGGGCCGGCAAGGTGGCCGAGCCCGCCTCCGGCAGCGGGCGTGTGGACGCACAGACCGTGGGCATTGACCGCTTTAACGATGTGGTGGCTGTCGACCCCCGCGTGGAAACAGTGCTGCTGCCGCTGCGCGACGGCCTCACCATCCTTTACAAGAAACCCTGACCCTGCTGCCGCTGCGGCCGTTTTTTGCCCTCCAAGGTTGGCGTAAATCAAAGATTTTGACTAATTTCGCTGCCAAGAAAACCGAACGATTAAAAATCAAACGATATCATACAATCCCATGCAATCGACCCGACTCGAAAAAATAGCCCGTCTCATTCAGAAAGAACTGAGTGAAATCTTCCGCCAGCAGACCGCTAAAACCCATGGCGTGATAGTGAGTGTGAGCTCGGTGCGCGTTTCGCCCGACCTGAGCGTGGCGCGTGTGCACCTGAGCGTGTTTCCCAGCGAGCAAGCGCAGGAATTGCTGGGCAACATCAATGCCAACGTGCGTGCCGTGCGCGCCGAGCTGGCCCAGCGCACCCGCTACCAGCTGCGCCGCACGCCCGAGCTGACATTCTACCTCGACGATTCGCTCGACTATATCGAGCACATCGACAGCCTGCTGCATCCCGAAGGCACCATCCCGCCTGCCGACCCGCAGCGGTAATCGACTTGCTATCCTCACATCGCATTGCCACCATGTCGCTGCCACTGAAGATAGCCCTGCGGTACTTGATGTCGAAGAAAGCACACAACGCGGTGAACATTATCTCCGTGGTGTCGGTGTGCGGCATCGTCGTGGCCACGATGGCGCTTGTGTGCGTGCTCAGTGTGTTCAATGGTTTTCGCGGCCTCATCATGGGGCGGCTGGCCATGCTCGACCCCGAAGTGGCCATCACCGCCGCGGTGGGCAAGACCATAGCCCGCCCCGACAGTGTGCTGGCCGCCGTGGCCGCGGTGCCGGGCGTGGAGCGCGCCGTGGCCGTGGTCGAGGACCAGGCCCTGGCCGTTTTTGCCGACTACCAGATGCCAGTGCGGCTGAAGGGCGTGCCCGACGATTATAACCGCATGTGCGCCATCGACACGCTCATGGTGGACGGCATGTGGATGCTGCACGACGATGTGTCGACCTATGGCGTGGTGGGCGTGGGCCCCGCGCTGCAGTTGCATGTGCGGCCGGGCTACCTGCGCATGCTGCAATTCTATGCCCCGCAGCGCCGCGGGCGTGTGAACCTGGCTAATCCGATGGGAGCATTCAAGGCCGATTCGCTCTTTGTGGCCGGCGTTTTTCAGCTGCAGCAAAACAGCTACGACACCGACCTGATTTACGTGCCCATCGACATGGCACGCCGCCTCTTCGACCGCGAGCAGGAGGCCACGCAAATCGAGCTGCGCCTGGCGGCCGGTGCCGACGTGGGGCCGGTGCTGCGCGCGGTGCGGCAATGTCTTGGCCCGTCGTATACCGTGCGCGACCGCCTTATGCAGCAAGCCACAGCCTATCGGCTGGTGAACATCGAGAAATGGATGGCTTTCCTGCTGCTGGGATTTATTTTGCTCATCGCCACCTTCAACGTCATCAGCACGCTCTCGCTGCTCATCATCGAGAAGGACGACAGCATCCACACGCTGCGGTGGCTGGGAGCCTCCAATCGGCAAATCAGCGCCATCTTTGTGGCGCAGAGCTGGCTCATCACCCTGGCGGGCGCTGCCACGGGCGTGGTGCTGGGGCTGCTGCTGTGCCTTTGCCAGCAGCATTTCGGCTGGCTCAAGCTGCAAGGCGACCCGGCCAGCATGGTGGTGCATGCCTATCCAGTGCAAGTGGTGTGGACCGACCTGCTGATGGTGCTGGCGATGGTGGCGGCGGTGGGCGCGCTCACAGCCTTTGTGGTGTGGCTCACGATGCGCCGTCGCTTGCGTGCTGTGTCCACGCGCGCATGACCTGCCCGCTCGAAACTTTATTGAAAGATTGTGACTTTTCGAAGGATTTTACTTGATAATGTGTAGAATCTTGTATATCTTTACATGATTTTTTGTGGAAAAAGGACAATACATTAAACTTGAAAAACCAGATATGACTATGAAAACAGACACAGTGATGAGGCGATGTGCGGCGGCCGTGGTGCTGCTGTGCATGACGTGCGGATGGTCGACGGCCCATGCCATCACCATCAAAGTGAAAAAGGGAGGCACCGCGCCCTTCCTTCATGCGTGGAATGATAGTGGCAACCTGCTGGGCAACTTTCCGGGGACCCAGTTTACCGAGAAAGATGCCGACGGTTTCTGGACCATGGACGTGACGGGTGATGTGGTGAGCATCATTTTCAGCATGGGCAGTGCCGGCCCACAAACGGGAGATTATCTCAACATCTCGGGCGTGAACGGCGTGGCCAAGTTTATTTATGACGGTTCCACCACAGCGTATGGCACTATGCCCGAGGGGGTCACCTATCAATCGGGCAAAGTGGCTTATTTCATCTGTCCTCCCGGATGGGACGGAAACGTCAAGAGCAAAATCAAGCATAACGGCTACGAGGAAGAGCACACGATGACCAAAATCGGCACCGATGGCGCAGGGCTTGATGTTTATGCCGACTTGAATTTCACAGGATGGGGCGACACGCCGCAGTACATTCAGTTTTATGATGGAAGCAATCACTATTGCGAGTATATGGCCTATAGCCTGGGTGGATATTTTGACACCCAAAAGGCAGTGGCCCATTTCATGGATTTAAATGCCTCGGATTTTCCCGATGAGAATTTCCGCAATGCCATCGAGTCGACAGGCGTCACGGGTGCTTTCAGCCCCAATAACATCACCCACCTCGACGTGAGCAATAGCGAAATCAGCAACCTCACCGGTATTCACCTCTTTACCAATCTCATTGAACTGAATGCTGCCGGCAACAACCTGACGTGTTCCACAAGCGACCGATTGAAGCTCAATCTGAGCAGCAATGTCAATTTGGAGACCCTCAACCTGAACGGCAACAGTGGCATTACGTCGGTCGACTTGGCTGCACTCACCGGCTTGCAACATCTTGAGATGAATCATTGTGCCATCAATGACGATCAGACTTTTGACCCCCAAGGAAGTCACACTGCACTCACCTATCTTGATATGAGTGACAATCCCACCGAGAAAGGTTTTTCATGGCATCAATATCTTCCTAATTTGGAAACACTGAAGGCAGATAATGCCAACCTCAGGGCTGCCGGTTTCAACTCAGATGTCAATCATTTTGCCGGTATGAGCAAACTCAAATATTTGGATTTGGGACATAATCCGCTTGTCACCAGCATATATCTCACCGGCGCCCCCAATCTGGAAACGCTTATTCTCAATGGCAACACAGAGCTTCAGACGGCCAGCAATTCCGACAAGTTGAAAGGGCTTTCAAGCCTTCACCTCAAGCATTTGGAGTTTACCGATGTCGATTTGGCTACGGCCACATTGGTTTCCAACTTGGCTAATTCTCATTCCACGCTGGAATATCTGGATTTGAGCCGGGCAACGATGCAATCGCCGTCATTGTCGGGCTTTACAGCCCTCACCACCTTCAAGGCAGCCGGCAACTACAACCTGCCCAGCGGTTCAAGTCACGTCAGCATGACCACGCTCACGATTAACAATTCACCGTTGCTCTCATCGATTGATGTGACGGACAATTCTGCTCTTGAGACGCTGAACCTTACCAACATAGGACGCGACAACACAAATTGTGAAGGATTGTTCACCGGATTGAGCACCTGCACCGCACTTGAAATGATCAACCTCGACGGCAACCATTTCACGAGTGTTCCGGCCTTTGGCCACGACACCTACACATCCATCAAGCTGAACAAGAATGCGCTCACCAGCATCGACATGAGTGGTGCCGACCCCGGTGTGCGTTTCCTCTATGCCGAGCAAAACTCGTTCCCTGCCGAATATGAGTTGACTGCCGAAAGCGCCGGGTCACTGCATGGTCTGGACTTGGGGAACAACGGCTTCACATCGTTCACCGCCACAGGTACCGCCCTATCGGCCCTGATGGTGGGCGACAACGCCGCCATGACCACCCTGACGCTGCGCAGTAATCCCAATCTGACCAAGACTACCGCTGTCACCACCATGAGCGAGGGTAGCGGACTCTACTTGTTGGGCAACACCAATCTGGTGACCCTCGACCTGGAAAGCCCGGCCGACGCTCCGGGTGCCTTCAACAGCCTGGGTGCCAGTGGCTCCTTGGCAGGATTGACCAAGGTCAAGACCCTGAAGGCCGCATACAACCAGTTCACCACCTTCACCAACGCCACAAAACTGAACGCCAGTAGCTATTACGACAAAGAAAAGAAAAAAACAATAACCGTTTCTGCGGTGGATGCACATGCCGATATGCCCAATCTGGAGGCACTCACCGGCTTGGAGTGGCTCGACCTGAGTCATAATGCTCTGCGTGACTCGGTACATCTCTACAAGAACACCCTGCTCAAGTACCTTGATGTAAGCCACAACCAGACCATCACTCACAACCCCGACAAAGGCAAAGTGAATGGTTCCTTTATCTCTACGAGCACCATTGCCAACGAGATAGCGACGGGCAACCGCGACCACAAGCCTTATCTGTGGATTGCTGCCACTCAAAGCAATGTGGAGCCCTACACTGGCGACCAAAACGATACTATCGGTGTTTACAATATTGACCTCAAGCACAATCCGCAGGTGGAATACATCGACATCAGTCACACGGGAATTGAGTATACGGCCCTGCGGCATTATTACACTTATAACCCGCGCTACATTTGGATTCAAGATTGTGCCGCGCTCAAGGAGTTTTATGCCGACTACAACGGTATGCGAGCCTTTGGCGTGAGCAATAATCCCAACATGGAGCGCATCAGCGCCCGTGCCATGCGTGGCGCCGACATGGTGACCATGCAAGGCAGCATCAACCTGCACGGCGAGAACTGTCCCAATCTGCACTTCGCCGACTTCCGCGACAGCCAGTTCGACAGTATCGGCACTTGCCTCACATTGGCACTCGACACGCTGCTCATCTCGGGCAACCCCATCCAATACCTGGATTTCTGCCGCACCGGCACATCGGGAGGGAACACACTGCAGCCCAACGCCAATCTGGTTTATGTGGATGCCAGTGACTGTACAATCGACAAGCGGCAGAGCAGCGTTTATCCCAACGGCACACCCATCGACAACGTGGGTGTGGATGATGCCACACGCGCGGCGTCGGGACTGTTGCAAGTCAATGCTTTCGGATTGCCTAAACTGAAAGTTCTCAAAATGACTGGCGACACCGAGTTAAAGAACATTTATGCTTACGATGACGACGTGTTGCCCGGTTTTGAGGGGTTGGCAACTTGCTCGGCCCTTGAGACGCTGCATGCCTACAATGACCCGGCCATCGGCCCGGCAGGCCTCAACGTGGATGCCAACAGCCACCTGGCCGACCTTTGGGTGTCGAACGACAACCTCACCGCGCTGGGCGTGTCCAGCAACTTGGAGCTCAAGAAACTGCGGTGCTACGGCAACCGCTCACTGCCTTTGCTCGATGTGACTGCCAATGGCTCGCTGGAGCTTCTCGACTGCCACACCTGTATGCTGCAAGACCTGGACGTGAACAGCAACCATGCTCTGAAATATCTGGATTGCAGCAGCGACCCCGAGCTTGACGAGCTGCCTGTGGCCACCGACCATCCGGGATGGAACACCATCAGCGACCTGAACTTCGCCAGCGATGTCATTGAGGAGGTGTATGCCAACAGCAACGACCTGCACTGCATCACCGGCTTGACCGGAAAGACTGCTCTGAAAGCGCTGCAGTTCAGGCACAATCACATCAACGGCATAGATCTTACAGGTTGCACAGCACTCACTGCCGCGGCAATCGAAGACGAGGACAACGGGCGTGAAATCACCGCGAACTACGCGCTGGTGAGCCGCAAGCAGGGCAACACTGTGCAGAACTACGATGTGTATTTCTTCCAGGTAGATGCTGAGAACACCGGTGGAAACAATTATTTGGGCGATGAGACCAGTACCGACGTGCTTAAACGCTCTGCCCGCCCGAAACTCACCGACGAGGGCATGGTGGTGGACAATGTTACCGGCTGGACCGCCGGGTCGTCGGGCACAGTGACCGGCCGTCGAGCCATCAATACCCCGGGCACTGCCGATGTGCTTGAGCCAGGCCAAGTGAATGGTACCGTTGTTGTGCTCACCCCGTCGAGCGGAAGTACCGGTCATTCGGAGTACACGTATGACAATGGTATCAGTGAGAGTACATTCTATCTCGACTGGAGCGCCAATCCTGCCGACATCAGCACGCATATTGAGGACTCGGTGGTGGCCGCCGATGTGACATCCACCCGCTATGTGAATGTGGCCGGTGTGGAAAGCGATAAGCCGTTCAGCGGTGTGAACATTGTGGTGCGCACCCACGCCGACGGCACTGTTACCACCACCAAGGAGGTGCATTGACATCGTGCAGCATGGCATGATGCCGAAAAAACAGCGAGCCGGCTTCCAAGTGCGGAGGCCGGCTCGCTGTTTGGTATGACGGGCATGTTATACATCTGTGGTGAAAGTCCACCCGGGGCGTAGTCACCGACGAACCCTATAGCGACTTGCAAGTTTCAAGCGGTGACGCTTGGGAGAGAAGAAGCAATAGCGAAATCGTGGCTTGACGA
>JAFUWD010000035.1 GCA_017483645.1 Muribaculaceae bacterium | reverse complement strand
TCCCTGAGTGGGTGCCCTCGTCGCCGTGTGGACACACGCCCCCGGCCTGCGGCCACCCCCTCTTACTTAGAGGGGGAACTGAAGCTGCTCCCCTAAGCCGGCGACAATGCCGTTGCTCCCCTAAGTTAGGGGAGCTGGCGCGAAGCGACTGAGGAGTGTGTCATCCCTGAGTGGGTGCCCTCGTCGCCGTGTGGACACACGCCCCCGGCCTGCGGCCACCCGCTCCTTCGGCGTCAATGGGCTTCGCCTTAGCAAAGTACGAACGAGTTCGTACTCTGCATTCGGCTCGCTCCATTGGTCTAACTTAGAGGGGGAATATAGCTCACGCAGACGGCGCTGAGGCAGCAGAATACTTTATTATCAATCTCCTTTGTCAGCGAAATCTCTGTGACACAAATTAACCATACAAAAACTCCCCGCGCCGGCCGGCGCAGGGAGTCTAACATGAAAAGATGTATTAAAATTGAATGATTGCTGTTAGCCTTGTGTTATTTGATGACCTTGGCCACCGTGGTGTTGCCGTTGCTGTAGGTGGTCACCACCATGTTCACGCCCTGGAACGGGGTGGCGCTTTCCACACCGGCCATGTTGATGTAGCGCACGTTGGTCACCTGGGCATCGTTGGCCACCAAGTCGGTGATGGCTGTAGCAACATCATTCGACCAGTTCACGGGGAGTTCCTGCTTCTTGACGTAGTACTTGCCGGTGGCATCGTCCATGACGTAAAGCGTGGCGTAGTACTTGCAGTCGTAGAGGTCGGTGCCCGGTGCCCGGCGGGGTGCGCCGGAGCTGCTTGTAGCCGTCGGGGCTTTGAAAGTGTCGGAGATGTAGAAGGTCTGTCTCTCGGCCTTGCCTTCGCTTTCGTTCATTTCGCTGTAGTTGGTGCTCCATTCGGGGTTCATATCCACCACGCGTTTTTCGCCAAACTCGGCAGAGTTGTTGAGAAGTACCAGTGAACCGTCGGGGTTCTCGCGCCACAGGCGCACCAGATAGCGGCTGTCCTTGTCCACTGCCAGCAGCTCGGTGTTGACAGTGATGTCCACGTGGAAGTATTTGTAACCGTCAGCCGTGGTGAGCTGCGATGCCTGGAGTGCGCTGCAATCCATGTTGATGCTGGCGTTGGTCACCTCCTGCTTGTAGCAGCCGTAGGTGTTGTCGTTGTAAGCGGTATAGACCTCAGGCACGAACTCCATGACCGTCTCTCCCAGTTCTTCCTCCACAGCGGGGTTGAGGAATCCACGGTCGTCGATTTCAATCACACTCTTGGTGACGGTCTTGTGGCTGTCGGCAGCCTGAGCATTCAGGCGGCCCTTGTACACGCGGTACTCGGTCAGGGCAATAGAACTGTTGGGGGTGAAGGTGATGGTGGCTTTGTCCTCGGCGCTGAGCGTGTTCTCCACATCGCCATCCACTTCGGCCTGTGTGTAGTGCGCGCGTGTCACCACATTCTCGTCGGTTTTGTACACCGGTGCGTAACCCACCATGCTGTTCAAGTCGTATGTGCTCTCAGCCGAAGGAATCAAGCGATATTGGTATTCGGGCGACAATTGATTGTTTTCTTCCTTGTTGTGCATGCCTTCACTATAGAACATATCGGTCAGGTAGATAATGTTGTCGTCGGCAGTAAGCGCTTTCTTCTTGTTGTCGGGGAAATAAGGCGACTTGGTCGTTGCCATTTGCAGAGCTGCGTCGTTCTGTGCCGTTTTAGCGGCGGGCAGTGCTGTGATTATAAATTCGTTGAAGTCGTTGGGGTTGTTGTGGACGATTTGACCGATTTGAGCCAATTTCTCACCAGTGTTATCGCAACGCCACACTTCCAATGTTCCATAATTCTCATCAACAGTCGGTCTGGAGAACGAGAAGGCCACGTCGTTACGGTAGGCGTTACGGTTCTCACCATATTTATAACGGCTCCAATAATCGCTGCTGCCCACAAACATATCGGCAGTATATTCTTGCAGAACGGCTTCGCCAATGATGTGCAGCACCAAACCGCCGTTTTCGTTCGTTGTTTTTGTGTATTCTCTGTTGGGAACAGTCAGAGGATACTCATAGCTGCCCTTCTTGGCGTGCTGAGCCGAAACGACCAGCGAAGAGGGGAAATTATAAATCTTGTCATAAAGACGCCAGTTCAAACCCAAATTCTCTTCACCTTTTAAGATTTCGACATCGCTATTGTAGTAGGCTTTATAGGCTTCTGTGTTGTCGAGCAAAGATGTGTACGAATAATCCTGACCATAATCCAATCCCAGCTCCACATAGATGTTGGGCCTGGTGAATATCTCGTCGTTTTCTCCCTTGAACTCAGGCATTAGCGCGTTTTCATCGGGCACATACATATAGTGGTCGCCATGGCTGCGCATCACATCTACGATGTCGCACAACTCGCACAAGTTAGGCTTGAGCAAGAAGTGGGTGTCATCTTGGAGATTGACAAAGTTTGCCACAGAATAGGTGTTGAGCGTGGTGTTCTCTTCGCCTGTGATGACGAGGTCCGAACTGTTGACCTGCATGAAAGGATTTGTCCAGGGAATCCATGTGGCTTCACCATAAGTCTCATACTTGCAATACATGCCCCGTGCGCCGGAGAATTTCTTGCCCACAAAACTGGAGGCGTCTTGCCCGTTGTCTGCGATGACTTCCAAGCCAATCCAAGCATATTGGGGCATGTTGGGATTTGACCACTCATAGTATTGGCCGTTCTCGTCGGTGAAGGCAACCTGATCGTCACGCATGGTTTGGCGGTTGTTGACCAATTCTTCTGCGCTGCGGCAAATCAAATAATCCTTTCCTTGCACATTCTTCACAGCCACTCCCACCAACTCATGGTCGATGGCGTGGTTTTGGCGACGTACGTTGCAGTCGGCAAAGGTGAGGTCTTCCAGACTGGTGCCCTCACTGTACACCTTCACATGGTCGCTGATGAAGTAACTCTCATTCCAATTGATGACTTCACCGGTGGTGAACACGTTGGTGCCATTGTTGACCAAATAGAGGTGGTCAGGATCTTTTTGTGCGGCTCCATTTTCGCCGTCCCACAGTGTTACCAAATCAAGAATGTCTCCTTCGACTTCAGGACGGTCACCACATGCGGTTACTCCTTCGAAATTGTAGTTTTTGTTTCCTTGTCGAGGCATGCCCAACCACACCTGGCGAATGTTGTAGCCGTCGTTAACAGTGGCCTCCAGGTGTGAATAGCGCGGGAATTGCAACTCGCCGTTCAGAACTTTGACTTTATTGACATCCTGGGCGTTATTGCAAACAATGGAAAGCGTGGCTGTTCCGTGCGCTCCGGTTGATGTGAACGTCACTTTATTGCCATCGACAGTATAGTAGGGGGTGTAGTCCCATTCCTTGTATTTGTTGGCATTGTTGCCCATTAAGGCCACCGTCTCATAGCGGGCGCCGTCGCCGTTAGGATAATAGTAGTAGAAATTGTCGCCACTGGCTGGAGTGATGTTGCTGGTTTGGTTGTTACCGTTATTTGAGAAAATCACGCTGCTTCCAGTGGTGATGTTTTGTGCATACCACTGTTCTCCCATTACGTTTTGTTGACTCATTGGGAAACCAGGCCATTTAGGTGCCCACCATTGGTTCCATGCATAGATATAGGGGGCAATGTCTGAGTTCTTAACCTGAACGTAGACATTGCAATTATTGTTGTTCGTGCCCTCTTGATAGGTGGTCACATCTCGGTTCAAAGAACTATGCAGCGTACCGTCATAGGCGAAAAAATAAGTGCCATTGCCTTTCACCACCGTGGTGCTGCTTTGGTCCTCGCTGCCATTGAAACTGACAATAAACCTGAATTCGGTGCTGTTGACGTGAATCTTGTAAAAACCGGTTTTGTTGTTTTCATCGCCGATGGGACACACAGCCTTGAATTGTGTGGCTTTGGTGCCCGGCCATTCACCCAAAAGCTTCGTCTCGTTCTCTTCCCACGCATACACGTTGGGAGCCACATTTCCTTTCGTGCTGATATACAAATCAACACCACTTGCGGGTTTACTTGTGACGGTCTGTTCATTGGAATAAGCGTTGGCGCTCATTGATGCCCAATTGAAAGTGTACTCGTAGGCCCAGACGTTTGCTGCCATGGCCACAAGGGTTGCAATAAACAATAGTCTTTTCATGTCAATTGTTGTTTAAAATATTATCATTTGGTGTTTTTTATGCGTAATATTTATCGAAGCGCAAAATCGTTGCAAAGTTAATACACTTTTTCTTATAGATGTGTTAAGGGGGGGGGTAAAAATTTGTTAAGAAAAGCTTATTTATACTTAATGGGTTTGGGGTGATGAGCGACTGTCACAAAAACCAGGAGTATTGTATTGTAAACAAATGCAAATAAACATAAAATTTAGTATAAAACCAGTTGGTTTTTGTGGAATGTAGAAAGGAGGCATGAGCAGTGTGGTGGACCGCTTGTAACTGGCTGAATAATAAAAACTACGAGTTTGAAGAGGATAAAGTGTTGTGAACCACATGCCCCCAAAAGTGAAATGAGCTGGCGCGAAGCGACTGAGGAGTGTGTCCGCCGGCGACGCTGCCCACCATCGCAGCATCACACACGCCCCCGGCCTACGGCCACCCCCTCAAGCTTAGAGGGGGAACTGTCGGCGACGCTGCCAGCTGCTCCCCTAAGTTAGGGGAGCTGGCGCGAAGCGACTGAGGAGTGTGTCTGCCGGTACGGTTGTGCCTCTTCGAGGAACGATTGATGATGGGTCGCGTTTATCCCCATGTTTGACACCTGCGGTGCCGAAACAAGGGGCTCTGTCAAATGGTTCATCTTCGATGAACGACCGCAGCGACCCCGCGCCATGAGGACAAGGTCTCGGTGGTGGTGCGTCGGAGACGCACAATATGCCAAAGCCCCATGTTTCGGCGCGACAGCGGCAAACATGGGGTTGATGACGACGATTTCACCGAATGTTCCTCGAAGAGGCACAATCAATTCCATCCTCACAGGTTGACTGAGAGGCAGTTAAACTGCTCCCCTAAGTTAGGGGAGCTGGCGCGAAGCGACTGAGGAGTGTGTCAACCAGCGTCGCTGCCACCCTCGCCGTGGGGACACACTCCCTCGGCCCTACGGGCCACTCCCCCTAACTTAGGGGGAGAACTACGCTGGCGCGAAGCGGTGCCGTGCGACAGTTCCTCGAAGAGGCACAATCAATTCCATCCTCACAGGTTGACTGAGAGGGAGTTAAGCTGCTCCCCTAAGTTAGGGGAGCCGTCACGAAGCGACTGAGGAGTGTGTCAACCAGCGTCGCTGCCACCCTCGCCGTGGGGACACACTCCCTCGGCCTGCGGCCATTCCCCCTAACTTAGGGGGAGAGTTGCGCTGTCACCGGGTGGAAACAACATGGAATTGGCCAACGTCACAAATTTTGGCACAATAATTGTGATTTCCATCGAGATTTTAGTATTTTTGTTGTTATAAACCAACCAATCAGTAGCACAGGATGAAAGTAATGAAATTTGGCGGCACTTCGGTGGGCAGTGTCGAGAGTTTGCTGAACGTGAAGCGCATCGTCGAGGCACAGCAGGGCTCGGTGATAGTGGTGGTGAGCGCACTGGGCGGTGTCACCAACCAATTGATAGAGATGACACGGCTGGCAAGCGCGCACGATGCCGGCTATGAGCCCCTGCTGGCTGCCGTGCGGCAGCGGCACATGGATGTGATAGAGCAGGTGGTGCCCGCCGCGCGCCAGCATCAGGCCCGGCAGGTGGTGGAGCAATTTGTCGACGGCAATCTGGCATCGTTCTTCTCGATGCTGTGCCTTAACGCCGACCTCGACGAGCCGGAACGCCGCCGCTTGGCCGACACCATCGTGTGCCACGGCGAAATATTGTCGAGTGCCATCGTGGCCAGCATGCTCGATGATGCCGCGCCTTATTACTCGCCCAGTTTCATCAAGACTCGCCCCGACGACGCGGGCAAGCCTGTGCTTGATGCCGCCCTCACCGAGCGCCTGATTGTGCAAGTGCTGGGCTCGTGCGGCCATGAGCGCGTGGTGCTTCAGGGCTTCATCGCTCAGGATGCCGTCACCGGCCAGGCTACCACGCTGGGCCGTGGCGGCAGCGACTACACCGCCGCGCTGGTGGCGGCCGCCCTCGATGCCGACAGTCTTGAGATCTGGACCGATGTGGATGGATTTTACGACAGCGACCCGCGGCGCAATGCCGATGCCGTATTGATTCCCGAGATGACTTATGCCGAGGCGCAGCGGCTGTGCGATGCCGGCGCCAAGGTCATTTATCCGCCCACCATCGCCCCCGTGGCAAGCAAGGGCATCGCCGTGTGGGTAAAGAACACGTTCCATCCGCAGGCTCCCGGCACGGTAATACGCTGAGCGGTGGCTGCACTCAGTCCGCAGCGTCGCTGTCCCGGTCCATGAGCAGCGCCACCAGGGCGGTGGCGTCGGCAATGCTTGTCTCATGGTCGCCATTCACATCGCTGCGCTTGTTGCTGTCTTGATTGCGCACCAGGTCGGCAAGCATGGTGAGGTCGGCGATTGACAGTTCGCCGTCGCCATTCACGTCGCCTGCCACAGGCGCGTAGAGCTGGCGGTCCATGAACTGCATGCGCAAGTTAATCCACTGCTTGAGGTGAGCCACTTCGTTGGCAAACGTGCCGCCCACGTAGGGGTTGGGCCACACATAGGTGTTCAGCCTGGGCCAGGCCGTGTAGTTGCGGTCGATGGCTCCGCAGCGCGTGAGCGTGAGCGCGAGCGAGTCGATGACCTCGTTGATGTGCTCGGTGCTGTAATCCTCGTCGCGGCACTGAGTCCACCTGCGCTTGAGGGCGCTGAGATAAGAGTCGTCATGGTTCACAACGTACCACCATAGCGGAATCAGCTTGTCGTCGCGATAGCGCACCAGCGTGTTGTTCATCTCATGCACCCATCCGTTGGTGCTCGAGCCGCTGTAGTAGTCGGCGTTGCCCCATGCCAGGTTCATGTCCCAGAGCGCGATGTGGAAGCGCGGATCCACGCTGTCGCGCCGCTTGTAGAGTTTAGCGCTCAGGCGGTATCCGTCCACATTGTGCGATGCCTCGGTGGCCAGCTGGTAGTCAATCATCGATGCCACATCGAAGTGGCTGGCGTAATCCTGCCCTGTGCGGAAGGCATTCTCCATGTCGTGCACAGCCTGCTTGATGTAGGCTTCTTGCTGCTGGGTGATAGCGTCGGCGTCGGGCTCATCAAATTGGAAATAGATTTTCCCCGATGAGATGGCCCATCCGCTGTTGCTGTAGGGCCTGAAGTCGCTGTAAAAACCCGGCTCGTCCTCGCGGTCCACCTCAATCAGATAGTCGCCTGTGAGCTTGTCACCGCTGTCGCCGGGCGACTTCAGGTTCAGCCGGTTTTCGCCCTTGGTCACCTTCTCGCTCAAGATGTAGACGCCATAGTAAATGCCGTCGAGCAGCATCTCGCAGTAGCGTCCTTGCGGGGTGAACTCCATGTAGCGATGAGCCAGCGTGTAAGAAAGTAGGTCGCGCATGAACGATTTGTCGGCGTAGGAGGCCTGCAGTGCCCAGTTGTTGTCGCTGGGCAATCCCATCAATTCCACCTTCAGCTTTTTGCCGCCCTGCTCGAGCGGTTGCGCGAGGGTGCGGATGGTGTAGGGCTTCTTGTCGGCGCTGCCGAAGGAAGAATTGCCGCGATACTTGATGGCGATGAACCCGTCGTAGCCGATGTGCTGGCCCGGATGCGCCACGGTGTCGAGATAA
Organism: Muribaculaceae bacterium; assembly: GCA_017483645.1. Lineage (GTDB taxonomy): Bacteria > Bacteroidota > Bacteroidia > Bacteroidales > Muribaculaceae > Sodaliphilus. The sequence continues at coordinate 4,781 of JAFUWD010000035.1, read as the reverse complement.
TTGATGTTCCCCTGGCCGTTGTCGATGATTTTCATGCGTGCCGTGATGTAGTCGTCCTTGAAAATCATGGCGCCGTCCACATCGATGAGCATGATGGGCAGATTGGTGCTGTCGAGCTGCACCGTGGTCACGTCGGGGCGATAGTTGTCCCATTGCTGGGCATGGACGCTGGCGGTGAGGAGAAAGCATGCCAGCGCCAGAAAAGCGGAAATAGAGTGTGTGTGTTTCATGGCCGGGAGATGGGCTGTGAGCGTGAGATTACGATAGAATGCATTGCAGCATCACCACGTCGTGGTAGTGCGTGCCGCGGCGCCGCCACTGGTGCAGCGTGCCGATGGTGCTGAAGCCGCCCTCATGCAGCAGGTGCAGGCAGGTGGTGTTGTCGCTGGCCACGTAGGCGTAGATTTGCCGCAGCCCGATGTGGTTGCGGGCATAGTTGCAAGCCAGCGCGAGTGCCCGCTCGCCATAACCCTTGCCACGGTGCTCGGCGGCGATGAGCAGGCCGAACTCGGCGCGGTTGTTGAGCGGGGAATAATTCATCAGGTCCACAATTCCCACCGCCTCGCCGGTGTCCTTGAGCACCGCCATGAGTCGTAGCTCGTGACTTTGGTAGATGTCGGCGGTGTAGTTTTCCAGATATTGCCACAGCACCTGGCGCGAGTAGGGCGCCACGGTGTCGGTCACCGTCCACAGGTCGGTGTCGTTTTCCCACTTGAAAAGCACATCGAGGTCGGTGGGCTCGAGGGCCCGGAGGGCGATTACGTCGTCGCTGAGCAGAGAGGAGTGTGTCATGATTGTTGCATTTTAGGTGAAATGATGAGTTGGTTGCGGTGCGACCAGATGTGGAAGTCCAGGCCTTTTCGGCTACCCGACGCAATGATGCCGATGATGGCGTCGTAGTTGTGGGTGCCGTCGTCGATGAGCACGCTGGCTGCGCCGTCGGCGGGCAGTGAGGTGCCGTAGGTGCTGATGCCGGCCGCTGTTGCCACCCGCGCGGGGTCATCGCTGAGCACCACCCATCGGGCGTGGGCGGCATGCGCGCCACCTGCACGGCGCTTGGGCCACTTGAGCAGGCGCTTGAGTGCCGCCATCGAAGCCCGCACCAGCACACCCAGCTTCACGATGGGGTAGAACACCACGCCCATGCGCGGATAGTGCTTGCGGTAGAAGATGAGCATGGCCTCATAAAAGACCCGCACGTAGCGCATCGAGTCTTTCTTGGTGCTCTCGCCCTTGTAGTGGATGATTTCCACCGGCAGAAACCAGTTTTCGTAGCCTGCCAGCACCATCCGGTAGGAGAGGTCGATGTCCTCGCCGTACATGAAAAAGTCCTCGTCGAAGCCGCCCACCTGTTGCAGCAGGGTCGTGCGGCACAGCATGAAGGCACCGGCCAGGATGTCGATGCGGTGTGGCTGGCGGTCGTCGAGGTAGCGGAGGTGATAGCGCGCGAACCACCGCGAGCGCGGAAACAGCGCCGACAGCCCGAAAATCTTGCAGAACGATACCCACGGCGTGGGAAAAGCGCGCTTGCTCTCGGGCAGGAACACGCCGTTTCCGTCGACCATGCGCACCCCGATGGCGCCGCAACGCTCGTGGCCGCGCATCCACTCGATGCACTGCTCGATGCACGGGCGGCTGATGATGGTGTCGGGGTTGAGGATGAGGGTGAAGAGGCCTGCGGCCCGCATGATGGCCTGATTGTTGGCCCGGGCAAAGCCCACGTTGTCGGTGTTCTCGATGAAGGTGACTTGCGGGAAACGCTGCCGCACGAAGTCGATACTGTCGTCGCCCGAGTTGTTGTCCACAACGATGACCTCGGCATCGAGGCCTTGGGTGGCCTCCTCGACCGAACGCAGCGTCTGCTCCAGGAACAGCTTGACGCGATAGTTGACTATGACAACCGTTATATCCATGATGCTTACTGATGCTCTTGCTTGTGGCCCGATGCCGCCTTGCGCTTGCGGTATTGCTCGGCGAAGCGTTGCAACCGTCGGCGCCGCTCCTGTTCTTTCCGGGCCTTTGCCGCCTCGAAGTCCTGTCGTTGTTTTTCAAGAAAATTATCGGCCATGACTGGGGTGGTTATTCTTTGTGAAACGTGTCGCTGAAGAGGGTGCGGTTCAGGATGGAACGCCCCAGCGTCAGCTCGTCGGTGTACTCAATCTCGTTGCCCACGCTTACCCCGCGCGCCAGGATGGTGATGCGCACGTCGGGGTAGGGTGCCAGCCGGCGGAAGATGTAGAAATTGGTGGTGTCGCCCTCCATCGTGGCGCTCAGGGCCAGAATGACCTCCTTGATGCCTCCTGCGGCCACCCGTGCCACGAGCGAATCGATTTCGATGTCCTGCGGCCCCACGCCGTCCATGGGTGAAATGAGCCCTCCCAGCACATGGTAGAGCCCGTGATGCTGGTGGGTGTTCTCGATGCTCATCACGTCTTTCACGTTCTCCACCACGCAGATGGTGGCGGCGTCGCGGCCCGGATTGCTGCAGATGGGGCACACGGGCGTCTCGCTGATGTTGTGGCACACGGTGCAGTAGCCTATTTCGCGGCGCAAGCGCACGATGGCCTCGCCGAAGGCTTCGGCCTGCCCCGGCTCCTGCTTGAGCAGGTAGAGCACCAGTCGCAGAGCCGTCTTGCGGCCGATGCCCGGCAGCTTGGCGAACTCGCTGACGGCGTTTTCGAGCAGTGATGACGCAAATTCCTGTTCCATGACGACAAAGTTACATCATTTTTTCAGTATCCGCAACAATCGCGCCCGCGATTTGCGCGATGGGTGAATCGGCGCGTTTTAAATATATTTAAACAACATGAGCGCCGAATAAATTTGCGCACTGCCAAGAAATGTGTAACTTTGTGGTGTGATTGTGCTGCGGCACTCACAACGAGAGAGAAATTTGATTTTTTTCAACCTATAAACCATTAAACAAACTATTTTAAGACATGGCTTTTTTAACAAATGACAAACTGGTCATCGTCGGCGCTGCCGGCATGATTGGCTCGAACATGGTTCAAACCGCCCTGATGATGGGCCTTACTAACGACATTTGCCTCTACGACGTGTTCTCGCCCGAAGGTGTGGCCGAGGAAATGCGCCAGAGTGGATTCGGCAACGTCAAAATCACTGCCACCACCGATGTGGCCGAGGCTTTCACCAATGCCAAGTACATCATCTCGAGCGGTGGCGCTCCCCGCAAGGAGGGCATGACGCGCGAGGACTTGCTGGCTGGCAACTGCAAGATTGCCGAGGAACTGGGCCAGAACATCCAGAAGTATTGCCCCGACGTGAAGCATGTGGTGATTATCTTCAATCCCGCCGACCTCACGGGTCTGGTGACGTTGCTCTATAGCGGCCTGAAGCCCTCGCAGGTGACCACGCTGGCCGCCCTGGACACCACGCGCCTGCAAAGCGCCCTGGCCAAGAAATTCGGTGTGATGCAAGACGAAATCACGGGTTGCGCCACCTATGGCGGCCACGGCGAGCAGATGGCCGTGTTCGGCAGCCATGTGGAGATTGCAGGCCGCAAGCTCACCGACATCATCGGCACCGAGGAATTCCCCGCCGAGGAGTGGGAAGCCATGAAGACGGCTGTGACACAAGGCGGTGCCGCCATCATCAAGCTGCGTGGACGCTCGTCGTTCCAGAGCCCGGCTTACCTGTCGGTGGAAATGATCCGTTCCGTCATGGGCGGTGAGAAATTCCGCTTCCCCGTGGGCACCTATGTGCAGAACGACAAGTACGACCACATCATGATGGCCATGAAGACCACGCTCGACGAGAATGGCGCCACCTACGAGGTGCCCTGCGGCACCCCCGAGGAGAACGCCAAGCTCGATGCCAGCTACGAGCACCTGTGCAAGATGCGCGACGAGCTGGTGACGCTGGGCATCGTGCCGCCCATCAGCGAGTGGAGCAAAATCAACCCCAACCTGTAAAAAGAAGGGATAGACCGATATTTTGAGAGTTGCCCCTATGACGAGCCATAGGGGCAACTCTTTATAGTATTTGAAAACTAAATTATAAATCATTATGAAAAGATACTTTACTTTTGTTTTGATGCTGGCTTTCATGGCCGCAGGCGCCGGCGCTGCCGATTTGGTCATCAACAAACTCCCCATTCCCGTTGAAATGACCGAAGACGACAATTACCGGGCTGATTATCCTTATCCTTTCGACCGTGTGATGTACTCCTTTGCCGAAAACAGCATCCGCCCCTTGTTTTGCACCACGACCAATGGCAAATTGCGAATCACCATCTATGAACTCGATTTCACCACCCTCTACAAGCAATTCACCATCGAGCTGCCGGCCCCCGAAGGCAACTCCAGTTATCGTTTGGAGGGCTTGGGCTCCTATTCAGGTGATTTTGATGATGGAGGCTGTTCGATACAGGCCACAGTCGATCTGTTCAACAACGACGACTTGGTGGAGGTGATTGTCAATTATCGCCAACGCGATGCCGACTGGAACATGATTGCCGAAACCACCTATATCATCAACGAGAACAACGAAGTGCTGGCCGAGATTGATGGTGACCTGGGAAGTCTCATTGACCCCAAATGCACAGGTGGCAAAGTGTTCTTTGAAGGCGGCTTCCGGTTGCCCGACCGTGTGCTGCCCGTGGTGCAGGAGAAAGGCGACATCAACGGCGACACCGAGGTGGGCGTGCCCGATGTCACCGCACTGGTGGGCATCGTGATGGGCAAGAACTGAACCGGTGAATGAACGATGCATTCGCACAAGGGAGACGGAGAGAATTTGCCGTCTCCTTGTTTTTTTGTATC
>JAFUWD010000034.1 GCA_017483645.1 Muribaculaceae bacterium | reverse complement strand
GGGATAATTGATAATTATTTGAAAAAAATGGCTATTTTTTCTTGATTCGGGGCTGAAAGTGCCAAGAATGTTGTAACTTTGTAGATTGTAACGGACCGAAAAACCATAACAACAAGACTAAGAATATGTACAGAACAAGAACTTGTGGAGAACTTCGCCTGGAGCATGTGGGCGAGGTAGTGACCCTGGCAGGATGGGTGCAGCGCACTCGCAAAATGGGAGGCATGACGTTTGTTGACCTGCGCGACCGCTATGGCATCACCCAGATTGTGTTCAACAACGAGAACGATGCCGACCTGTGTGAGCGTGCCAACCATCTGGGGCGTGAATTTGTGATTCAGGTGCGTGGCACTGTGGCCGAGCGGCAGAGCAAGAATGCCAACATGGCCACGGGTGATGTGGAAATCATCGCTAACGAGCTGCGCGTGCTCAGCGAGAGCGTGACGCCGCCCTTCACCATCGAGGACAACACCGATGGCGGCGACGACTTGCGCATGCGTTACCGCTATCTGGACCTGCGCCGCCAGGCTGTGCGCAAGAATTTGGAACTGCGTCACAATATGGCTATCCTGATTCGCAACTATCTCGACGACAAGGGTTTCTTGGAGGTTGAAACGCCCATTTTGATTGGTTCCACGCCCGAGGGAGCGCGCGACTTTGTGGTGCCCTCGCGCATGAATCCCGGTCAGTTCTACGCTCTGCCGCAGAGCCCGCAAACGCTGAAACAATTGCTCATGGTGGCTGGCTTCGACCGCTATTTCCAGATAGCCAAGTGCTTCCGCGACGAGGATTTGCGCGCCGACCGTCAGCCCGAGTTCACGCAGATTGACTGCGAGATGAGTTTTGTGGACCAGGAGGATGTGATTGAGGTGTTCGAGGGTTTGGCCCGCCACCTGTTCAAGGAAGTGCGCGGTGTGGAACTGCCGGCCAAGTTGCAGCAGATGACGTGGCACGAGGCCATGCGCCTCTATGGCAGTGACAAACCCGACCTGCGCTTCGGCATGACCTTTGTGGAGGTGGAGGATGTGCTCAAAGGCACGGGCACGTTCCCGGTGTTTAACGAGGCGGCATACATTGGCGGCATCTGCGTTCCCGGATGTGCCGACTACACCCGCAAGCAGCTCGACGGCCTGGTCGACTTCGTGAAGCGTCCGCAGGTGGGCGCCAAGGGCTTGGTTTATGTCAAGTTCAACGCCGACGGTACCGTGAAGAGCAGCATCGATAAGTTCTACGACCCGGCTGTGTGGCAACAGCTCAAAGTCAAGATGGGAGCCAACGATGGTGACCTGGTGCTGCTGATGAGCGGTGACAATGCCAACAAGACACGCACCCAGCTGTGCACCCTGCGACTGGAGATGGGCGACCGCCTGGGCCTGCGCGACAAGAACCGTTTCGAGTGCTTGTGGATTGTTGACTTCCCGTTGTTTGAGTGGAGCGACGAGGAACAGCGCCTCATGGCCACGCACCACCCGTTCACGATGCCCAATCCGGCCGATATACCCCTGCTCGATGAGCATCCCGAGCGTGTGCGCGCCATGGCCTACGACTTTGTGTGCAACGGCATTGAAGTGGGCGGTGGCTCGCTGCGTATCCACGAGGGCGACCTTCAGGCAAAGATGTTCAAGATTTTGGGCTTCACTCCCGAGCAGGCCATGGCTCAGTTCGGCTTCCTGATCAACGCGTTCAAATACGGCGCGCCCCCTCATGCAGGACTGGCATTCGGCTTCGACCGCTTTGTGTCGATTATGGCCGGCCTCGACAGCATCCGCGACTGCATCGCTTTCCCCAAGAACAACAGCGGCCGCGACGTGATGCTCGACGCTCCCAGCCCCATTGCGCAGCAGCAGCTCGACGAGTTGTGCATCGACATCAAGAAATCTTGACCTTGCAGCGCCATGACCGTACAGGAAATCATCGACGCCATTGAGCAGAAAGCTCCGCTGGCCTATCAGGAGGAGTGGGACAACAGCGGCCTGCAGGTGGGCAACCGCCATGCGGTGGTGACCGGTGTGCTGCTGTGCACCGACGCCACCGAGGCCGTGATGGCCGAAGCCATCGGCCGAGGCTGTAATCTGGTCATTTCGCACCATCCGCTCATCTTCCGCGGCATCAAGCACCTGGTGGGCGACAGCGTGACCGAGCGCGTGGTGGCCGCCGCCGTGAAGCACGACGTGGCCGTGTACAGCGCCCACACCAGCATGGACAACGCCCCCGGTGGCGTGTCGTGGCACATGGCGCAGCGCTTGGCCATGACCGATGTGGAGGTGCTTGAGGCCCATCCCGCGGCAGGACCGCAGGTGGGGTGCGGCGTGGTGGGCAATGTGGAGCCGACCACGGTAGAGCATTTTGTGGCACGCTGCAAAGCGGCTTTCGAGGCCGACGGCGTGCGCTACAGCGGCGACCCTCGCACCCGTGTGACCCGCGTGGCGCTGTGCGGCGGCGCAGGCGCGTTCTTGGCCGACAAGGCCATAGCGGCAGGCGCTCAGGTGTTTGTCAGCGGTGACATGAAATACCACGATTTCCTTGAGAAAAACGACCGCATTGTCATGGTCGACGTGGGTCATTATGAGAGCGAACACTTTACAAAAGAGATTTTTTATGACATAATTCAGAAAAAAAATCCTAACTTTGCAGTCGCTTTTGCGAAAGACGAAACAAATCAGATAAAATATTTATAATCTATGGCTAAAAAGGAAGAAAAAGAACTCACTGTCGAGGAGCGCCTGAAAACGCTGTATCACCTGCAAACCATCCTCTCCGAGGTGGACCGCATCAAGACCCTGCGCGGAGAGCTGCCGCTTGAGGTTCAGGATCTGGAAGATGAGATAGCGGGGCTGCAGACGCGTGTGACCAACTTTGCCGAGGAAATTGCCGCTCTTAACGGCGACATCAAGCAGCAGGCCGCCATGCGCGACCAGGCCATTGCCGACATCGACCGCTACACGCAGCAGCAGGACAACGTGCGCAATAACCGCGAGTACGACTATCTTACCAAGGAGATTGAGTATCAGCACCTCAACATTGAGCTGGCCGAGAAGAAAATGAACGAGGCAGCCCGAAAAATCGATGCCATCCAAGCCGAGATTGACCACGCACAGGAAATCCTTGACGATCACAAGCATGTGCTGGCCGACAAGAAGAGCGAGCTGAGCGAAATCGTGAGCGAGACCAAGCAGGACGAGGAGAAGCTGCGTGAGCAAGCCAAGAAACTTGAGGGCAAAATCGACGCCCGTCTGCTCACCGCCTTCAAGCGCATCCGCAAGAACGCCCGCAACGGTTTGGGCGTGGTCTACGTTCAGCGCAACGCCTGTGGCGGTTGCTTCAACCGCATTCCGGCCCAGCGCCAGATGGAAATCAAGATGCACAAGAAAATCATCGTGTGCGAGTATTGCGGCCGTATCCTCATCGACCCCGCTCTGGCCGGTGTGAGTGAAGCCGACGCCAAGAACGAGTGATTCTTATGTGCACGTCGCGTGAGTACATCGGCAGGTGCATGACACGGCACCAAGGCACGATGATGTCCCGACCCTATCTACCAACAAGTGACGCCAGCCGATGGGTGGTGGCGTTGCTTGTGTTGTTTTTATCGGTGGCGGCGGCCCATTCGCGTGAGGCGGCCGACTCACTGCTTGCCGAATACGACACCCATCAGCAAGTTTCAGTGGCCAACGCCTTTTTCGAAGCCCTGCATGCCAGCGGTTTCATCGACGAGACTGTTATTTTCGGCGACGATACGCCGCGCGACTCGGTGTCGTCGCAAGTGTGGTACTGGGGCGCGGAGTATTACTGTGACGCGCAGCGCTACGAACAGTCGGTGCGATTGGCGCTGAAAGCGCTGCCCCTGCTGGAGCGGGGCAACGACCCGGTGGCGCTGGGCGACTGCCTGAACCTGCTGGCGGTGAATTACATCCGTCTGTCGGATTACGAGCGTGCCGCGCATTATGCCCAGCGTTGTTACCGTCAGGACTGTGCCAGCCAGGATGCCGACCGAATCAGTTCCAGCCTCAACACGCTGGCAGCCATCTACATGGCGGCCCGTCAGCCCAAGGAGGCCGAGCAATATGTGCTGCGCGGCATCAACGAGTCGCGAAAGGTCGATAATCCCGTGCGCATGGCGGTGCTGTGCGGCATGGCCAGCGAGGTTTATCATGCGATGGGCGATGAGGTCAAGTCGTTGTCCTACGCTACAAAGGCCTATCAACTCGAAAAGCGCTTGCAGCGCCCCGACAAGGCGGCCGTGCGCCTGGCACAGATGGCTGCCGCCCTGTTGTGGCTCAACCGCACCGATGTGGCATGCCGCGCCCTGCAAGTAGCCATTCCGCAACTCCGTGCCGACGGCAACCTGCAGTCGTTGGGCATCGCCTGCAACCAGATGGGCGGTGTGCAGCTGGCCGAAAATCGGCATGCCGAGGCTGCCGAATACTATAGCGAGGCTGTCGACCTGTTTGTGAAATTGCATGACTTTTACAATGAGAGCCATGCCCGTCTGGGTCTTTACAGAGCCTTGAAACCCAGCGACCCGAGAGAGGCTCTGCGGCAAATGGAGCGTTACAAGGAGCTGAAGGACTCCATCTACGACAGCGAGACCGCACTGAGCATGGGGCGTTACCACTCGGAGCTGCGCAATGATGAATTGCAAGCCCAGAACCTTGCCGAGCGTGCGTCGCACCAGCGCATGGCGCGCATTGCTCTGGTGGCGTTTGTATTGCTTGTGCTCTTGGCGCTGGCTGTGTGGTGGCTCATGCGGCGCCGTCAAGAGCGCCAGCGTCAAGAGAACAAGCGCTTGCATGAGCGATTGGAGGAATTACGCGACAAGTACCATGAGCTATTGGACGACTATCGCAGCAGTCGCGAGGCTGTCGAGCCTGCGGTGCCCGAAGATTCGCCTGCCCCAGCTCCCACTCTGGAACAACAAATAGAAACGGTCGTCAACCAGCTGCTCGATGAAGGCACCCTCGATGTGGCCGCAGTGGCCCGGCGCATGGGCATGAGCCCTTACCGGTTGAGGCAGCGAGTTCAAGACGCTACCGGCCAGAAACCTCAAAATCTGATTCAATCCATCAGGCTTCGCCGCGCCTGTCATCTGCTCGACACCCAGCGGCAGCTGACCATTGCCGAGGTGGGAGTGCTGTGCGGCTATGCCGACACGCCCAATTTCAACCGAGCCTTCAAGCGTGCCATGGGTGTGACGCCCACCCAGTGGCAGAATCAAGAGCCTGCCGCCGGCGCAAAATAAGTCATCATCGTCACGGTGCATCGTTCTGTCCTCTCCTGTGCGGCTTGATGCGGCACCGGGTGCGGAAATGTGAGGGTACAGGGTTTTCGGTGGGAGTTTTCGCACAAAATGATAAGATTTTTCGGGTCACTTGCAAAAACCTGTGTTTGGGACGGTCTTATCCGAAGATGAGCGAGACTCTGTAGAGGAAGAATTTGGTGTCTACAACGCCTCTGACTTGCGCTCTGAAGTTCTTGAGCTTTGCGTTGAGTGACTCTGCG
>JAFUWD010000061.1 GCA_017483645.1 Muribaculaceae bacterium | reverse complement strand
CGATTCATCTTTTTGAGTCGCCTGCGGCGAGAAATCATTCAAATCTAACCAAATCAAACAAATTTATATGTCGAAAAATATAAAGATTTGAATTGATTTGTGAGATTTCTGCCCGATAGGGCACTCCTTGATACTATTCGCTGAATAGTTACTGGCACGGGTGAAAATCTAAAAAAATGCGAAAAGTCTTGACAAGGGGGGTGGCGGTGTTGTATCTTTGCAGACGATTTTTAGTATAATCAGGTGGCGCTCTGGAAGAAGCAAGCTGGTTTGTTTTGTTCAGTGGCCTACACTGATATTTGGTGGTGTGTCGTGTGTGGACCCCACTGTTGCACGATTGATAATCATTATGGCAAAAGAAGAAAAGAAATCAAGTGAGAATGGTGCTCGGTTGCCGCTGGGCAAGGTGAATTTTGTGATGATGTCCATTTGCCTGGTGCTGATAGTGCTGGGCTTTGCACTGATGACCGGCAGTGCCAACGACGGCGCCACGTTTAACAACGCCATTTTTGAGAGCCGCCGCACGGTGGTGGGTCCCATGATAGCGTTGGCAGGCTTTGTGTTGATGGCCTTTGCCATCATGTACAAGAAAAAAGACAAAGACGATTCCACTAACAAATAATCGCGGGACATGGATTGGTTGCAAGCATTGATTTTAGGCATCATCCAGGGTCTGACCGAGTATCTGCCGGTGAGCAGCAGTGGTCACCTGGCCATCGGTGCCGCCCTTTTCGGCATCGAGGGTTCGGACAACCTGATGTTCACCGTGCTGGTGCATGTGGCCACCGTGCTGAGCACGCTGGTGGTGCTGTGGAGCGAGGTGGCTTGGCTGTTGCAGGGATTGTTCAAGTTCAAGATGAACGACGAGACCAAGTACATGATTAACATCCTCATCTCGATGATTCCCGTGGGCATCGTGGGCGTGTTCTTCAAGGACAAGGTGGAAGATGTGTTCGGCTCGGGCTTGCTCATCGTGGGCGTCATGCTGCTGGTGACGGCCGCGCTGCTCACGTTCAGCTACTTTGCCCGCCCGCGCCCCAAGGAGCGCATCTCGTGGCGCGACGCCCTGATTATCGGCGTTGCACAGGCATGCGCCGTGATGCCCGGCTTGTCGCGCTCGGGCAGCACCATCGCCACCGGCTTGCTTTTGGGCAACAAAAAGGAGTCGCTGGCGCAATTCTCGTTCCTGATGGTGATACCTCCCATCCTGGGCGAGGCTTTGCTCGACGTGGTGAAGGGACTCAAGGGCGAGGCCGTGTTTGGCGGCATCGACACCCTGCCGCTGGTGGTGGGCTTTGTGGCGGCTTTTGTGGCCGGCTGTGTGGCCTGCAAGTGGATGATTAACATCGTGAAGCGCGGCAAGCTCATTTACTTTGGTATCTATTGTGCCGTGGCAGGTCTTGTCACCATCATCGTTTCGCAACTCAACTGACCACCTAATCTCTGTTAGTGCATGATGCTGCTCAATCCGGTAGAAGGTGAAGTCTTCTGTGTCGACAAGCCGTTACGGCTCACGTCGTTTGCCATTGTGAAGAAGGTGCGCGGTGTGCTGCGTTCCCATTTGGGGCATTACAACCTCAAGGTGGGTCATGCCGGCACGCTCGACCCGTTGGCTACCGGCGTGCTGCTCATCGTCACAGGCCATGCCACCAAGCGCATCGAGCAGTTGCAGAGCGGAGTGAAAGAATATGTGGCCAATATCCGGCTGGGCGCCACCACGCCGTCGTATGACTTGGAAACCGAGGTCGATGCCACCTATCCGTGGGAGCATATCACCCGCGAGCAGGTGGAGCGCGTGCTGCATGAACAGTTCACCGGCAGCATCGAGCAGGTGCCGCCGGCGTTCTCGGCGTGCAAGGTCGATGGCAAGCCCGCCTATAAATTGGCGCGTCGCGGGCAGGACGTGGCCATCAGGCCCAAAACTCTTGTGGTTGACGAGATAGAACTCGAGGAGTTCCATCTGCCCGACCTGGTGGTGCGGGTGGTGTGCAGCAAGGGTACCTATATCCGTGCGCTGGCCCGAGACATCGGGGCTGCTTTGGGAAGTGGTGCCCACCTCACCGGGCTGCGCCGCACGCGAGTGGGCGATGTGACCATCGACCGGTGCCACACGCTTGACCAGCTCACTGACATGCTGCACGCCGCCGACTATGTGAGCCCCGAGCAGGCCGAGGCCGAGCGATTGGAGCAAGAGCGCGTGGCCAACAGGGAGCGCGCCCTGAAAATGAAAGAAAAACGTAATAAACATAAACAGCAATGAAACTCTCAGAATTCGACACCAAGATGCCGAGTGAGCTCATCGCCACTCACCCCGAACATAACCGTGATGAATCGCGACTGCTGGTGTTGCACCGCAAAAGCGGAGAAATAGAACACCGCGTGTTCAAGGAAATATTGGAGTATTTCAAACCCCACGACATGATGGTGTTCAATGACACACAAGTGTTTCCGGCCAAGTTGCTGGGCAACAAGGAAAAAACCGGCGCACGCATCGAGGTGTTTCTCTTGCGTGAACTCAACGAGGAACACAAGTTGTGGGACGTGCTGGTGGAGCCTGCCCGCAAAATCCGCATAGGCAACAAACTTTACTTCGGGCTCGACGACTCGATGGTGGCCGAGGTGATTGACAACACCACATCGCGAGGTCGCACCCTGCGTTTCCTCTACGATGGCCCGCACGATGAGTTCAAGAGCAACCTTTACGCACTGGGCAGCACTCCCTTGCCTTATTACATCAACCGGGAGGCCGAACCCGACGACGCCGAGCGCTATCAGACCATCTTCGCACGCCACGAGGGCGCTGTGGTGGCTCCTGCCGCAGGACTGCACTTCAGCCGTGAGTTGATGCGCCGCATGGAAATCAACGACATCGCTGCCGATTACCTCACGCTGCACATCGGGCTGGGCAGCTATCGCGACATCGATGTGGAGGATCTCACCAAGCATCGCATGGACAGTGAGCAGATGGAGGTGACGCCGAAGCTGGCCGAGCATGTGAACCAAGTGCGTGATGCCGGTGGCCGGATTTGCGCCGTGGGCACCTCGGTGCTGCGCGCCATGGAGAGCACCGTGGGCATGAATGGTCACATCAAGCCTTATGCCGGCTGGACCAACAAGTTCATCTTCCCGCCTTACGACTTCTCGACAACTGATGCGCTGGTGACCAACTTCCACATGCCCTACAGCATCATGCTGATGGTGACGGCTGCCTTCGGTGGCTATGAAAACACCATGAGCGCCTACCGCGAGGCCGTTGAGCAGAAGTACCGCTTCGGTGCCTATGGCGACGCCATGCTCATTGTGGATTGATGTGCCACACATACAAAAAAAGCCCGGACAACGATTGCCCGGGCTTTTTTGTGCGTCATGGCGCGGGAGGGCGCGTCACAGCGTGGCGTCGCTCTGCTGGAAGGTGGTGCCACGGCGGATATCGCCCGTGTCAAATCCCAGTTTGAACCACTTCATGCGCTGCTCGCTTGTGCCGTGTGTGAAGCTCTCGGGCATGGCATAGCCCTGCGAGCGCTTCTGCAGGTAGTCGTCACCAATCACCTGTGCGCACTTGATGGCCTCCATCAGGTCACTGTCGTCGAGCGAGCCGAACGACCTGTTCTCATAGTGTGCCCACACGCCGGCATAGAAGTCGGCCAGCAACTCCAGCCGCACCGATACCCTGTTGGCATCGGCCTCATTGAGGCGGTTCATCTGCTGATGCGCCTGTTGCAGTGTGCCGGTGAGGTACTCAATGTGGTGTCCCACCTCATGTGCAATCACATAGGCGTAGGCAAAGTCGCCATCGGCACCCAGCTGCTTCTTCATGGTGCTGAAGAACGAGAGGTCGAGGTAAAGTTTTTGGTCGCCCGAGCAGTAGAACGGCCCCACGGCGGCGTTTCCTTGTCCGCAGGCGGTCTGTGTGGAGCCGGTGTAGAGCACCAGCGTGGGGGGCTGGTACTGTCCCAGGTTGTTTTCACGGAAAATCTGTGACCACACGTCTTCGGTGCTGGCCTCAATCACACTTGCGAATTTGGCCAGTTCTTGCTCTTCGGCGGTGAAGTTTTGCTCACCCTGGGTTTGCACTTGCTCTCCCAAATTCATGTTTCCTGCCTGCTGGAGCACATCTCCGAGGTTACCACCCATGAGCAGGGTGATGATGCCCGCAATGATGAGTCCGCCAATGCCGCCCACGCCCATCTTGGTGCCTGTGCTCATACCTCGGCGGTCTTCCACATTGCTGCTTTCGCGTCTTCCTTCTAAGTTCATATCAGTCGGTTGTTTATTGATGTATTAGTTTTGTTTCTTTGGCAAAATTAAGTCAAAAGCGCCACAAATGCAAAATTTATTTTGATTTTGTTGGGGCGCAATCCTGAGTGTGCACATTTTTTAGTATTTTTGTGATGGAAATCTCAACGAACGAGCGCCGTATGGATTCAATCATGACGTTTTGCAAGGAAAATTATGGGCTCATCACCTTGTTGGTAGGCGTGGTGGGCGTGTTGGTGTCGGTTGTGTCACTGATTTGTGAAATCAAAAAACGCAAGTCGAATCGTTCCGACGATGGCCGACGAGAGGCGTAGAAACACCCGTTTGACGCAGGGCTGTCGTGCTTGCTGTGCCCCAAAAATTGCATATACGGCAAAAATGCATTAACTTTGCCCCACATTATTTTGCACTTTAAAAGACTATGTTGAAAGAGAATACCATCAAAATTTTTGAACGCAGTTTCATCGATAACTGGGACTTGCCCGCCCTGAGCGACTACAACGCCGGCACCACCCTTACTTATGGCGACTTTGCTCGCGCGATAGCGAGGTTGCACCTGCTCTACAAGCAGTGTGGCATCAAGCATGGCGACAAGGTGGCCCTCATCGGCAAGAACACCCCGTCGTGGGTGACCGTGTTCATCGGCACCATCACCTATGGCGCCGTGGTGGTGCCCATCCTCTCGGAGTTCAATCCCACCGATGCGCAGCACATTATCAATCACAGCGAGGCCACCCTGCTTTTTGCCAGCAAAGTGGTGTGGGACACACTCGACTTCGACAACATGCACAACATCCGCGCCGCCATTTCGCTCGACGACAAGAAACTGCTGGCCGAAAAGGCCGGTGAGGTGGTGGGCAAAAATCTCTTTGGACTCACACGAGCCTTCAACCGCCAGTACAAGAGTGGTTTCTACCGCAACGACATTCATTACCCCGACATTCCCGGTGACGCACTGATGGAACTGAACTACACCAGTGGCACAACGGGTTTCAGCAAGGGCGTGATGATTAGTGGCAACAACTTGTGTGGCAATTTGGTGTACGGCATCAACTCCAAGCTGCACTACCGCGGCTCGCGGGCACTGTCGTTCCTGCCCCTGGCTCATGCCTATGGTTGTGCCTTCGACATGCTGGTGCCGCTGGCTGTGGGCAGCCACATCACGTTGCTGGGCCGCATTCCCAGCCCAAAAATTTTGGTCAAGGCCATGCAGGAAATCAAGCCCAACCTGGTGATTTGCGTGCCACTGGTGCTTGAGAAAATCTACAGCAAGATGATTGTGCCCATGATTAGCCGTGGCATGCTGCGCTGGGCGCTGGCCGTTCCCTTTCTCGACAACCGCATCCATGCCCAAATCCGCAAGAAACTCATCGAGGCCTTTGGCGGAGAGTTTGAGGAAATCATTGTGGGTGGCGCGCCGTTCAACGCCGAGGTGGAGGATTTCCTGTATAAAATCAAGTTCCCCTTCACCGTGGGCTACGGTATGACCGAGTGCGCACCGCTGGTGTCACACACACCCTGGCGCGAGTTCGTGCCCCACAGTGCCGGCCGCATCCTGCCCGGACTCATGGAGTGCAAAATTCTGAGCGACGATCCCGAGAACATCCCCGGCGAGATTTGCGTCAAGGGCGAGAACGTGATGCAGGGCTACTTCCACAACAGCGAGGCCACCGACAAGGTGCTGCACGACGATGGCTGGCTTCACACCGGCGACATGGGCACGCTCAGCGCCGACGGCACCGTCTTTATCAAGGGCCGCCTCAAGACCATGTTGCTCAGCAGCAACGGCCAAAACATCTATCCCGAGGAAATCGAGGCCAAGCTCAACAATATGCTTTATGTCAACGAGAGCCTGGTGGTGGAGCGCGAAGGCCGCCTGGTGGCGCTGGTTTATCCCGATTATGAGTCGATGGACCAGCTGGGCGTGACCCGCGACCAGCTCCCCGACTTGATGGAAAAAATCCGCGTCGAGCTCAATAAGCTGGTGGCTCCCTATGAGCGCATCGCCAAGATTCAGCTCATTGCCACCGAGTTCGAGAAAACACCCAAGCGCAGCATCAAGCGCTACCTCTACAGCAACTGACCCGGCGGGCTGGCACCAGGGGTGCCGGCCAAGCTGTTTTTTTGATAATGCAGACTAAATGATGATTGATAATGAAGACTGACTTGAGTTCTCACATCAAACTCGACCAGGTGTCGAAACGACTCTACCGACCCGAGAGCGAGGTGGAGTTGGCTTCGCTCACAAGATGTGAGCGTGTCTACACCAAAGTGGTGGAAACGATTGCCGACGGCGCTGCCGATGCGGCCGCCGACGTGGCCCAGACCATCGAGCGCTGCGTGCGCGAGAAAGGACGTTGCGTCATAGGTTTCGGCGCGGGGAAATGCGCACTGGCCGTCTACGACGAGCTGGTGAAGCTTTATTTTGCCGACAAGGTGAGTTTTGCCAATGTAGTGGCCTTCAACATCAGTGAACTGGGTCTGGGTGTCCCCGAGGACGACAGCCTCAGCACGCTGGCTCGCCTCAAGCAACACCTCTATAATAAGGTGGACATCGAGCCGCAGAACATCCACACCTTCAATAGTGAGACCACGGTGGAGAATGTGCACAAGATGTGCAAAGCCTACGAGGCACAGATTGAGGACTACGGTGGCCTTGATTTGCTGGTGTGCGAGCTCACCAAGACGGGGTCGCTGGCCTACAACGAGCCGGGATCGGGCATGAACACCACTTGCCGGCTGCAGTTGCTCACCAGCGAGTCGCGGACGCGCGTGGCCGAAGCCTTCAAGTGCGACGACGCGCCGCTCACGGCCGTCACGCTGGGCATCAGCAACCTGCTGGCGGCGCGCCACATCATTGTGGTGGCATGGAACGAAGACAGCGCCGATGCTGTGTTCAACACCATCGAGGGACGTGTCACCGACCTGGTGCCGGCATCGTTTCTGCAGATGCACTCCAACACCAAGGTGATCATCGACCTTGAGGCGGCGTCACGCCTCACCCGCATCAGCTATCCTTGGAAGGTGACCTCGTGCGAGTGGACCGACAAACTCATCCGCCGGGCCATCGTGTGGCTGGCGGCACTCACGGGCAAGCCGGTGCTCAAACTCACCAACAAAGATTACAACGACCACGGACTGGGCGAGCTGGTGGCTGTCTATGGCTCGGCTTACAATGTGAACATCAAGATATTCAACGACCTGCAGCACACCATCACGGGCTGGCCCGGTGGCAAACCCAATGCCGACGACACCTACCGTCCCGAGCGTGCCACTCCCTATCCCAAGCGTGTGCTGGCTTTCAGCCCGCACCCCGACGACGTGGTGGTGTCGATGGGCGGCACACTGCGCCGCCTGGTGGAGCAGGGTCACGACGTGCATGTGGCGTTCATGACCTCGGGCGACGTGGCCGTGAGCGACGAGGACCTGTTGCGCAACCTCATCCTCAGTGAGAAGATTTCGCGTCATTACGGAATTCGCAGCAGCGAGCACGACCGCATCAATCAGGGTGTGCGCCAGAACCTGAGCGACAAGGCGTCGGGCAGTGTCCTCGACAGCGCCGATATGCGTTTCATCAAGGGCTCAATCTTCACCTGCGAGGGTGTCATGGCATGCCGCCACATGGGCATCCGCAAAGACCAGATGCACGAGCTGTCCCTGCCGTTCTATGTCGACGACCCCAGTGGCCGTGGCCGCATCACCGAGGCCGATGCCGCGGCTGTAGCGCGCTTGATTGCCGCGGTGCGACCGCACCAGATTTTTGTGGCCGACGACCTCACCGACCCCTACGGCACGCATGTGCGGGCTCTGAACGCTGTGCTGATGGCTATTGAAACCCTGCAGCATGAGGATTTCATGCGCGATTGCCGCGTGTGGATGTACCGCGGACAATGGGGACAGTGGGACATCGACCATGTGGAGATGGCTGTGCCCATGAGTCCCGAGGAGTTCCGCTTCAAACGTGACGCCATCTTGCGCTATCAGTCGCAAATCAAGGACGCTCCTTTCCGCGACAGCGCCGACGGCCAGCTCAGCTGGCAGCGCTCCATCGACCGCAACCGTGCTCTGGCCGAGCTGTATAACCAATTGGGCCTGGCTGCCTATGAGGCCATCGAAGCTTTTGTGCAGTACAAGCCCGCAAGCGATAACAAAATTTAACATCTTGCGATTAAACCAAAATTTATTTAATTAAAACACTGTAGTATAATTGGTTGAATTAAATTTTGGTGTAAAAAATGGTGGAAAAGCAAACGATTTCGCTGAAACGAAATAAAAAAAATGAGAAAAAAAGTTTGCATGTTACTTTTTTGTTATAAATTTGCACCGATTTTCAAAACGAACAATAATTGTTTTATTATTTAAATTAAAAAAGAAAATGAAAAAGTTAGTTTTATTACTTGCTGTTGTTTTTGGTGTTTCTCTGTATTCTTGCACCGGTACTGCTGAGCAGGCTGCTGAGGCTGCTGACAGCACAATCGAGGCTGTGGCCGATAGCGCAAGTGCTGTGATCGACAGCGCCGCTGCTCAGGTTGACAGCGCTGCTGCACAGGTTGCTGAGGTTGCCGATAGCGCCAAGGCTGCTGTTGAGGCTGCTGCTAAGTAATTAGCGGACTCCAAACGTACAACAACGAAAGAGTTTGAAGCTGTTCCCCTCGGATGAGTCGAGCAGCTTTTTTTGTGCCCTTTTCTCAAAGGGCATATTAGCCCTCGCCGGGAGGATTTTTTCGGGGGGCGACGCTGGCAGTTCTCCCCCTAAGTTAGGGGGAGTGGCCCGTAGGGCCGAGGGAGTGTGTCAACCAGCGACGATGGCACCCACTCAGGCGGACACACTCCTCAGTCGCTTCGCGCCAGCTCCCCTAACTTAGGGGAGCAGCTTCGGCGATGCGGGCCGAGGGAGTGTGTTACGGCGAGGGGGCAGGACACGGCACATGGCAGAAAAAGGGAGGATTATTTTCGTTTCTCACCCGTTTTTGTTATTTTTGCGTGTGATGAACGGTTGCCGGAACATAATGCCTGTGATAGCCGGGGTGGTGGCGGCGCTGCTGGCGCTGGCCGCCTGCGGCCACAGCGGCATGACCGAGCAGGCCGCGCGGGCCGCCGTCGACACCGTCGAGGCCCACTACAAGGCCTACACCACCACCGACAATATCCCCATCGGTTGTCTTTTATCAGCCACTTTCGCACCAAAAACCAAGACGCAAACCACACGATGTGGGAATGATATAAAAATAAAAATCGTTAAACCTGATTATCAGGCAATTAACAACGACGTGATATAGTGGCGATATCTTGACAAAAAGCGAAAAAACCACTAACTTTGCATTGTCCGAAACTCGTTTGGGGGAGTCGGCAAGAAAAGATGCTGAAATATGATTCG
>JAFUWD010000033.1 GCA_017483645.1 Muribaculaceae bacterium | reverse complement strand
CGCCCCCGGCCTGCGGCCACCCCCTCTAACTTAGAGGGGGAACTGAAGCTGCTCCCCTAAGCCGGCGACAATGCAGCTGCTCCCCTAAGTTAGGGGAGCTGGCGCGAAGCGACTGAGGAGTGTGTCATCCCTGAGTGGGTGCCCTCGTCGCCGTGTGGACCCACGCCCCCGGCCCGCGGCCACCCGCTCCTTCGGCGTCAATGGGCTTCGCCTTAGCAAAGTACGAACGAGTTCGTACTCTGCATTCGGCTCGCTCCATTGGTCTAACTTAGAGGGGGAATTTAGCTCACGCAGACGGCGCAGAGGCAGCAGAATATACTTTCATAATCAATCTCCATTGTCAGCGAAATCTCCGTGAAATAGCCGGCATCACAGGAACTCCTCCCCTAAGTTAGGGGAGGTGCCCGTTAGGGCGGAGGAGTGTGGCCCCACAGCGTCGCCGCCCCCTCGCCGGGTGGACACACGCCCCCGGCCTGCGGCCACCCCCTCTAACTTAGAGGGGGAGCTGTGCAAAACAGTTCCCCCCTTGTCAGGAATAGTCTATAGCAGTTTAGGCTCACTGCGCCATGACGATGGCCACAAGGGCCGTCACGTCGGCAATCGAAATCTCTCCATCGAGGTTCACATCGGCACGAACACGCGTCTCATCTTCCACTTCGCCGCCCATGACGATGCTCACCAGCAGCGTGATATCGGCCACCGACACCTCGCCGTCGTTGTTCACATCGCCGTGGATGTCGATGATGGCCTCCAACGTGTTCTCGCTCGCGTCGCCGGCGGCATCATAGGTAAGCACATAGAGGTTGCCGGCAGGAGGCTGCAAGCAGTAGGTCGTCACACCGTCCTGAACCGTCCGGGTGGCCTCAAGCTGATTGCCCTGGCCGTCGAAGAAGTCGGCCTTCACATCGGTGCCCTCCACGACAACGGTCACAATGCAGTCGGCCCCCAGATGGGCAACCTGATAGCCCTGGATGGTGCCTGCCGCCGGAGCGGCATGGGTCACTGGCTGGCGGTGTCGCAGTTGCACAAGGGGCACCGCCACAGGTACGTCCATGCTGATGGTGTCGATGCGCGCTCCGCTCAGGTTGCCCGCGTCGTCAACCACCTGCAGGCCGAAAAGCACATCGTCGGGCACCAGGGCCGTGAGCGTGGGCACGTCGAACCGATAGCCGGCAATCTTATTGGGCACCACGTTCTCGATGGGTACGACGATGTTGTCCATGTCGAGCATCTGCGCAGGTGTCATTGCCACCTGGATGCGGGGAGCGCTGTTAAACCAGTACTCATAGCCCACCAGCATGGCTTCACGCAACACGTCGCTATCGAGCACCACAAAGAAATGGGTGACCGACACCGACCAGCGCCCCATGTTGTCCTGCACCAGGCATGTGATGGTGTGGATGCCCGGCTTGAGCCCCGACAGGGCTTTATCGACATGCAGCGCGTTGCCCGTCATAGCGGTGGTGACGGCACCGGTGTTGTCGCCATCAATCCAGTAGCGGCATTGGGCGGCATGGGTTGCGGCAGCCGCCTCGGGCGACATAATCACAAAGAATTGGCTCACCACCGGCGACCATCGGCCTCCATCGTCCTGGGCACGCACACTCACAGCGTGAAGTCCCGGTTTCAGCGATTTTACATCCATGTCCACGCTCGCCACATTGCCGCCGTTCATGGCGCTCGTCTTAGCACCGGCAAAGTCGGCATCGACCCAATACTGGCACTTCGAGAACGACCGGGCCAAGGCCGCCTCGGGCGACATAATCACAAAATAGTGGCTTACTGCGGGCGACCAACGGCCTCCATCGTCCTGGGCACGCACACTCACAGCGTGAAGTCCCGGTTTCAGCGATTTCACATCCATATCCACGCTCGCCACATTGCCGCCGTTCATGGCGCTCGTCTTAGCACCGGCAAAGTCGGCATCGACCCAATACTGGCACTTCGAGAACGACCGGGCCAAGGCCGCCTCGGGCGACATGATTACAAAATAGTGACTCACCGCAGGCGACCAGCGGTTCTCGCTGTCCTGCACCATGGCCGAGAACGTGTGCAGGCCCGGCAACAGCCCCTGGAGCGGCACATCGAATGAGCCGAACGAGGCGAGCGCGGTCACGGGCTGCGGCTCGTTGTCGAGCCACCAGCGAGCCCGCTGCACCGATTGTGCGTCGGCCACACCGCGGCACAACAGCGCCAGCAACAGCAGCACAAGTAATCTTCCTGTTCTCATTTTACAGCTTGTTTTTCACTGTTCAACGGAATCAAGGATAGGAGGGAATGTCGGCCTCGATGTCGACATGGAGCGTCTTGTTGTCGTCGCTCACTGTGGTCTTGAAATCGGTGATGCGCGGCAGGCTTGGAATGGGGTCCCACGGCATAATGCCACCAAACACACCCACCGGCGTGTTGTCGGTTCCCACAAATTCGTCCTTCACGGCTAGGCTATGGGGCACATTGTTCACATAATACTCCAGGCTCGAGGAGCCATCGGCCAGCACATCGGCGATTTGCTTGCCGAAGTAGTTGCCGTCGCCTTCCACATTGTCGTTGAGCTTGCTCTGATTTATCAGGATGCAGCCTCTTGCGGTTCCCCCGCTTGGCACGTTGCCGTTGATGATGCAGTTGTAGAACACATAAGCGCCGAGGCCTACATAGGAGCCGTTGTTGTGTGCTTGGTTGATGATGCAATGGTTCACCATGATATTGCTGAACGAGGTGCTGTTGTTCAAGAAGCGATCCACGCTACTGATGTTGCAGTTGAACAGCTGCAGGTTGTCGATGCTAACATAGTCATTATAGTTACTATGGTTGCCGGTGATTGAGTTGGTCACATAGCAGCGGCTCAAAGTCACATCGTGCGCAAGGCTTAGGAATTGCACCCTACCCTCCATGTAGCACTTGTTGATGTTCAGGTTGTGCAGTTGCTGGTCGGCAGGGGTTTGGTCGTTGCCCTGCACACAGAGGCTCCTGCAACGGACTCCCTCGATAGTGATGCCATTGATGTTTTTGCCTTCGCCAGGAGTGATGTTGATGTCTCCGCCCACGCGGGTGCGCGTGATGCGCTTGGTGCTGTCGCCCTCAAAGCCAGCGCCGCGTATGGTTATAGACTTCTGGATTTTCTCCGGTGGGTAGAACGAGCCGGGCGACAGGGTGATCACGTCGAGCGTGTCGGCCGCGGCGTTATAAGCCGCGATAAAGGCGTTCACGCCCTGGTAGACGGTGGTTTGGTCGCCATGAACGAGCGTGGCGGTGGATACTTCATTGTCGACTTGTGCTTGCACAATGACAAAGCCGGCAAGTGCCAGCATTGAGACAAATAATTTCTTCATGGTGTTATACGATTCAGTAATTAGTAATAATAAAAAGAAATACGTTTTCTAAGTATATAGCAATTAGGGGGTCTTCGGTGGTTTTTTGCAAAAATAGCATACAGGGGCGCGATGTGCACTCCCAAATTCACAATTTCACACTCCCAAATTCACAAAATCTGCATTTTCTCCTGCATTTATGGTGAGAAGCGACGCAGGATGTTGCACGCACAAAGACAGATTGCGTCGAAGACGCAAGGTGGGTCGAAGGCCCGACCCGCCCAACCTCTTCGAGGTTTAACTCCTGGCCGAGTGAGCGTGTACGCCGGCAAGCTGCTCCCCTAAGTTAGGGGAGCTGGCGCGAAGCGACTGAGGAGTGTGTCAACCAACGTCACTGGCACCCTCGCCGGGTGAACACACGCCCCCGGCCTGCGGCCACCCCCTCTAACTTAGAGGGGGAATTTAGCTCACGCAGATGGCGCAGAGGCAGCAAATTTTTAATCAATCTCCATTGTCAGCGAAATCTCCGTGAGATAGCCAGCATCACAGGAACTCCTCCCCTAAGTTAGGGGAGGTGCCCGTTAGGGCGGAGGAGTGTGGCCCCACAGCGTCGCTGCCACCCTCGCCGTGTGGACACACGCCCCCGGCCTGCGGCCACCCCCTCTAACTTAGAGGGGGAACTGAAGCTACTCCGCCCAAGTTACTCCCGCTCGGCATAAAAAATGAAAATCTGCGTTTTTCATTTTGTTCTGCGCTCGCTTATTCGAACGTTGGCTGCGCCCAAGTTACTCTCGCTCGGCATAAAAAATGAAAATCTTCGCTTTTCATTTTGTTCTGCGCTCGCTTATTCGTAACTTTGCCCGCAGATGATAGAGTCGCTACTCATCGATTTGCCTGTCGTTGCCTGTGCGGTATGCACTGCCCTGTTGCTGATGACACTTCACCGCCGGCCCAGTGCCGCGCGGGGATGGCTGTGTGTGTTTTTCGCTGTCACAACAACACTCTACCTGGGGCATGACTTCTTCTTCAAGCGTGAAACTCAATGCCTGCCATTGACCGACAGCCTGTATGCCACTTGCAACCTGCTGGTGTACCCGCTCTTCTACATCTATGTGTGCGAGCTCACTGAGAGCCGACCACACCGCTGGCGCCACGCCTTGCTGCTGATATTGCCAGTGGCGATGGGCATAGGCATCGGTGTCATCTACCGATTGATGTCGGATGACGAAACCACCCATTTCATCGACCATTATCTCTATCACACCCAGGCCTACAGCAGTTTCACAGGCATAGAACGCTGGCAGGTGGGGCTGCATGCTGCAGCCAAGGTGTTGTTTGCCATTGAAGTGGTGGGAGTGATGGTGGCCGGAGTGTGGAAAATCAAGCGGTTCAACCGTCGTGTGGAGCAGTTTTATGCCAACACCGAAGGGCGCACCGTGGAGCCCATGCAGTGGCTACTGATAGCCTTTGTTGCCACCAGTGTGGCATCTATCGCCGCCAATGCCATTGGCCGGGCATGGTTTGTACAGTCGGTTTGGTTGCTGGCCATCCCTTCACTGGGATTCACAATCTTGCTGGTGTGGCTTGCTTATTTGGGAATGAACCAAGACTTCACCGCACGTCAACTCGAACAAGAGGCACTGGAGGTCCCCACCGCAGAAATAAACTTTGAGATCAAGCCTGAATTTGAACCTCCAACAGAATCAGAAGCCACCAACCTGGCACAACCGAATGTGGCTGGAACAGTGGACGATGGCAGCAAGAACAACGACTTGTTCGAGCGCATCAAGGCGCTGGTGGTGAGTGAAAAGCTATATCTCCGTCCCGACCTGAAAGTGATGGATTTGACACAAATTCTGAACTCGAATCGCCAGTACGTCTACGAGGCCATCAACAGCCACACCGACATGTCGTTTGCCGAATTCATCAACCGACTGCGCATTGAACACGCCGAAAAACTGATGCGTGATTGTCCCGACCTGACCATGGCCGAGGTGGCTGAGCGCAGCGGCTATCATTCGCTGTCGTCGTTCTACCGCAATCGCAAAAAGTTCGGAAAACTTTAGCCCCCCTCTCCCGGGGTTCACCGCTGCTGCTTGCCGGTGAGAATGCCCTTGATGTCGTGCAGTTTATTAAGAGCCTCCATGGGAGTGAGGTTGTTGATGTCGATGTCGAGAATCTCATCGCGTATTTGTTCCAACACAGGGTCGTCGAGCTGGAAAATCGACAACTGGTAGCCACTGCGTGTGGTTCCCACCGCACTCAAGTCTTTGGTGACCGCCTCGCTGTTGCGGTTGTTGGTCTCCAACTGTTTCAGCACCTCATTGGCCCGGTCAACGATGGAATGGGGCATTCCGGCGATTTTTGCCACATGGATGCCGAAAGAGTGCTCACTGCCGCCCTTCACCAGCTTGCGCACAAACACCACCTTGCCGTCAATCTCCTTGACACTGACGTTATAGTTGACGATGCGCTTGAACGAGCGCTGCATCTCATTGAGCTCGTGGTAATGCGTGGCAAAGAGCGTCTTGGCACGGGCGCGGTGCTCGTGGATGTACTCCACAATGGCCCATGCGATGGAGATGCCGTCGTAGGTACTCGTGCCGCGTCCCAACTCGTCGAAAAGCACGAGGCTGCGCTCGCTCAGGTTGTTCAGAATGGATGCCGCCTCGGTCATCTCGACCATAAAGGTGGACTCGCCCAGCGAAATGTTGTCGCTGGCGCCCACGCGCGTGAAAATCTTGTCGACCACCCCGATGCGCGCGCTTTGCGCCGGCACGAAACTGCCCATCTGGGCCATGAGCGTGATGAGAGCCGTTTGCCGAAGCAGCGCACTCTTACCGGCCATGTTCGGGCCAGTGATAATCATGATTTGCTGGCCGTCGTTGCTCAGGCTGATGTCGTTGGGCACATAGTCCTCGCCCGGCGGCAGCTGACACTCAATCACCGCATGGCGCCCCTGCACAATGTCGATGTCGAGCGATTCATCGAGCACGGGGCGGTTGTAACGGTTGTCGGCGGCCACGCGGGTGAGCGCGGCCAGGCAGTCGAGCTGCGCGATGAGGTTGCTGTCGTGCTGAATGGCAGGAATATACTCGGTGACGGCCGTCACCAGCTCGGAAAACAGGCGGCCCTCGATGATGAGGATTTTCTCCTCAGCACCAAGGATTTTCTCTTCGTATTCTTTGAGTTCCTGCGTGACATAGCGCTCGGCATTGACCAGCGTCTGCTTGCGAATCCACTCGGGCGGCACCTTGTCGCGATGCGTGTTACGCACCTCGATGTAGTAGCCAAAGACATTGTTATACGCGATTTTGAGGCTTGGAATGCCCGTGCGCTCGCTTTCTGCACGCTGCATCTGCATCAGGTAATCCTTGCTCGAATAGGCAATCTGCCGCAGCTCGTCGAGTTGCGGGTCAACACCCGCGTTGATGACGTTGCCACGGCCCACCTGCACCGGCGCGTCGGGATTGATTTCACGGTCGATGCGCTGGCTGATGAGGGGGCATGGATTGAGCTGGTCGCCAAAGACCCTGAGCACGTCGCACGACGATTGCGAGCACATCTGCTTCACGGGGTCCATGGCTTGAAGAGCGCATTTGAGTTGCACCAGCTCGCGCGGCGAGATGCGGTTCACGGCCACCTTGCTGATAAGTCGCTCCACGTCGCCGATGAGTTCCAGCTGCTGCTTAAGCAGGTCGCGGGCCTCGACATCACGGAAAAAATACTCCACCACATCGAGCCGGCGGTTGATGGCTTTCACATCCTTCAAGGGGAAGAGCGTCCAGCGGTGCATCATGCGGGCGCCCATGGGGCTGATGGTGCGGTCGAGCACGCTGAGCAGCGACTTGCCGCCCTCGTTGAGCGGTGCCACCAGCTCAAGGTTGCGCACAGTGAACTTGTCGAGCCGCACATAGCGCTCGGCCTCGATGCGCGCCAGGGTGGTGATGTGCTTGAGCTGGTTGTGCTGGGTCAGGTCGAGATAATACAAAATGGCACCCGAGGCCACAATGGCGCAGTCCATCGCCGCTATGCCAAATCCCTTGAGATTGTGCACCTCGAAGTGACGAAGTAGCCTGTCGGTGGCACTCTCCAGGGTGAACGTCCAGTCGTCCATCTCAAAGGTGAGGTAACGGGCCGAGAACATCTCACCAAAACGCCTGCGGTTGCTGCGCTCAATCAGCACCTCCTTGGGGGCGAAGTTCCCCATCAACTTGTCCACATAGTCGATGTCGCCCTCGGCAGTGAGAAATTCTCCGGTGCTGATGTCGAGGAATGCCACTCCAATCGCCTTTTTACCGAAATGGACAGCCGCCAAAAAGTTGTTCTCCTTGCGGTCGAGAATCGTGCCGCCCACCACCACACCGGGCGTCACCAGCTCAGTAATGCCGCGTTTCACCAGCTTCTTGGTGAGCTTGGGGTCCTCAAGCTGGTCGCAGATGGCAACACGCTTGCCTGCCCTGACGAGCTTGGGCAGATAGGTGTCGAGCGCGTGATGGGGGAAACCGGCCATCTCGGTGGTACCACCTATCACACTCGACCGCCGCGTGAGCGTGATGCCCAAAATCTCGGAGGCGGTGACAGCATCGGCACCATAGGTTTCATAGAAGTCGCCCACACGGAACAGCAGCACCGCGTCGGGATGCTTTGCCTTCATCTCGTTGAACTGTTTCATCATCGGTGTGAGCGATTCTTGAGCCATGTGCTTCTGCAGGTCTTTTTAGACTGCAAATTTACGAAAAAAGTCGCGAAAAAACATTTTTTCCTCACCTTCTTTGCTTCAACAGGACTTCAGCAACACATAAAATCGACTTGTATTTTTGGTTTTTCGCGTTGAAGAAACTAATTTTGCCTGAAGTAAGGCGGAATTAGGCGGCATCAAGGCAAAAAAAATGAAAAACTACGTTTCTCATTTTGTTCTGCGCTCAACTTGCACTTATTTTATGTCGCTTCGCTTCATGAAATTAGGCTTCGGCTCGGAAATACTCAAACAAGTTTGGTTTTTCACTCAACTTGCACTAATTTTGCCTGTAATAAAGATTGAAAAGGTGATTTCCATGAATCAGCAACCCTATACAGCCACTCCCGAGCAGGAAGATGCTCTCATCAACCAAGCATATCAAGACCTGCTGAATGGATACTTGTCGAGCAACCACCGCAAGAAGGTGGAAATCATCGACAAGGCGTTCCGTTTTGCTCGCGATGCACATCAGGGCATACGCCGCCGCTCGGGCGAGCCCTACATCCTTCACCCCATTGCCGTGGCCACCATCGTGAGCCAGGAAATCGGCCTGGGGTCCACCTCGATTTGCGCCGCACTGCTTCACGACGTGGTTGAGGACACCGACTACACCGTGGAGGACATCGAAGCTCAGTTTGGCAAAAAAATCGCACAAATTGTCGATGGCCTGACAAAAATCTCGGGTGGCATCTTCGGAGAGAAAGCATCGGCTCAGGCCGAGAACTTCCGCAAGTTGCTGCTTACCATGGGCGACGACATCCGCGTGGTGCTCATCAAAATGGCCGACCGCCTGCACAACATGCGCACCCTGTCGTCGATGCCTCCCAACAAGCAGTATAAAATCGCCGGCGAAACGCTCTACATCTACGCACCGCTGGCGCACCGCCTGGGGCTGTTTGCCATCAAAACCGAGCTGGAGGACTTGAGTTTCCGTTATGAGCACCCCGAAGTGTATGCCCGCATCAAAGAGCAGATTGCAGCCAGCGAGGCCCACCGAAACGAAATATTCGGCCACTTCTCGGCACCCATCCGCGAGCGTCTGGACAAGATGGGGCTCACCTACGAATTTCAGGCAAGGGTGAAGTCGTGCTACTCCATCTGGAAAAAAATGGAGAAAAAGCACATCCCCTTTGAGGAAGTCTACGACCTGTATGCGGCACGCATCGTCTTTGAGTGTCCCGTCGAGGCCGACGAGAAACGCATCTGCTGGAACATCTACAGCGAAATCACCGACCTCTACCGCCTGCATCCCGACCGTGTGCGCGACTGGATCAGCACTCCCAAGGTGAACGGCTACCGCGCCCTTCACATCACCGTGATGGGTCCCGACGGCAACTGGGTGGAAGTGCAAATCCGCAGCCGGCGCATGGACGACATCGCCGAGCGGGGATTTGCCGCGCACTGGAAATACAAAATAGGCGAAGGGGAGGAAGAAAGCGAACTCGAAGTGTGGCTGCAGACCATCGAGGACATCCTGAAAAATCCCGAGCCCAATGCCATCGACTTCCTCGACACCATCAAGCTCAACCTCTTTGCCAGCGAAATAGTGGTATTCACACCCCGCGGCGAGATGATGACACTGCCGGTCGATGCCTCGGTGCTCGACTTGGCCTTCACCCTGCACACCGAAATCGGCACCCACTGCATCGCCGGAAAAGTGAACCACAAGCTGGTGCCTCTGTCACACAAACTCTCGACGGGCGACCAGGTGGAGGTGCTTACCAGCCAGTCGCAGCAGCCCAAGCCCGAATGGGAAAAATTCCTTGTGACCGCCAAGGGGAAAACCCGCCTGCGCCAAGTGCTCAAGCACAATCGCCGCATCATCGTGGAGCGAGGCGACAACCGCCTGCGCACCTTCCTCACCGAGCAGGGTGTGCCCATCAACAACGAAACGCTGACCCGCATCATCAACAACGAGCGCGTGAGCGGCAAGGACGAACTCTTCTTCCTCATCGGTAACGACGAGATAGCACTGAGCGAACAACTACTCAAAGGCATCAAGCCCCAATCGCAAGGAATTTTCAATAAAATTCTGCGCAATCCCTTCGGCGGCAAAAGCCGACCTGAGGTGGGAAGCACCACCAGCCCCACCGAAGCAATCGACACCAAAAAAGTGTATGTCCTCACTTCATCCGACGGCGGGACAAGCAACTACATTCTGGGCGACTGCTGCCACCCCATCCCGGGCGACGACGTGGTGGGCTATGTGAACGAAAACAACGAAGTGGTGGTTCACAAGCTCGATTGCCCCACCGCCATGCTCTTGAAGAGCAGCTACGGGGGCCGTCTTGTTCAGACTCAATGGGACACCAAAAGCCAAAAGTTTCTGGCATCGATTCACGTGGAAGGCATCGACCGGATGGGCATCTTGCAGGAAATCATCTATCTTATCTCCACCAACATGGCCATCAATATGCGACGGCTTAACATCAGCGCCGACGAAGGTCTGTTCAAGTGTGATTTGGACGTGCTCATCGAGGACGCTCATGTGGTAACCAACCTGTGCAAACGCCTCAAGAAAGTGCCCGGCGTGAACACAGCAACACGTATCAATTGACAAAACATTCACCATTTTTCACCTGCTCACCGACAATGAACAACGCAGCCCGACATAACGCGATTGTACTCCTGATGCTGATAGGAGCCATCATCGTCATTTCTATGGCACTGCCGCGACAAGGCGACATCCAGCTCAATTACAGTGAGGGGAAGCCCTGGCTCAATCCCATGCTCACTGCGCCGTTCGACATTCCTATCGAGCACGGCCAGGCGGCCACCGAGCGCATCACCGACAGCGTGAAGACACATTTTGTGAAAATCTATCGCAAGGACGCCACACAAAGCAATCAGCACGTTCGCGAACTTGCCCAAGCGCTCAATGCCCGCCACGACCTGCCACTGCGCGTGCGACAAAATATGCTCAACACCCTGTCGCAACTCTATGAGAAAGGCATCGTCGACATCAACACCGCCGACGACATCGAGGCCGGCAAAGCCGAACATGTGCGCATTCTGGGCAACGACAATGTGGCGCAGGTGGTGCCCACCGACGAGATGCACTCGGTTCGGCAGGCCTACGAAATTCTGGACTCCATCCTCACCGGCGGTGTGCCACTGAGCGGCCCGCCCAGCATCTCGCTCAACGATTATCTGGCTCCCAACCTGATTCTCGACACACAGGAAACCGACAAACTGCTCAACGACGCGCTCAACACCGCACTGGCTCCCACCGGCATCGTCCAGACTGGCGAGGCCATCATTTTCACCGGTAATATTGTCACCCCGCAAAAATATGCCATCATCCAGACCTATGAGCGGATGATGAAAGAGAAAAATTCCCGCGTGAAGGGTAGTGACTACGGCCTGATAGGGCAAATCGCCATCGTCACCATCCTGATGATTGCCTTCTACGCCTTTATGCGCCTGATGCGCAAACGCGTATTCCTCAATCTGCGCAGGATGACTTTCCTCATCACGTTTGTGGCACTGTTCACGGCTGCCGTGCTGCTGATTTCGTCATTGCGCATCAACTACATCTACATCATCCCCTTTGCACTGGTTCCCATCATCATCACCACGTTTTTCGACGCACGCACCTCATTTTTCATCCATATGGTGGTGGTGCTCATCTGCTCGCTGGTGGCCAGTGAGCAGGCCGAGTTCATCATCATGCAATTTCTGGCCGGAGACATTGCCATTGTGTCGATTCAAGAACTTACACGCCGATCGCAGTTGGTGCGCTGCGCGGCACTGATTTTCCTGGTCTACTGCCTGTCGTTTGTGGCACTGACGCTGGTGCGCGAAGGCACTTTCGACAGCGTGGGATGGCACTATTTTGTGTATTTCGGCATCAACTGCGCGGTGCTGTCGTTTGCCTATGTGCTGATTTTTATCGTGGAAAAAATCTTCGGGTTCACCTCCACAGTGACCCTGGTGGAACTGAGCGACATCAATACCCCGCCACTGCGTGCCCTGTCGGAGAATTGCCCGGGCACCTTCCAGCATGTGCTGCAAGTGGCCAACATCGCCAGTGAGGCCGCCGTGAAGATTGGTGCCAATGTGCAACTGGTGCGTGCCGGCTCTTTATATCACGACATCGGAAAAATCGACAACCCGGCTTTCTTTACCGAGAACCAGGGTGGAGTAAATCCTCACGACAGTCTGGCACCTGAGCAAAGCGCACGCATCGTCATCCAGCATGTGAGCGACGGCTTACGCCGAGCCGAGAAAGCACGATTGCCGCAAGTTATCCGCGACCTCATCGCACAGCACCACGGCAAGGGCACCACCCGGTTCTTCTATGCCCAGGCGTGCAAAGCGCATCCCGACGAAACGGTTGACAAATCACCCTACACCTACCCCGGACCCAACCCGCAGACCCGTGAAGCCGCCATCCTCATGATGGCCGACGCTTGTGAGGCTGCCGTGCGCAGCATCTCCGACCCCACCGAGAAATCCATCACCGCCATGGTGGAAAAAGTGATTGACGGTCAAGTGGCCGACGGACTGCTGCGCGAGGCGCCCATCAGCTTCAGGGATGTGGAGCAGGTGAAACAAGTGTTTGTGGAACGCCTCAAGTCCATCTATCACACCCGCATCTCCTATCCCGATGAAATTCAACCGCTCATGGCCGCTCCCCAACCCACGGCCGATGAAAATGCTAAACTTCCTTAACTCGGCAATATCGGCCGCTTTAAGCAGTTAATATAAGTAGAACTATGATAATGTCCTACATATTGCTTACCTTG
Source organism: Muribaculaceae bacterium (assembly GCA_017483645.1). Classification (GTDB taxonomy): domain Bacteria; phylum Bacteroidota; class Bacteroidia; order Bacteroidales; family Muribaculaceae; genus Sodaliphilus. The sequence continues at coordinate 16,782 of JAFUWD010000033.1, read as the reverse complement.
GGCATCATGTGCTTAGTTTGTGCATTGGTGCTGGTGGTGTGGCCACGGTGGGTGGCTGCCGTTCCTGCGTTTGTGGGATTGGTGGCGCTTCACCTGAGCTATTTCATCTCAGTACCCAACGGCACATTCATCTTTTGGGGCATAGCCACGGCGCTGGTGGCTGGCATTGTCACCATGTCGCCCCAGGGTGAGCCTGACGGCCAGTGCGCCAGCAACCTCTATGTGGGCGTGAGCGCCATGGCCGGATGCCTGGTGGGAATCCTGGTGGGCGCACGCATCATGATTTTAGGCGTGATTCTGGGCGCTTTCATTGGCCAGATGGCCTACAGCCGCACCCCAGCCGGCACATGGCTCCGAGCCGACAGCGGCACGTTCCTGCGCTACTTTGCCGCCAAGTGCCTCCCGGCGATTGTGGCGGTAAGCATCGTGGGAATCGCCATCGAGGGATTTATTTTTTAATTGATTTAACCCATTGAACAAATGAAGAGACTCTTCTATAGCATCATCGCGATTGTGGCATTAACACTCACTCTTCCGGCCTTGGCACAAAGCAAATTTCAGGTGCACAAGGTGGATTTTGACCATGTGAAGCAAGTGATTGAGAATCCCAAGTCGATTTACTATTTCCCGAAACTCATCAAGTCCTATCAGAGCAACGACACCTCAATGTCGATTGAAGCCTATCGCAACCTGTACTATGGCTACACCTTCCAAGAGGATTACAACCCCTTCCGCGAGAGTGTATACAGCAACGTTGTGGAGCAGCTTTATTACAAGCAGCCTCATTCCCGTGCCGAATGTGACTCCATCGAGAAATATGCCGAATTGTCACTCGATGATAATCTGTTCGACATGAACCAGATGAAATTCTTCATCTATGTGCTCAAAGAAAAGAAAAAGTACACCCGCGCCGCCATTCGCCAGTTCCGGCTCGACAGGCTCATCGCTGCCATCATGAGCAGCGGCAAGGGCACAAAAGAGGAGCCCTGGGTGGTGATCACACCTGAGCACGAGTACAACATCGTGAATTTCCTGGGCTATGTGGCCACCGACCATCAGGATGTGGGCGACGGATTGGAATATGTGGCAGTAGCACCCAAAGAAGGAAAAACAACCCAAGGCTTTTACTTCGACGTGTCGCGCATGATGACTGTGGCAGCCCAAAAATTCCCCGACAAATAACACATGAAACCTTTTGCTTTGCTTTTGTGCGCCATGACCGGCCTATGGGCCATGGCGGGTCATGTGATGGTTGATGGCAGCATCACTGGCGACGAACACTCCACCTATCCCGGCACCGAGCATACATTTCAAGTCTATGTCCCCGACGACTACGACGGTCATCATGCAGCATGCCTTTATGTGGGGCTCGACGGTGTGTTGTGCAATGCACCGGCCGTCATCGACAGCCTCATTGCCACTGGCAAGATGCCCATGACTATCGGCATCTTTCTGCAGCCGGGCGTTGTGAAGAATGAGTCAAACCAGGTGGTGCGCTACAACCGAAGCAATGAATTCGATGCCACCGACGGCCGTTTTGCTCATTTTCTTGAAAAAGAGTTGATTCCCGCTGCCACTCGCATCACCACTCCCGACGGAAGACACATCATTGTGGCCAGCGGAGGAGAAAACCACATGATCTTCGGACTGAGCAGCGGCGGCATCGCCTCGCTGGTGGCCGCCTGGCACCGCCCCGACTTGTTCGGCAGGGTATTCAGCGGTGTGGGCACCTATGTGGCCATGCGGGGTGGAAACGACCTGCAAGCCATCGTCCGCAAACACGAGCCGCTACCGCTCAAGGTGTGCCTGCAAGACGGCACCAACGATGTGTGGAACGCACTGTTCGGACACTGGTACGAGGGCAACCGCATGCTTGCCACGGCTCTCGACTTTGCGGGTTACGACACGCTCTACGATTGGAGCGACTGCAAGCATGACGTGAAGCGCGCCAGCGAGATTTTCGCACAAGTGATGACATGGATGTGGAACGACTGGGGCAAGCCGATTGCCACAGGCACGACTCAAAACGATTTCTTGGCACCGCTGTTGATTCAAGGTGAGAACTGGACAGCCACAGCCAGCAAATCGACACACCGAACAGGCACAACCGGCACATTCACCGCCACATATCCCGACGGCTCACTGATGGTTCGACCCATTGCCGGCACCAACTGGCTGGAACAGTCTCTCATCAACTCCGACGGCACCCCTTGTTACGCCCAACGCTTCTATTGGCTCCACAGCTACGACAACTGCCCGGTCACCACCGGCCCCATGGCTTTCGACGGCAATGGCAACCTGTGGGTGACCACCAACGCCGGCCTTCAAATTTGCGACCAAAACGGGCGCGTGCGCGGCATTCTCACAATGCCGGCCGATGTCGACAGTTTCTGGAAAATCACCATCGACGATGGTCTGGTGACACTGCACGGCACCACCACCTACACCCGTCGTTTCCAAGTCACTGCCCCCGTTCCCAACAAACGCCCCAAAAGCCAAGGCCAAGGCTAAACATCACAAAAACATCACAAAAACATCACAAAAACAGCCATTGGGTTAGCGCACAATCACTTTCTTGCCTCCACGAATGTAGATGCCCGAAGTGGGATTCTGAACAGGCTGACCCAATAGGTTGAAATAAGTTTCATCAATCTCTCGGTTGCTGATGTGCAAGTCATTGACATCGGTTACTACACCTCCGTTGGTGCCAATCATTTCAAGCGGGTACACCACATAGTCGGTGCTGATGATGGCATTGTCGCCACCTACTGCCGCGGCACGGCGCACCACGCTGCCCGACCCCGTTTCACGACGAATGAGCCCGACAAAGTTATACACCGTGCCATTTATCGGTGCAAAGTCATCGTCCATCAGACCGAAGTTGGCGTAGAAACCTCCATCCAAGCCGGCCACATTGATATTGCGGTATTGCTGCGGCACAACGAAAGCATTCTTCTTGTCGCTCCACATGGCCCAGGTGATTTCGGCCACCTCCATAGGTTTGGGAGTGACAAAGAAATAGGTGTTGCCCGAGGCAGAGGTCATCGTGCTGCCCATCATGCTTGACGTGATATACACATTCTTGGTGTAGGGATTCACATCACCCGATGCGGGACTCTTGCTCAGCAACAGGGTGCAGTTGCCGCCATCGTTGGCCCATGTACCCGTCACACCATTCAACTTGTGCCCCAGCATACTTTGCAGCACGGCAGGGCTTTCAATTGCCTTAGGGAGTTCCAGCGCCACCCAGTTGCTCTGGTCATAAGCCTCACTTTGCAAATTAGCGGTGCTCATATAGTCAATGGCATCGGTTGTGTTCAGGCAAGGCTCGGCATAGCCACCCTCATCCTTGCAATAGAGCGTCTTATAGTCGGGCGACACTGCCACACAGGTCAGGTCGCCGTCGGCCACCTTGTACTGCTTGCCGGCCACATCCTCGTCGACGATTGTCGCCATCGTCTTGGCCACCAATATTGGAGTCTGGAACGCGATTTCATAGAGGTAGCCACGATAGACACTGGCTTCCACCTTATACACCTTCGTCGCGTCGAGATCCGTGATCCCAATATTGAATGCTGTGTTGGTGGAGGTGGAAGTGCTGGTGGCACTCTTTGCCACCGTGCCGGAAGCCGTCGGGATGCCATTGGTCACCGTGCATTCATAAACCTTGATGGCCGCAGGATAGCTTGAACTGGCGCCCCTGGCACCCATGCCCAGCAGTTTCACAGCGGTGCAATTGGTCACATAAAACGACACGGCGCGCACCTCTGTGTTTTTGCTGCTATTGTATCCAATGGCACGTGCTCGGCCATTACCGGTGGTAGCGGTAAAATAGGTACTGCTGCCTTTGTAAGGATTGGTCGACGTAGCCGAATAAGTCCAGGTCACTCCTGTATAGGTGTTGCTGGTTCCCAGGCTCGACTGAATCCATTTCTGGGGGTGGCCGTTGTAATAGGCAGCACTCCATGCACCATACACCGGCAGTGTGAGCCAGCCACATTCGTCGGCCTCATAGGGGGTGTATTTGTAGAGCGTGTTCACATAGGTCTTGTTCCACCCCGCATCATCGATGGTAGCGTATTTAGCGATGTTCAGATAGTTGTCACTGGCTGTGCCGCCGTCGGTGGCCGTGCCGCTCAGACTCACAGTCCAGGATTCGGCATCGCCGCTTGAAATCTCCACCGCACCGCTATATTCGCCCTCGGCATCACTCAAGAATGTCACCGTAACGGTCACGCTGCTTCCGTTGGCCATGTCGGCGGCACTAATTGTGGTTGGCGAGATAGAGAACACGCCGTCCACATCGTTCAGAGCCAACGTCACATCGTCGTCCAGGAAACGACCGCTCACAGTGAAAGTGGCCGTCTTGGCCTCGTCAACACCAGCGTCAATGGCCAGTTCTGACGGTTCTACGATGAGTGTGGGCGTGGCCGCCTCGGCCACACCACCGATGCTGATGGCCACAGGGTCGGCACCGGGGCTGGAAAGTATCACCGTGGCACTGGTGGAGCCTGGCAGTGCGGGGCTGTAGGTGATGGTTAGGGTGGCGCCGGCTGCCGCATCGGCTGCACTGATAACGGTGGGTGAGATGCTGTAGTAGCCGTTGCCACCGGTAAGCGATGTTGTAACATCTCCCTCCAGATTACGTCCTGTCACGGTCACCGTCTGCGTATAGGTCATTGTGACATAGCCTTCGAACGACAATGCCGTTGCCGACGCAGCAATGGTTGGATCGCTGGGGCACAGCGCTTGCAATCCTCCCAAGGCGTTGATTTTCCCGTGACCGAAGTGGGCTTGGTTGGTGCCATCGGTATATTGGTCGTGGATGGCGGTTTCCCGCATCAAATCACGCACACGGTCGGGAGTGAGCGTGGGGTCGGCTTGCAGCCAAAGGGCTACAATGCCGGCTGCTGTGGGGCAAGCCATCGACGTTCCGCTCATCGAGCCATAATAAAAGGTAGTACCATTTGACGTGGTGCTCGACACCGTTGTGTACTCACTGGCCGAGCTGGGACTGGCCGGATAATTACCTGTGTCGTAATGGTTCACACCCGCAATGGTAATAGCACCCGGAGCCGAGATGAAAGGATAATTGTCGTCGGGATAGGTGGTGTTGCGGGGACCCTCGTCGGCCCAGCTTGAGAACGGGGCAATATCGCCCACAGTGTATTCGTTGGCGGTATACGACTTGTTATTGATGCTTTTCACCGTCTTGCGCACCACATAGGCACCAACCGAGATGACACCGGGTGCCATCACCTCGCCTCCCACCGAGCAATGGTCGGTGCCGGCCACAAAGTTATAACCGCTCACATTGAATGTGGCGTCAGAGAAACTGCCATACCCATTAACCCAGGCATCCACAGCCACTGTTGACGAGGAGGAAACCGGGCGCACATCCAGGGCAATGTAATAGTTATTGGAACTAGGATACATGTTATACATGAACACACTGGCATTGTATTTATTGTTATACTCGTCCTTTGTCACACTGTATTCCAGCATGGCATATTGCCCCATCCTGCTGTTATAAGAAAAATAGGAGGCTAAAACGTCATTCTTTGTGATGCGCTCTCCACTGGAAAAGCTAATCGCCGAAGGGCCAATCAACCCTTCATCGCCCTCGGCGAAGGGGCCGATGGTACCCAACACGGCGCCTGTACTCTTGTTGATTACATGGATGTAGAGCTGGATGGGCACATTGGGGGTGCGAGCCCACACATCGGCAGTCTCTTGATAATAATAGCTGTTGGGATAGCCATAGTCGCTCAGTCCACCATCGAGCACCACATGCAAAGGGGAACTCTGTGACACATTCTCTTTCTTGGCATACACATTGTTACCCCCCGAGTTACCTGCACTCAAAGTGATGATTTTTCCTTGGCCGGTGACTTGCGTGTAGGCTTGCGACAAATAGTCGGTACCGTCGTGCGGCCCCGACAGCGAGCCGATGCTGATGCTGATGATGCAGGGTTTACCCACACTCTCGGCATAAGTGGCCACATACTTGGCCGCACTGGCCAGATAGGTGTCGTACAACTCCTCACCCAGGGCGCACAGCACAATGTCGGCACCCGGTGCCATACCGCCATAACCGTTAATCCACTTTCCTGCCACGGTGGTGCTGGTGTGCGTACCGTGGCTGTTACCCGAGTCATCGGTAGTCAGGCTGCCGATGGCCGACGCAGTGGTGTACTGCGTGCCACCAAAGGTCACGCCGTTCATCGTGAAAGTGCTGCTACTGCTCGTCTGCGGCTCATACACGCGCTTGATGCGACTGTTGCCACTTGCGTCCTTATAGGCGGGGTGCTGAAAGTCGATACCATCGTCAATCACACTGGCCACAACGCCTGTGCCATCGTACTTTTGCGGCAGGCCATAGCTGGCGAAATCATCACCCGTCACTTTATCGACATTGGTGGCGATAACCGATGCGTCGGTCATGCGCCGCATCACACGAGCCACGTCGACTCGCTTCACCGATGCCAGTTGAGCAATCTGCTCCAGCTTATCAACGGGCAGCTGAGCCACTACAAAGCCATCAAACACCGTCCCCACAATGGCGCCGGCCGCCTCAAGCTCTTCAACCGAGCGGCCATTCATCCCCACAAAGGCACTCACCATTTCCACATTATTCACCTGCACGGTGCGTGGAAACTTCATATCTTGGTTTTTACCGCTCAACTTTTTGTTGGCGGGTGCTTTGCTCCGCAAACCTGCCGAATCGGTAGTCATCGCCTCACGATGGTGCAGCAAAAACAACTTGGAGTGCTGCGAGAGTCTTCCCGCATGAGCGGTAAACAACACCGCCACTGCGAGAAGAAGGAGTAATCTTCTGTGCATAATACTTACTTTTTCTTAGTAAAACAATCATTTAGTCTAAAAATCCCTTTCCTGTGAACGGTAAAGAATGTTTGGGGTCAAATCATCACTAACCCCGAAAATTTCTACAAATTTATATATTTATCCGCAAATATATAACATTTTTGCAATAAATCGCATCGTTTTATGAAAAAACATCACAAACAGGGGGTTTCTTTCAACGAACAAAAAACATCGGAATTATTCTCCTTGCCCACAACAACAATGCAGGGCGCCCCGATTGGAGGCACCCTGCAAGGTGTATTGAGTGATTCTCAATGATTATTTGGCTTTCTTAGCCTGGCTCTTGGTGATGGCATAGGCCACGGGCGACGCCACAAACAGCGAAGCGCATGTACCCACAATCACACCGAGAATCATGGCGAAGATGAAGCTGCGGATTGACTCACCGCCCAGCAGGAACATCACCAGCAGCACCAGCAACGTGGTGATTGACGTCATCAACGTACGCGACAGTGTGGAGCAGAGCGCGTTGTTGAAAGTGAGATAGAGGTCCTGTTTGGGGAACAGCGTGCGATACTCACGCACACGGTCGAACACCACCACCGTGTCGTTGACCTGATAACCAATCACCGTCAGGATAGCGGCGATGAACGTCTGGTCGACCTCCATAGCGAAGGGGAACAGTCCATGCAGCGTGTAGAAACCTATCACCACGAAGGTGGTGAACGCCACAGCTGCCAAAGCGCCCAGCGAGAATGCCACATTGCGGAAGCGGATGAGGATGTAGAGTGCCATAGCCAGCAGTGAGAAAATCACAGCCCAAATGGCCTCACGCGTCATGTCGGATGCAATGCTCGGACCCACAACCTCGCTCGACACAACTCCGATTTCCTCGTTGCTCACGCTGAAGTCGGCCTGCGACATCGAGCCCAGTTCACTCTTGAGTCCCTGGTAGAGTTTGCCCATGATTTCATCGTCGATGCCTTCCTCGGTGCTGTCAATCTTGTAGTTGGTCGAGATACGCACCTTGGTGTCGTTATCGATGGTGATGACCGAAGTGTTGGCGCCGTCGAAGAGCGGAGCCAGCTGGCTCTCAAGCGCGGCGGTCGACACAGGATGATCGAATTGCACCACATAGTTGCGACCACCCGAGAAGTCGATACCACGGCTCAAACCACGCACCACAAACAGGCCAGCGATGATGACGGCAATCACGCCCAGCACCATCCAGGTTTTCTTGGCCTTGCCCATGAAGTCGATTTTCACGTTCTCCATCAGGTGACGGGTGAAGCGTGTGGTGAAGGTCATCTTGTCGAAGGTGCCCTTGTTGACGAAGTATTCCATCACCAGACGGGTTGCAAACACAGCCGTGAAGAACGAGCAGATGATACCCACCACCAGGGTGACAGCGAAGCCGCGGATGGGACCCGAACCCAGAATGGTGAGGATGATACCGGTGATGATGGTGGTGAGGTTGGAGTCGAAGATGGCGCTGAAGGCGTTCTTGTAACCATCGTGGATGGCGGCCTTGAGGCCCTTGCCATTGCGCAGCTCCTCCTTGCAACGCTCAAAAATCAGCACGTTGGCGTCCACTGCCATACCCAGCGTCAGCACGATACCGGCGATACCCGGCAGGGTGAGCACGCTCTGGAACGAGGCGAGGATACCGGCGATGAAGAACAGGTTGAGCAGCAAGCCCAGGTTGGCGATGTTGCCGGCATAGACGCCGTAGGTGCACATCATGAAAATCATCAGCAGAATCAGTGCCACGATAAACGACATGACACCTTTCTCAATCGATTCCTTACCCAGCGACGGGCCAATCACACTTTCGCTGGCCACGTTCACGCGGGCCACCATCTTACCGCTCTCGAGCACGTTGGCAAGGTCACTGGCCTCCTCCACGGTGAAGCGACCGCTGATTTGCGAGCGGCCACCGTCGATTTGGCTGTTGACGTTGGGGAACGAGTACACTTGGTCATCGAGCACAATGGCGATGGCCTTGCCGATGTTCTGGCCGGTGATGCGCGACCACTGACGGGCGCCCTCATCGTTCATATTCATTGACACCACCTGACCCTGCAGATTGTCGAACTCGCTGCTGGCACGGGTCACAACGTCACCGTTCAGAACGGGCTGGCCGTTAACCGTGCGCAATGCCACAAGCTGGAATGCTTCCTGACCGTTCTGCAACTGCTGGGGCTTGACTTCCCACGCAAGTTTCAGGTCGGCGGGCAGCGAAGTCTTGGCAGCCGGCGAGTTGATGATAGCATTCACCGCGGCGGTGTCGCTCACGGCCACCATACCCACCACCGGTGAACCGGGATTTTGCTGAGCCAAGATGGGGAAGCCGGTGAGCTCGGCAAGCGATGCGCCTGTTGCCGCAGCCTTGGGCTGCTCCACAGCGGCGCTGTCGGCAGGAGCGGCAGCGGTGCTGTCGGCCTGCTCGGCGGCTTTAGGTGCCACACCACCCTTGGCTTGCTCGCTGAGCACGTTGAGTGCGCCGCTCACATCGGCCAGAGTGTAGGTTTCATAAAATTCCAAGTTGGCAGCGCCTTGCAGCAGTTTGCGCACGCGCTCAGGCTCCTTGACGCCCGGCAGCTCAAGCAAGATGCGGCCGGTGCTCTGCAGTTTCTGGATATTGGGAGCCACCACACCGAAGCGGTCGATACGGTTGCGCAGCACCTTGTAAGAGTTGTCGACCATGTCGTTCACCTCTTGCTCCAGGATGCTCTGCACTTCGTTGTCGTTGGCGTTGGGCTTCTCTTTCACCTTCTCAACACTGCGGAAGATTTGAGCCAAGCTGCCTTCGGGAGCTATCTTCTTGTATTCCTTGCAGAACGAGGCCACGAAATTGTCCTGAGCGGCCTGATTCTTGGACACGTTGTCGATTGCTTGATTAAACTTCTTGTCGGGGTTGTTGTTTGCAAGTGCGCGCAAAATATCGGGAACCGAGATTTGCAGCGTCACGTTCATACCACCCTTCAGGTCGAGACCCAGTCCCAACTCTTTCTCACGCACTTCTTGGAAAGTGTAGTTCTTCACACCAATGTTGAACACACCAACCTTAGCGATGGAGTCAAGATACCCATTGAGCGCTGTCTTGTACGTTTCATTGCTGGTGTCGGGAGTCTTAAGTCCGGCAGCAGCCAGTGCCTTCTTCTCTGCTATGTTCTGGTAGTGGTTCGACACAAACGTGAACGACAGATAAAAAGCACAAATCAAAATCAGCGCATAAGTAATGACTTTGATAAAACCTTTCTGTTGCATTTGTTAAATTAGTTAATTATTTTAGTTATTTTTTATTCAAAGACAATTTACAACCTGCAAAGGTAATACAAAATCTTCAAGTGAAAAAATAAAACCTGAAAAATTGCAGCAAAGCCAGGCCCACGGGGAGCAAGAGCAAGCCGATGACGGCAAAAAAGTGGCACGATTATTGCCCATCTATCGGAAAATGCGTAATTTTACGCTTTGAGGGCATGCCCGCAATTTTTTGCTTACACCTATTTTATATATAATAGATAACAAACCACATGAAGAACAAAGGTTGCTTACTGACCGTGCTGGCACTGGTGCTGGTGGCGGCGATGCTGTTCGGGTGGGTGAAAGGCACCTACAACGGACTGGTGAAATCACAAGAGAACGTAAATGCCGCCTGGGCACAGGTGGAGAACGTGTATCAACGCAGGGCCGACCTCGTGCCCAATCTGGTGGCCACCGTAAAGGGCTACGCACAGCACGAGCAGCAGACGCTCGAGGCGGTCATCAATGCCCGCGCCGCGGCCACAAGCGTGAAAATCGACCCGAGCAACATGACCGACAACGACCTGAAAAAATTCCAGGACGCGCAGGGCGAGCTTGCCGGAGCGCTGAGCAGGCTGATTGCCGTGAGCGAGAGCTACCCCGAACTGAAAGCCAACCAAAACTTCCTGGAGCTGCAATCACAACTCGAAGGCACGGAGAACCGCATCACCGTGGAGCGGCAGAAGTTCAACGATGTGGCACGCTCCTACAACACTGAAGTGCGCACATTCCCCACTGTCATTCTGGCATCAATGTTCGGATTCGACAAGCGACCTTACTTTGAGTCGCAAGCCGGCGCCGACAAGGCTCCAAAAGTCGATTTCGGGTCATAACAACGGAACATGGCACTGGCCGATTTCATACCCGTCGAGGGGCAGCAACGCATAGCACAGGCCATCACCGAGGCCGAGCGGCACACGTCGGGCGAGATTTGCGTGCATGTGACGCCACACTGCCGCGGCGACGTGGTGCAGCGCGCCGCACACACCTTCAACCGCCTGGGGCTCTACGCCACCCGGCGGCGCAACGCCGTGCTTGTGTTTGTGGCCTATAAGGACCGCCGGGTAGCCATCGTGGGCGACGCGGCCATCAACGAGGCGGTGCCCGAGGGGTTCTGGAACGACGAGGTGGTCCTGTTGGCACAGCGGCTCAAGGCCGGGCGCCCCATCGACGGCTTGTGCGAGACGGTGATGCGGCTGGGCGAGCAACTTGCCGCCTTTTTCCCCGCCGACCGGACCAACCCGAATGAACTGAGCAACGAAGTCACCTACGACGACAATCATGACGAAAGCGACGACAGCCTTTAACGCGCGACACTGCGTGGTGGTGGCGGTGCTCACGCTGTGGTGCACCGCATGGGCCGCCGTGCAGGTGCCGGCACGCCCCTCTCCACCCCGGCTGGTCAACGACCTTGCAGGGGTGCTGGGCGACTGCCGTGCCATGGAGGACACGTTAGAGGCTTTCGCCATGACCACCAGCAACCAGATTGTGGTGGTGACTCTTCCCGACTTAGGTGTTTACTCCAAGGCTGAGATGGCTTACGCCATCGGTCAGCAATGGGGCGTGGGCGGGGAAAAATACAACAATGGCGTGGTGGTGCTCATCAAGCCCAAGACCGCCGACCAGAGCGGACAAGCCTTCATTGCAACAGGCTACGGCATGGAGGGTGCCATGACCGACGCGTTCTGCACGCGGGTGGTCAACACCGAGATGATTCCGCACTTCAAAGAGAATGACTATGCCGGCGGCGTGTGGGCAGGCCTGCATGTGCTCATGCCGGTTGCCGCCGGTGAATACAGCGAGCAAGAGTACATTGACCAAGACACCGACACTGATTCCGAAGCCATCACCAACGCCATCATCATCATCGTCATCTTCATCATTTGGATTCTTATCAAGGCGAATGAAAACTCGGGCAGCGGCGGAGGGCGCCGGCGAGGTGGCGGCAACAGCTACGACACCGGCACATGGGGCGGAGGCTTCGGCAGCGGCTCATGGAGCAGCGGAGGCAGCTCTTGGGGAAGTGGGGGCAGTTCGTGGGGAAGTGGGGGCAGTTCCTGGGGAGGCTTCGGCGGTGGCTCGTTTGGCGGAGGCGGAGGCGGAGGCTCGTGGTAGTCACACGAACAACTGCTTCAACACCTCGGGCGACCGCAGTGTGCCAATGGTACTGTTGTGCAGGCGGTAATAAGCGATGATGGTGTCGAGCACACGGTTGCGCTCCTCGCGGTTGAAGCGGAAATGGTGCAGCCCTGCAAAGGTCATGTGCGACAAAAGATGAATCACATGCGCCTCATCGGGCTGCAGCAGGTGATGCCCGGCGCCCGGCAGGGCAGCCGGATTGTCAACAAAAACGCCATTGTCCATGTCGAACCACCGGCCGGGCCGGTAAGTGGCCAAGTCGGGCTGGATGCCCAAGTGAGCGCCCAGATGATACAGGAAACAGATGTGGAAGTTGGCCACGCCGACCTGCAAGTTCTCAAGCAAAATCACCGATTGCTCCACATAGCGATAGAGCGCGCTGTTGCGTTCCTGCTCATGAATGACGCGGGTGAGCAGCTCACTGACAAACAGCACAATGGCATTTTTCACAGGGTCGGCATAGACATCGGCCAGCATTTCATAACGACGCACGTCGCGCATTGTGGCCAGGTCGCGCCCGGGCATGTGGCGGGCCTCCATCTCAATGAGCGAGAGCGGCATGAACAAGGCGTTGCGCAGGCGCGCGCCCCGCGTCACGCCCTGAGCCACCAGAAACGACATCATCCCCCGGCTGTCGGTATAGACGTGGGCAATGTTGTGTCGGTCGTTGTAACGGATGACATTCAGCACTATTCCATGCAGTTTCTCATACATTGGCAGGCAGGTGTGATTTTATGGTGCTAAATTAGTGATAAATTGGCATTTCGCCTATAAAAATCTTAAAAAACGACCGTTTTAATCGGTTTTCGGGTGGTTAAATTTTGTCAATTAAAAAATCATTCCTATATTTGCAGTCGCTTTTGCGAAAAGCACCCAAATCGGCCCATTCGTCTATCGGCTAGGACGCAAGATTTTCATTCTTGAAAGAGCAGTTCGATTCTGCTATGGGCTACCAATTAACAAGAAAAATTAAAAATAACAAGGTTTTAAAATGGCAAACCACAAATCAGCAATCAAGAGAATTCGCCAATCAGAGGCACGCAAACTTCGTAACCGTTACTACGCCAAGACCATGCGCAATGCAGTGCGCAAGCTCCGCGCCATGACCGACAAGGAAGGCGCAACCGAGGCTTACAACAAAGTGAGCGCCATGCTCGACAAGCTGGCTCACCGCAACATCATCTCGAAGAACAAAGCTGCCAACCTGAAGTCGAAGCTGGCTCTGCACGTCAACAAGCTGAACGCCGCCTGAGCATCCATGCACAGGCAGCGCCACAGCGCGGCGTCTCTTCGATAAGGCCCGCCGCGGGCGAGCCGCGATGGCCCATTCGTCTATCGGCCAGGACGCAAGATTTTCATTCTTGAAAGAGCAGTTCGATTCTGCTATGGGCTACCGAAACCCTAATGAGCGTTAAGGGAATCCACCGGGTGGTGGTTCTTAACGCTCTTTCGTCGTTCCAAACCCGACCCCCAAACACCTCATCGGCCCAATGAATGACCGGGGTAAAGCTCAGCGCCTGTTGCATCTCCGTCACGGGGGAAACAACAGGCGCTGTTAGCCTTCAAGTAATCTTTTCCGTTGTGTTCAGAAATTCATGGTATCAATCGGGCAAATCAAGTTTGAGCCATCTCATCCGAAATGCCAATCCGATGAGTTGAGCCACATTCTTGGCCCCCGACTTACGCAGCAATTGTTTACGGTGATACTCCACCGTATTGGGCGATATGAAAAGCTTTTGGGAAATCTCCTTGCTGCTGTATCCCTGCGATAACAAATTCAGCACCTCTTGCTCTCTCGCCGTGAGAACGATTTTGGGGTTGCTCATATTCTTTCTATTAAGTTTCACAATAAGCATCGCAAATTTAATCAACAAAATGAATAAAATCCAAACATTTTGGTCACAAATATGGTTAAATTTATTCAAAACTACCCATTTTAGTGAAGATTCTTATCACTTTTAAGTGATTTACATTGTAGATGTTAATGTTTTTAGTAGTTCCATTCGATTGATGTCATTATGCCACTAAATTCTCGCTTATGCGCATCCTTTTGTCAACCTACAGCAAACACGCCTCGCAACCACTACCAAATACAATAAAAGATCGTCAAAAAAGTAGAAAATCGCAATATTTTATCGCAAAAAAGTTTGATATTTCAACAAAACCAGTTATTTTTGCGTTGGTTTTCTAACATGATGACTGGAAAACAAAGTAAATTTTCTCATACTCTAAAAATTTGCGGATGCGATTTTGTGAAAAATTTCATCCGTTTTTTTGTGCTTTGGCTCGAAATGCCGTAACTTTGACACCCCAATCAAGGGAAAACTACGACTACCATCACTTTTTACATGGCACTGATATTACCCAACAACTACAAGCAACGATTGCTGCCCGAAACCACCGAGGTGGCAATCAAGATGGTGAAGGACAGCTTCCAGAAATGCCTGGCACAAGCGCTCGACCTGCGACGGGTCACCGCGCCGCTTTTCGTCCTCTCGGGCACAGGCATCAACGACGACCTCAACGGCGTGGAGCAGCCCGTGGGATTCGACATCGCCTGCATGGACAACCGTCATGCCGAGGTGGTGCATTCCCTGGCCAAGTGGAAGCGCATGAAACTTGCCGCCTATGGCATCGCACCCGGCTATGGACTCTACACCGACATGAACGCCATTCGCACCAGCGAGGAACTGGACAACCTGCACTCGCTCTATGTGGACCAATGGGACTGGGAAAAAGTCATCAACCCCGAGCAGCGCACCACAGCCTACCTCAAGCAAACCGTGCGCAGCATCTACGACGCCATCGTGCAAACCGAGCGACTGGTCTACGAGGAGTTCCCGCACATCACGCCACGACTGCCGCATGACATCCACTTTGTGCACAGCCAGGAATTGCTCGACCAGTACCCGAGCCTGACGGCTCGCGAGCGCGAGGCACAGGCGGCAAAACACTTCGGCGCGGTGTTTGTGATGGGAATCGGCGCACCGCTCTCCGACGGCCAGCCCCACGACGGGCGCGCACCCGACTACGACGACTGGAGCAGCGCCAACGAAGAAGGCTTCACCGGCCTTAATGGCGACATCATCGTGTGGGACGACATTCTGCAAGTGCCCTGCGAGCTGTCGTCGATGGGCATCCGCGTAAGCCCGGAAGCGCTCATGCGGCAACTCACCCTGCGCGACTGCCTGCAACGCACCACCCTGCCCTTCCACAGCGCGCTGCTGGCCGGCAAGCTGCCGCCATCCATCGGCGGAGGCATCGGCCAAAGCCGCCTGTGCATGTTCCTGCTGCAAAAGGCCCACATCGGCGAGGTGCAGGCCAGCATCTGGCCACCTGAGCAGGCCGAGCAGTGCCGCCGGGCAGGCATCATGCTGATGTGAGCACAACCGCGAGCGACCGACAAACACATTATTCTATAATAACAACTTAAACCATCAAAAAAACAATGAAAAAGAATTTGCTTTACATGGCAGCACTCATTTGCTGCACACTGGCTCTCACCGCATGCGGCAGTGACGACGAGCCCTCGGTGACCACCACCGGCACCTACACGCTCACCTTCGGTCCAAACATCCACGACGCCGCCAGCATCATCATCTACTACCGCGGCGACAACGGCACTCCGCGCTTTGAGGCACTTCAGGCCGGAACATTCACCTGGACCAAGACCGTGGCACAATCGGACTACCCTGCCGACTTCGGCGTGAAACTCGTCGTGTCGCCCAAAGCCACCAGCGAACTCACCTTCGACAGCTACAACATCGCCATCCATGCCGAGATAGCAACCACCACCGACGGCAAGAGCAACCACAAAAACATGACCGACATCATCGACGCAAGCAATGTGAACCGCGACCAAGTGGAAGCGAAACTGCGCAGCGCCAACGGCACCGTGTACGGCTACCGCGTGGACCGCAATGGCAACTCCACGAGCTACGACCGCATGAGCTTCGACCTCTGACGCCCCAGCCAGATCGCAATACAGACTGCGCCGCCCATGGGTTGGCGCAGTTTTTTATCGTGAGCTCGGCGAAACAAGCACCCTTGATTCTATCCATTAGCAGCTCTCCTCTAAGCCACGGGGGTGCCCGCAGGGCGGGGGCGTGTGTGATGCTGCGATGGGACAGTTCCCCCTCTAAGTTAGAGGGGGTGGCCGTAGGCCGGGGGCGTGTGTGATGCAGAGATGGGACAGTTCCCCCTCTAAGTTAGAGGGGGTGGCCGTAGGCCGGGGGCGTGTGTGATGCTGCGATGGGACAGTTCCCCCTCTAAGCTTGAGGGGGTGGCCGTAGGCCGGGGGCGTGTGTGATGCTGCGATGGTGGGCAGCGTCGCCGGCAGACACACTCCTCAGTCGCTTCGCGCCAGCATTGCTGCGCTGCGCTTGCCCTTCGGGCTCCCGTTCGGTCGCGAGCACTTCGTGGTTCCCGAGCTACGCTCGCCTACCCGTAGCCTTTCCCCTAACTTAGGGGAGCAGCTTAGCTCTCCATCAATCAATCTGTTAGGATGGAATT
>JAFUWD010000032.1 GCA_017483645.1 Muribaculaceae bacterium | reverse complement strand
CTGGTCAGTGTTCTTGACTACTATGAGATTAGGCATTCTTTGAAAACAAATTAAACCGCCGTATGCCGAACGGCACGTACGGTGGTGTGAGAGGAAAGGGAGCGCAAACCTGTCGCTCACGCTCCCCGACCTACTCGATTAGGGCAAATAGGAGCAATAAGACAAATGGGGCAAATGTGATATATTGATATATTCATGAGTTTTTCGTAAATTTGTAGTCAAATAAAGACGTCTTTATGAAAGTTTGTGTGACAGAGAAACCCAGTGTGGCCCGAGACATTGCCGCGATAGTTGGCGCCAATGCAAAACGCGACGGATACTATGAGGGTAACGGTTATCAGGTGACGTGGACCTTTGGCCACTTGTGCACCCTCAAGGAGCCGGCTGACTATACCAGCCAGTGGCAGCGTTGGAGCTTGGGCTCTCTGCCCATGATTCCGGAACGCTTTGGCATCAAACTCATTGATGATGAAGGCATCCAGCGGCAGTTTCATGTCATCGAAACACTGATAGCCGGTGCCGATGAAGTGATTAACTGCGGTGATGCCGGCCAAGAGGGCGAGCTCATCCAGCGCTGGGTATATCAGAAAGCCCATTGTCAGAAGCCTGTGAAGCGTTTGTGGATATCATCGCTCACCGATGCCAGCATCCGCGACGGTTTCACCAATCTTCAGCCCGCGACGGATTTCGATAATCTGTACTATGCCGGCTTGTCGCGTGCCATAGGCGACTGGGTGCTTGGCATGAACGCCACTCGCCTCTATACGCTGAAGTATTCCCAGTCACGGAGTGTGCTGTCGATAGGGCGTGTGCAAACCCCGACGCTGGCACTTATAGTGAATAGGCAGCGCGAAATCGAGAACTTCGTGCCTGAGGATTATTGGGAGATAAAAACTTTGTATCGTGGTGTGACGTTCAATTCCACTCGCGGCCGCTATAAAACGCAAGGCGAAGCCGGTGAGGTGATTGCAGCCATCGGGCAGTTGCCCCTGGAGGTGACAAGCATTGAGAAGAAAAACGGACATGAGGCACCACCACGTTTGTTCGACCTGACGAGCTTGCAAGTGGAGTGCAACAAAAAATTGTCGTTCACAGCCGATGAAACGCTGCGGATAATCCAATCACTTTATGAGAAGAAAGTGACCACTTATCCGCGCGTTGACACCACGTTTCTCACCGACGACATTTATCCTAAAGTGCCCGGCATCCTGCGTGCCATGGTGCCCTATGCCCCGCTCACAGAGCCTTTGCTCGGACAGTCGAAGCTGCCAAAATCAAAGAAGGTGTTCGACAACAGCAAGGTGACCGACCACCATGCCATCATTCCCACCGATGTTGACCCGCGCTCGGTTGGGCTGAGCCGAGATGAGAAGTTGGTCTACGACATGGTGGCCAAGCGTTTTATCGCAGCCTTTTATCCCGACTGCGAGTTTGCCACCACCACGGTGATGGCCATGATTGGCCAGTTTGAATTCAAAGCCACAGGCAAGGTGATAGTGAAAGAAGGCTGGCGCGAAGTCTACAAGCGTGAGCGTCCTCTTGCCGAAGAAGAAAAAGCTGGCCAAGCCGATGACGACAACGGCATCATGCCCGCCTTCGCAGTGGGGGAGAGCGGCCCTCATGAGCCCTCGCTGCTGAAAAAAACGACCCAGCCGCCAAAACCCTACACAGAAGGAACCTTGCTCCGTGCCATGGAAACGGCTGGCAAGCTTGTGGATGACGATGAACTGCGCGATGCAATGAAAGAAAACGGTATCGGCCGTCCGTCGACGCGTGCAGCCATTATCGAGACCTTGTTCAAGCGACGTTACATTCGCAAGGAGCGCAAGAGCCTGAGCGCCACATTGGCCGGTGTGCAGCTCATCGACACCATTCATGAACCGCTGCTTAAAAGTGCCAAGCTCACCGGATTGTGGGAGAGCAAGCTGCGCCAAATTGAGCGTGGCCAGTACAGCGCCGCACAGTTTATCGACGAGCTCAAGCAGATGGTGGGTGAGGTGGTGCTCAATGTGCTGCGCGACAACAGCGGGGGGAGCATTGTAGTGGAGCAAGAGCGCCCGTCGAAACCCAAAGCCCCTGCCGGTGCGGCAACAGAGAAGCCCCGTAAACCCCGGGCTCCGCGCATTCGCTCGATAGACCAAATCGTATGTCCGCTATGTGGAAAAGGGCATATTGTGAAAGGCCGCACCGCCTATGGCTGCAGCGAGTATCGCAGTGGTTGTTCGCTTCGCCTTCCGTTCGACACATATCCCGCCGATTTGACACCGGCACGCCTGCGCAGTGCCATCGCTCGCAATTATTTAACCGGCAATAAAGCCTAAAACCAACAAAAAAGACACATGGATGAAAATATTTTTTGTTTATCCATTGTCAGTTATCAGGAATTTTGTATTTTTGCAGTCGCTAACGAGCGAATACGGTCGGTTGGATGAGTGGTTTAGTCATCGGTCTGCAAAACCGGGCACAGCGGTTCGAGTCCGCTACCGACCTCTCAATAAAAAGATAGCCGCGAGTCTATTGACTCATGGCTATCTTTTTATGTTGTGAAAGTGCGGTGGCTTATTTGCGGTATTTCACCAGGCAACTGTCGAGATAATTGGTGATAGTGAACAGCCCCGACGCGTCGGGGGGCCATGCATTCGAACCGCCGGAACTGATGTACTTGTCGTCGTCGTATGTGGCAAAGAAACTCCACCCTTCACCATCGAGCACCTCAAAAGCGGGCCGATAGTTGTCCTTGTACTCGTACATTTTGCTCTTGATGATGATTCGCGCCACTTCGTCGAGTACCTCGTGGGGAACTATGATGGTGTCGGCCAATTCGACCGATAGGCCTGAAACGGCCAGTTGCACAGTGTCGGGAGCGAGCTCTTGGAGTTCATAACTTCGGAACGGCTGTGCCATAGTTCCTGAATGGGAATAGGAGTAGGACTTGAGTTGTCCTGTGGGCGGCATGATTTTGTTGTTTTTACTCGATGAGCAACTCACCAGTCCGGCGATAATCGCCAGAGTGAGCAGAGCCACCACGATAAATCCAATAGTTTTCATGGAGTGCACACGTTATTTGAGTCCTGCGTATTGTCCCTTGATTTTCTTGCACTGCGTGTACATGGCCGGGCAGTTGCTCACCAGGTAGTAAGGTTCGCCCTCGGGCCTGACCAGCTCCACACCGCGCCAATTGGTGTCCCATCCCTCACTGTCGATGAGCAAATAGATGACAATGCCTTCGAGCAGCTCGCTCTCTTGATATTTCTTGACGGGGTCAACTTTCATCTTCACCTGATAGGGATAGTCGGGTGTGTAGGCGTTGGTGGGCTTGGCACCCTGCATCAGTGCAGCGGGCAGGTAGGGGCGGTTGTAGCTGTCGTCGTTGCCAAGAATTTCTTTAAGCCTGCGCACGGTAGATGAAAGATTGGTGCTGGTGTTGTTCAACTTCAGCGCTTCGGTGCCCAGTGCCGGGTCTCGCCTGAACATCTCGAATGCCATCACCTGCAGGGGCACAGCGCCTTGTGGCTCGGTTCCGAGCACTTTTTGCACTTGTTTGAACTCATCGAGTGTGGCTGGAATCCGTTCAAAGGTGATGGTGCTGCTTTGGTGCTTCGACCAACGCTCGTGGTTGATCTTGCCCTTCATCTTGTAGCTGCTTCCGGCCACGTTACATTCCAGTTTGTCTTGCGCATCGCCCTTTTCGGGTATGGCACTCGAAATCTCTTCTGCAATATTGCTGGGGTTGGTGGTTTGATACACCGTTTGGCGTACCTTCTGTTCCACTTTACTCTTGGCACGCTGCTTGAGAGCGTTGCCCAGTCCACCGAACTGTGCGCTGGCCTGCATGGTCAGTGTCATCACAGTTGCGGCAATCATTGTTCTTAAAATCAGTTGTTTCATTGTTATAAGTATTAAGTGAATAGTATTTACTGAAAGTCAGTCTACGTTTTTTCTGTATTGTGATGGGGTGACTCCGAAGAATTGTTTAAATGCCCTTGAGAAGTGCGCCACATCTTGGAATCCACATTTTGCCGCCACTTCGCCGATGGATGCGCTGGTGGTTCTCACCAGTCGTTTGGCTTTGCCCATTCGCACCCTCAGCACATAGTTGGCTGTGGGCTCGCCCGTGATAGCCTGCACTTTGGTCCTGAGCTGCTTTCGGCTCATTCCCATGGCTGTGGCGATGGTGTCGGTGTCGATTTCGCCCTTGCTCATCTGCGCATGAATGAGATTGACGAGTTTGTTCAAAAACTCTTGGTCGGTCTTCGACGCTGTTTTTTGTTCGTTTTCTTCAGCCAATTTAGTGGTGGTGGTGAATTTCTCACGAAGCACTTGCCGTTGTTTCAGCAGATTGTCGACCAGCGTAAGTAATTCATTGTCGCTGAACGGCTTGGCTAAATAAGCATCGGCACCGGCCTCAATACCCTTGATACGCTGCTCGTTGCTATTTGTTGAAGTGACCATGAGCAGCGGCACATGACTCACCGACTCCGTTGCCCGAATCTTGGAGCACAGCTCATATCCGTTCATTTCGGGCATCTGCTGCGCCGCGATGACGAGTGATGGCACAAGGTCTTGCACCTTGTCGAAGCCTTCCACCCCGTTTCGTGCATAGAACACTTTGTAGTGCTGGCGCAGCAGGTTTCCGATGTAATAAGCCATATCGATGTGGCTTTCCACAATCAGCACAATGGGCAGCCCGTTGCTTTCGGTTTCCCTGTCAGCATTGGACGTATCGGTCGCTATCGGAGTGGTCGGCTGCAATGTGGTGACAAACGGCTGTGTCACGACGGCAACCTGCTCGGTGGGCAATGTGATGGTGAGCGTTGTCCCGTTGCCTTGCACACTGTGGGCAGCGATATCGCCGTTCATGGCGCTCACCGCATTCTTGACCAGCGACAATCCGAGCCCGAACCCGGGCACATTCTTAACATTCGAGCCACGGAAGTTAGGCTCGAAAATATGCTGTAGCTCAGACGGTGCTATGCCTATACCATTGTCGGTCACCGCAATGGACACATGAGTCGCGTCGGGAATAGTGACTGTCACATCCACATTGCCTGAGCGTGGTGTGTAGTTGATGGCATTGGTGAGCAGGTGGTGCATCATCTTGCTCACATAGGACGGCACAAAATCGGTCATGATGCTACTTTCCGACGATGAGAACGAAATGCTCAATCCCTTGTCGGCTGCCTTGTCATGGTAGTTGTCCACAATCATGTGCAGATAGGCCACAATGTCGCCCCTTCTCCAATCGGGTTCTCCAACCGCTGCTGAAATGTGTGCGGCGTCGAGTAATTGATTAACGAGTTCGAGCAAGGCGTTTCCCTGCCTGACGATGGTGTCGCCCTTGCTTTGCTCGTCGGCATTATTGCCTGCCTTCAGCTGGTTGCCAATACCCAGTATTACTGATAGTGGGTTTCGAAACTCATTGGTGATATTGGTCACGAAATTAGTGCGGATTGTGTCGACTTCGTTGGCAAGTTGTGCTGCTTTGGCCTTTTGCCTGATTGCATAAACCGCTGCAACGATAGCGGCGAGTAGAAATAGCAAGAGGATGGCCGCGACGATAATGATAGTACGGTTTCGTGTTTCAATCTGTTTGTTCTCACGCACCAACTCGTCGGTGTGGTATTTTGCCCTGAACATGGCCATTTGGCGCGCTGATTCGGCCTTGAACATCGAGTCGGCGATGGCCGAGTAACGCTCCAAATGTGACAGCGCTGCTTGGGGTGCCACATTGCGCATAGCCATCCACAGCCCCCGTTCGTCTTCACGCTCCTCGAAAGTGTTGCCCATCTCCTTGCCCAAAGCGAGGGCACGATTATAGTATTGTGCCGCTTGATTCCATTGCTGCTGCTCGACAAAGATTCTGCCTTGCAACCTATAACAGATGGCTAACGAGTTTTTTGCCCCGTCATGCTCAATTTGTGCGATGGCCTGTGTGAGTGCTTTTTGTGCCTCGTTGAGTTTGTTCATTTCGATGTAGACCGCCGCCAGTTGTGACTGCCTGATGGCCGCTTTAAGTTTTCGACCTTGACTGTTGTCGAGGTCGTAGGCCTGCTGTGCAAGCTCCAACGCCTTGTCATAATCCTTCTTGCCCAAATAGATTTCGGAGGCCATGCCGAGTCTGATGGCCATCTTTTCGGGCCGGTTGAGCTTTCTCTCAATTTCGATGGCTCTGTCAATGTAGGCTGCTGCTTCTTCTGGTTGTCTCAGAGCCAGATAGACGCTTGCCAAGCTATTCAGGTCGCTACTCAGGTTTTCGTCGTTGCCCAATTGCTTGTCGATGTCGTACCCTTTGAGGAAATACTCAAGCGCCACCTCGAAATACCCCTTGCGGTAGTGTGAGATGCCCAGCACACTGAATACGTCGGATTGCAACTGCTTGTCCCTGAGGTGCCCGCAGGCAATCATCGCCTTTTCTCCGGCATTGATTGACAAGTCGTACAGCGCTTCGTTATAGTAGTAGTCGGCCATCCAGTAATTCACTTGTGCTTCCACCTCCCATTTGTTGGCCGAGGGGGAGAAAGAGTAAATCGTGTCGGTATAATCTTTGAGTTCGGTGAAGAACTGGTTGGCAGCCGTAATCTTGTTGGATTGTGATGATTGAAGATAGTTGGCGTAATAAACCTCGACATTGTCGGCCAGCGCCGTGGTCAGCGTCGCCGACAGTACAATTGCCAGCGCCACTGATTGACAATATCGGACCAGGGTTCGTCGTGCCATATTCATCGGTGTGGGGTTACACTATGCAAACTTAATCATTTTTTGCGAGATTGGCAAGCGAGTCGGCGGTGCTTCTCATGCTGAACTCGCATCCGCAGTACTGCTGGTTGTAAAAACCAAATTCCCGCAACAGTTGGTTGCGGCGGTCTTGCAGCCCGCCTTTTCTCCAGTTTTGGGCCCAGAACCGAGTTCCCGGCACAGCTGTCTCGGCAGCTTTTCCTGCCCGTTCGATTTGTTGCAGGTTTTTCCATCTGGACGATGCCAGAGTGGTGGCAAACACCTCAATTCCCATGCTCTGGGCCTGGCGGGCAGTGGCCAATAGCCTCATGGTGAAGCATAGCTCACACCGCGGTCCCCGCTCAGGAGCCTGCTCCATTCCTCGCACACACTGCAGCCATGATACGTGGTCATAATCGGCGTCTATCCAGTCTATTCCCAGCCCGGCGGCGTGCCGCTTGCTCTCGTTTTTTCGTATTTCGTATTCTTCGCTTGGGAAAATGTTTGGATTGTAGTAGAAAATGGTGGGGCGAATGCCCTTGTTGAGCATCCACTCAACGATGGCACTGGAGCATGGGGCGCAGCAAGCGTGAAGCAACACTTGTGTCACTCCTTGAGGAACCGGGATGGTAGACTTTTGTTTCATACCTGATGGAAGAATAGTCGTACTGCGCTATTGTGGTGATTCGGTGTCCGATTCACCCAGTTTCATGGACTTCGCTTCGTCCCACAGCTCGTCCATTTCGGCAAGGGTCATATCGTTGAGATGTCGTCCCTGCTGAGCCGCGCGAGCCTCGATATGGTTGAAGCGCGCGATGAATTTGCGGTTGGTGCGTTCCAGGGCATTGTCGGGCCTGACACCATAGAGCCTGGCAGCGTTCACAATTGCGAAAATCAAGTCACCGAACTCTTTTTCGAGGTCACTTGCTGTGCCGTTTCGCATTTCGGTTTCCACCTCGGCCAGTTCCTCACGCACCTTGTCCCAAACGTCTTCTTTCTTCTGCCAGTCGAAGCCCACATTGGCAGCTTTTTCCTGCACGCGTTCGGCCTTGATGAGTGAGGGCAGTGAGCGGGGCACGCCGCTCAGGATGGTTTTGTTGCCGCCTTTTTCCTTCATTTTGAGGACTTCCCAGTTTTGGAGCACTTGCTCTTTGGTGTCGGCTTTGTCGTTGCCGAAGATGTGCGGGTGGCGGAAGATGAGTTTCTCAATCAGCGATTGGCAAACGTCGGCAATGTCGAAAGCCCCCTTTTCGTCACCGATTTTTGCGTAGAAGATGACGTGCAGCAGCACGTCGCCCAGTTCTTTGCGGATTTTATCGTTGTCGCTGGCCATGATGGCATCGGCCAGCTCCATGGTTTCTTCGATGGTGTTGGGGCGCAGGCTTTCATTGGTCTGGACTGAATCCCAGGGACAGCGGGTGCGCAGGATGTCGAGCACGTCGAGCAGACGGCTAAAAGCCTGCAGTTTTTGTTCTTTGCTGTTGTTTGGCATAATTAGGGTGATGAGAATTATTTTTTGTTGAGTCCTTCTTTCAGGAAATTGATGAACTCGGGAACACTCTCTTTGTAGACAAACGGGCCCGAAAGCAGTCGTCCCTGTGGGTCGAGCACTACATAATAAGGTTGGGAATTGGCCCCGAACTTGTGCCGCTGCAGATAACTCCATAAGTCGCCGAGCGTGGATAGTTCCACCTGGTGGCCGTTTTCCACCACATAGCGAGGCGAGGGCAGTGCATGCTTGTCGTCGACCATCAGCTCGATGGTGACAAACTCGTCGGCCAGCAGTTGTTGCACCGGGTCGGTGCTGAGCACGGCGCCATCCATCTTGCGGCAATTCACGCATCCATAGCCCGAAAAGTCGAGAAACACCGGCTTCCCAACTCTTGCCGCGGTGGCCATTCCCTCGTCGTAGTCGTCGAAGTGCGTCATTTGGTCGCCCGCCAGATTGAAGTCCTGAGTGGAGAGTGGCGGCACGAAAGCGCTTGTGGCTCGCAGCGGAGCACCCCACAAACCCGGAATCAGATAGGCAGTGAATGCCAGTGATGCCAGCGCCAAGAAAAAGCGGACGACACCAATGCCCCGGCATTGCTTCTCGCCATCGCTTTTAAAGCGGAAAATTCCCAGCAGATAAAGCCCCAGCAGCCCGAAGATGGCAATCCACAGCGCCAAGAACACTTCACGGTCGAGGATGTGCCACCCATAAGCCAAGTCGGCCACCGATAGAAACTTAAGGGACAGCGCCAACTCCAAGAAGCCGAGAACCACTTTCACTGTGTTGAGCCAGCCACCCGACTTGGGTAGTCCCTTGAGCCACGACGGGAACAGGGCAAACAGGGTGAAGGGTATGGCCAATGCCAGCGAGAAAGCCAGCATGCCCACCGCCGGGCCTACGCGACTGCCCTGCCCGGCGGCTTCCACCAGCAGGGTGCCAATAATGGGGCCGGTGCAGGAGAACGACACAATCACCAGAGTGAATGCCATGAAGAAGATGCTCAGCAGGCCCGTAGTGTTGGTGGCGGCCTTATCGAGGCGGCTGCTCCATGATGCCGGCAGTTCGAGGCTGAATGCCCCGAAGAAAGAGATGGCAAACACCACCAGCAAGAGGAAAAACACGATGTTGGCCACGGCGTTGGTGGCAATGGCGTTGAGCGTGCTGGCTCCGAACGCAGCAGTGAGAGCCAGGCCGAGCGCCACATAGATTACGATAATCGACAAACCGTAGACCGCTGCACTGCGCACCGCCGACGCTTGCGACTCGCTTTTCTTGAGGAAGAAACTCACCGTCATGGGAATGATGGGCCACACGCAGGGCGTGAGAAGCGCCAGCAATCCACCACCAAAGCATGCCCAGAAAATCCACCAGAGTGAGTTTCCGGCCGTTTCTCCTTTCCCCCGGGCATGGAGCGGCGTGACGGGCGCCCAGATGTCAGGTGCCGGTTCCGCGGGCAACGTGGTGGTTGCTGTGTCGGCAGGCTGGGCTGTCGTGGCCGAATCGGTCGCTTGTGTCGCTTGCTCCTTGTCGGCTTGCAGACCGGGTGCGTTACCCTTAAGAGAGACAGGTTCGGTGGTGGGAGCTGTGCATGTGGCGTCGTTGCAAGCCATGAAGCGCACCTGACCTTCAAGGGAGAATTGTTGGGCTGTGGCAGTGAACGCCTGAGTGAGTGTGACTTTTCCAGTCCACCACTGCAGAGTCATGTCGAAGGTGTCGTCGTGCTGCTCGTGGGGTTTTGTTGATGGCTTGAGCGTGCCTTCGAGCTTCACACCATCCAGTTTTTTCCACTCCACGGTGGTGGGGATGGGGCCGTCGGCCGGCAAATTGGTGCCGTATAGGTGCCAGCCCGGCTCGATGGTGGCAGTGAGTGTGACAACGCCGTGGTGGTCGTCGGTCATTTTCACCGACTTGCTCCAATGCACAGGATTCACCATCTGAGCAACCACGGTGAGCGCCAGCACAAACATTATCAATGAGGTAATTCGTCGTTTCATATTGCAAATTTACAACAATCCCGCCAAATGCCCAAGCCTGCCCATGGGAAATCATGCCGAGATGCCACTGCTGCGCGACGTTCTTCTGTTGGCAAATTTGTTCATAATTGAATTCGTTGTGCATATCTTTTGCATTTTCTCTCATCCTGTACTGATTTCAGATAAATTAGGCTTCACTTCGGAAAAACTCAAACTAAACTTTGGTTTTTCGCTTAGTTTGCACTAATGTTGCCGCTGAACGCGGCCAAATTAGGCGGCGACTCGGAAAATTGCAAATAAATTTGCATTTTCTCTCATCTTGCACTAATTTTGTCGATTAAACCGATTGAAGCGAAATGATAAGTAATATCATAGACAACCGTGTGATTGCGCGCTTGCGGACGATGATTGACGGAGCCAAGAGCATTGTGGTGACTTGTCATCTGTCGCCCGACGGTGATGCAATCGGGTCGTCGTCGGCTTTGGCCCACATGCTGGGCCGGCTGGGCAAAGAGGTGCAGGTGGTGACCCCCGACATGGTGCCTCGTTCGTTGGCGTTTGTGCCGGGTGTGCGCACGGTGGTGGTCTTCACTAAAACTGAATTGCGCGCTCGCTATGCTCTGGAGCATGCCGACTTGATTTTCTGCCTTGATTTCAACCGTCTGCATCGTGTTGACAAGGTGGGTGAAATCATCAAGCAGTCGTCGGCACAGCGGGTGCTTATCGACCACCATTTGTCGCCCGAGGAAGGGGTGTTTGACGTGATGGTGTCGGAACCCGATGCCTCGTCGACGTGTGAACTCGTGTTCCGCGTGTTTATGCAGATGGGGTGCCTCAATCTGCTCGACCGCTTTGCCGCGCAGTGCCTTTATACCGGCATGATGACCGACACGGGCAATTTCACTTATGGCAACGACAGTGCCGAGGTCTACGAGATTGTGGCGGCGCTCATGCGGCGCCATCCCGACCGGAACCGTCTCTACAAACTGGCGATGAACACCTTCAGCGCCGACAGCGTGCGTCTGCAAGGGTATGCGTTGAGCCAGAAAATGGAACTTTTTCCTGATATGAAGGTGGCGCTGATAGTGCTTACTCGAGCTGAGCTTGCTCAATATAACTACCGTCGTGGCGACACCGAGGGGCTGGTGAACAAGCCCTTGTCGATACCCGAGGTGAACTGGGTGGTATACTTCCGCGAGGAGCAGGACTATGTGAAAGTGTCGTGCCGTTCGGAAGGTGATTTTGCGGTGAACACCATTTGTGAGAAATACTTTAATGGTGGTGGCCATCTCAATGCTGCCGGCGGCGAGTTTTATGGCACCATAGAGGAGGCTGTGAACACATTTCACTCTATCCTTGAGGAAATGAAGGGAAGTGCCCCCTGTGATGATGACAAAACAAACAATAATATAGAACAATGAACATGACAAAAACAGTGGTGATGGCTCTTGCAACGGCGTTGGTGGCCGTGTGCGCGTCGTGTGGCGACAGTGAGAGCTACGCCAATCGCCTGAATACAGAGCGAAACTCGTGCAATTCATTCCTCACCACCAAGCGTGTGGTGAATGAAATTCCTGCCGACACGGTGTTTGAGACCGGCGAAGATGCGCCATTCTATCGCATCAACCCCGATGGAAACGTGTATATGCAGGTGATAAAGTACACACCCCGAAAGGCCGACCGCGCCAAGAAAGGGCAAACCATCTACTTCCGCTACACACGCTACAACATCAATCAGTGGTACGACACCGGTAAACTCACCGCCTTTGAAGGAAATGCCACCGACATGAGTGTCGCAGCCACCTATTTCAACTATTCGGACTACACCCTGCCGGTGTCGTCGCAATGGGGCTACGGACTGCAGATGCCATTGGAATTTATTGGCGTGGAAAGTGAAGTGAAGTTGCTTATTAAGTCGCAATTCGGCCTCACGGCGGAGATTTCCTATGTGCAGCCCTATCTGTACCACATCAGGTATTTCCACAGCCACATCTAAAATAGCCAAAATAATCTTCAAAATTCTACAATCGTGTCACTGATTAAATCTATTTCAGGAATTCGCGGCACCATCGGGGGCCGTGCAGGCGATGGCTTGTCGCCACTTGACATTGTGAAATTCACCTCGGCCTATGCCACCTTTATGCGGCGCAACAGTCCCGTCCAGTCGGATGTTATCGTGGTGGGCCGCGATGCTCGTGTGTCGGGCCGGATGGTGCTCAACTTGGTAGTGGGAACCCTCACGGGCATGGGGTTCGACGTTGTAAACATCGGGTTGGCCACCACACCGACAACCGAACTGGCCGTGGTGGGCGAGAAGGCTTGTGGCGGTATCATCATCACCGCCTCACACAATCCCAAGCAGTGGAATGCCCTGAAACTACTCAATCACAACGGCGAGTTTCTTACCGATGCCGAGGGCAAAGAAGTGCTCCGGCTGGCCGATGCCGAGGATTTCGACTATGCCGATGTGGACCATCTGGGTCGTGAGCAGAAGAACTACACCTATCTGCGTCGCCACATCGACGCAGTGTTGGCCCTGCCGCTGGTCGACGTGGAAGCCATCCGCAAGGCGCAATTCACCGTGGCTGTGGATGCCGTGAACTCGGTGGGCGGTGTTGCCATCCCCATGCTGCTTGAGGCCTTAGGTGTGAAAAAGGTGGAAAAACTTTTTTGCGACCCCACGGGAAACTTTGGCCACACGCCAGAACCCATTCCCGAGAACCTGACGGCTATCAGTGATTTCATGCGTCAGGGACGTGCCGATGTGGGCTTTGTCGTCGACCCCGATGTGGACCGCCTGGCCATCGTGATGGAGAATGGTGAGTTCTTTGTCGAGGAGTACACGCTGGTGGCTGTGGCCGACTATGTGCTGGCCCACACGCCGGGTGCCACGGTGAGCAACCTGTCGTCGTCGCGCGCGCTGCGCGATGTGACCGAGCGCCGTGGGTGTTCCTATACGGCTGCCGCCGTGGGTGAGGTGAACGTCACCACCGAGATGCGCCGCACCGGTGCTGTGATAGGCGGTGAGGGCAATGGCGGTGTCATTTATCCCGAATTGCACTATGGCCGCGACGCACTGGTGGGTGTGGCGCTCTTCCTGTCGCTGCTGGCTCACAGCGGCATGAAGGTGAGCGAACTGAAGCAGACCTATCCGCAGTACGCCATCGCCAAGACGAAGCTGGAACTGCGTCCCGAGATGGATGTGGACGCCATTCTGGAGGCCGTGAAGCAGCACTATGCCGGCGAGCGCGTGACTACCATTGACGGCGTGAAAATCGACTTCGACAACTCGTGGGTGCATCTGCGCAAAAGCAACACCGAGCCCATCATTCGCATCTACAGCGAGGCGCACACTATGCAA
Organism: Muribaculaceae bacterium; assembly: GCA_017483645.1. GTDB lineage: Bacteria > Bacteroidota > Bacteroidia > Bacteroidales > Muribaculaceae > Sodaliphilus. The sequence continues at coordinate 18,673 of JAFUWD010000032.1, read as the reverse complement.
GAGGCGCAACAACTGGGCGTAAATGTGAAGCAAATCGTGATGAAGTTGTGCTGACCATCATCAGCCACATTTTGAAATAAGCGGGCCGGCAGTTATCCTCCACTGGGATGCTGCCGGCCCGTGTTGTGCGGTTGCGCCCGCTTATTTGGTGCCGCTCAGTTTGTCGTAGATGCGGTAGCAGCTGTCGCGTTGCGCTGTCATCTGGTATTCGCCATAGATATCGCCCAGCTGTTTGATCGATTGGGTGTAAAGCTCGTCATCACGGCCGAAGCGCAACTCATTAAAATCGTTGATTTTATTGGCTGTGAAAATGGCTTTTTCTTTGTTGCCCATTTGTCGGTACACATTGAGTAAGTCATTAAGTATTTGGCCGTACTCATCCATCACGTATTCCATGTCGTCGGTTCCGTTGTCCATATACATGCGCAATGCCAGCAAAACTTCCTCGGTTTCGTAAAGGTGAAGGGTTTTTTGCTTGTGTTCCTCCGACGGCTGTCCGTTTGTGTCGAGCAGTGTTTGGTACAGAGTCATGAGCACGGCGTCGTACATCAGAATCCCTTCGGTGGTGCAAGCCGGATGTTCAAACACATTCACTCGTTCTTGCTCCAGCACGTCCATCAGGTTGTTGTAATCGCCACTCAAGGTCATGTCGATGCACAGGCACATAACCGAATCCACATGCGCGGTGATGCCGGTGAGGTACTCTTTCATTTGTTGTTGGCTCAGCTGCTCTCCTGTAGCCGAAGTGAAGGCAGCCGAAATTTTTGCCAGCGAGTCAATGTTCTTGCGCGGTCCCTGAAGGAAGGAGCGGAAAACATTGATAAATTCAGTGGTGTCTTGCGGACGAAGACCTTCGGGCAAGGTCACGGCTGTTCGGGCGTTGTGATTTTTTGGAGGCTTCTGGTTACAAGCAAAGCAAAGCAGACAGGCCAGCAGCACAATGAGGTGAAAATGTTTCATGAGAAAATGGAATGTTATAAAATGATTAGTAAAATGGTTAAAATAGCATAGATGAGTAGCGGAACTGCCACGCAAATGATAACCGACGCCAGGGTGTAATCCCAACCCACCCGCCGGAACCACAGTAAGAAATCGACCGAGCGTTGAAACACCGAGTCGCACCACGGCCCGAAGTTTTTGCGATGCGCAGTCACGGCAATCAAGCAGGCGGCACACCATGCAACAGAGAGCCAGGGCCAGCTGCCGATGATGGCATCGAGCATGATGAGCCAGGTGAGCGGCACCATCATGTAATAAACCACAATGTTCATTTCATTGTAGGTTAGGTGCAGCTTTTGGCTTGTTGTGAGCAACCATTGTGCAGTCATGTCGAATATCCGTGCTATCATGCAAAAAGAACAGAATTAGGAACAGCAGAACTATAACAAAATCTGTGCCAAAACTCTTAAAAAAGAGGACATGAATAGGTGCCCTCACCCAGTTCGTTTAACTATTTATTTGTCAAAACAACATGTGAGACCTTGGAATGGTTGGTGCATTCCTGCGGCTCTGCACCGCGCAATATGGTATGCGGATGCCGGTTTATTGCCAGGTGAAGGGGTGGGGGGCTGCGCCAAGTTCAAAATGTAATTTGACGATGCCCAGGTCGATGGCGGCGTAAGGCCCCAGGCCGTGAGTGGCCTCGACCACATCGCCGTCGTGCAGCGTGAACCGGAACTTCTGCTGGTTGATGGCAGTGGGTGCCAGCAAGGCGGCCTCCACACCTTGCCTGAACCATTGGGGCATGGTGCCCTGCCAGCGTGCCACCTTGTCAATGGTTTTTACTTTGTGCCCATGGCCTCCATCCACACCCTGCCCGATGGTGATGACGCTGCGCAAGCGCTCTCCGGGATTGACGGTGAAGGCGTCGGCCACCTTGCGGTAGGTGAGTGCCACCCAGCAAGTGTGCAGTCCCATGCGCTGCGCTTCGAGCACCAATCGCTCGCCGTAGTATCCGATGCGCTCGTCGAGGTCGTCGGCCTTGGCCCCCACCAGTGCGATGTAGTTGCGCACCCCGCTGAACGCCCCGTAGTGCACCATCCAGCTGCTGAATGCCCGTGGCTCGTCGGTGACGAGTTGCAGATGCAGGCAGCCTTCTTGGTTGCAGGTGTCGATGAGCGCGTTCAGGCGGTCGATTTGGTCGGCCGTCAGAGGTTGGTCGGTGTAGCGGCGCACACTGTGGCGCTGGGCTATGGCGTCGAGAAGTGTCATGAGTAATGGGTGTTTTTTATTGAAAAACGAAGATTTGTGAGGATTATTTCATCACAATTGGTTCAAAATCGGATAAATTCGTTAAATTTGTGCATAAAACCAGAAAAGACGAAAAAATGAGAAAAGTATTGTTGCTTATGATGTGTTGGGTGAGCTTCGTGGCGCTCATGGCCGCTGATGCCGACTGGCAGCCCCAGGTGGACCAATGCATTGCGCAGGGCGAGTTTGCCCGTGCTGAGAAAATCATGAAATCGCTGCCCAAGAAGGTGCGTCGTGCCGACGCCGTGCGCATCGACTCGTTGCAAACCATTATGCAGCGCATCCGCAAGGATTTCAACATGACACCCGAGCAGGGAGCCAAATTGATACGAGAGCGAGAGCCTCAAGCCACCGATGAACAAATATCGGCTTGGAAAAAAGGTAAGAAAATCGAGTACATGGTCATTGATGGACAGGAGTGGTGGTTCCGCAAGAGCGTGCGCAACCTGTGGCTGCTGGCCGACGAGTTTCAGGAGCGCACCGGTCAGGACGACGAAGCGAGCTACAAGGAGCGCCTGCGCTATCTGCGCGAAGCCATGCGCACACCGGCCGACCCGCAGGGCGTACGCGACTGGCGGCGTGTGAACGCCACGTTCACCCTCGATGTGGATGCCGATGCCGTACCGGCCGGCGAGACGCTGCGTGTGTGGATGCCCTTCCCCTACCAAAATCTGCGCCAGCGCCGCATCCAGCTCGACGGCGGCAACCGCCCCGTGGTGATGAGTGAGGGCAGCAAGCACCACACCGTTTACATGGAGGCCGTGGCCGAGAAAGGCAAGCCCACGCATTTTGAATATTCATTTTCCTACGAGGTGGGCGAGCGGCACATCGCGCAAGACGACCTGCTGGCACTGGTGCGGCCCTATAAGACCGACAGTGAGCTGTATCGCCGCTTCACGGCCAGCGAACCGCGCCACATCATCATCACCGACGAGATGCGTGCCCTGGCACGACAAATTGTGGGCAATGAGACCAATCCTGTGCTGCAAGCCTCGATGATTTACAAATGGATTTCCCGGGCTTATCCCTGGGCCGGCGCCCGCGAGTACAGCACGCTGGCCAATATTCCGCAGTATGTGCTCGACAATGGCCACGGCGACTGTGGCCAGGTGGGATTGCTCTACATCACGCTGGTGCGCTCGCTGGGCATTCCTGCACGCTGGGAAAGCGGTTGGGTCATCAACCCAGGTGACGAGGGCTGGCACGACTGGGCCGAAACTTATTTTGAAGGTGTGGGATGGGTTCCCACCGACCCGTCGTTCGGTCGCGGCACGATGGACTCTCCGCTTGAGAACTACTACATCAGCGGCCTTGACCTTTATCGCATGGCCAGCAACGAGGGGGTGGGCGACCGCCTGAGCCCGCCCAAGACCTACATCCGCAGCGAGACCGTCGACTTCCAGCCCGGCGAGGTGGAGTGGCGTGGCGGCAACCTCTACTACGACCACTGGCACTCACACCTCACGGTGCAAGGCATCACCCCGGTGTCCCATCTCATTAAGTAATATATTCATTAAAACATGAAACGAATACTCACCATCATGGCAGCCGCGTTGCTGCTGACGGGCGCAATGACCGCCCAAGTGAAAATGAACAATGTGTTGGACCAGATGAAGAAGGAACTGGCCCCCGATAGCCGCACGGCCATCTGGGACGTGCGCATGGTCAGCCAGCGTGGCACTTCGGTGCTGGTGGGCACCGTGGGTACGATGCAGCAGAGTGCGGCCATCGAGGCGGGACTGCGTGCGCACGGCGTCAAGGACTTCAAAAATCATTTGGTGGTGCTTGAAAGCTCAGTCCCGGCAAGTAAACACTGGGCCCAAGTGAAACTGTCGGTGGCCACACTGCGCACGCAGGGCAAGCACAGTGCCGAGGTGGCCACTCAGGGACTGATGGGCCAGCCCGTGTGTGTGCTGGATATTGACGACGACTGGGCGCGGGTGCAGATGCCCGATGACTATATCGCCTGGGTGCCAGTGAGCTCGCTGGCCTATAAGACCGAGGCCGAGATGGCAACCTGGCGTGCCGCCCGGCGCTACATCGTGACGGAATACTGCACGCGGCTGGTGACCGAGCCGAAGAACGATGAAACTGTGAGCGACCTGGTGATGGGCAACATCCTGGAGTGGCGTGGCGAGAGCGGCAAGTGGCTGAAGCTGGCCACACCCGACGGTCGTGAGGGCTATGTGCTCAAGGCCGAGGTCGCCGAGCTGGCCGGCTGGGCCGAACAGACCTTTGACAGCGCACTCATTGAGCGTGTGGCGCGCAGGATGATGGGCTCGGGCTATCTGTGGGGAGGCACCAGTACCAAGGTTACCGACTGCTCGGGCCTGGTGAAAGTGTGCTATCTGGCCAATGGCATCATTGTGCAGCGCGACGCCTCACAGCAGGCCCTCACGGGTGAGAAAATCTCCGACTGGCATCAGGCACGTCTGGGCGACTTGCTATTCTTCGGCAACAGCAAGACCGGCCGTGTGACCCACGTGGGCATCTACCTGCGCGACGGGCGCTACATCCACTGCTCGGGACAGGTGAAAATCAACAGTCTGGAACCCACAGCCCCCGATTACCTGTATTCCCCGCTCTCCATCAGCCGCATCGACGGGCAGATTGGCACCAAGGGCATCACAGCGGTGAAGCGTCATCCTTGGTATTTCTGAAAAAATGATTATCTTTGTGGATTAGTAGAACAAAACACATAACTTTAAACAAAACAACACATAATGGACCGACGTAAATTTATTGTGGGAGCCGGACTCACGGCACTGGCCGCCGCTTCACCCATCTCGCTCGATGCCGCCAACAAGCGCGGCAAACGCATCAATGTGAACCATCGGGGAAAATCGGGCAAACTGAAATTGTCGTTTGAACCCTATGAACTGAAGTTGCGCCACGCCTTCAATCTGGCTCGTTACAGCCGCACCACCACGCCCGATGTGCAGGTGAAGCTCGAGTACGACGGAATTGTGGGCTACGGTGAAGCCTCGATGCCTCCCTATCTGGGCGAGAGTGTGGAGAGCGTGACCAAGTTCCTGTCGTCGCTCGATCTGGAGCAGTTCACCGACCCCTTCCGCATCGAAGATATTCTCACCTATGTGGACAATGTGGCTCCCAACAACCGCGCTGCCAAGGCCAGTGTGGACATCGCCCTGCACGACCTGCTGGGCAAGATCATGGGTCAGCCTTGGTATAAGATTTGGGGTCTGAATCCCGAAAAAACGCCGGTCACCAGCATGACCATCGGCATCGACACTGAGGAGAAAGTACGTCAGAAGGTGGAGGAGTGCCGCGGCTTCAAGCTCATCAAGGTGAAGATGGGCCTTGACAAAGATCAGGAAACCATCAACATCATCCGCGAGATGATGCCCGATGTGCCCATCTGTGTCGATGTGAATCAGGGCTGGAAAAGCAAGGAGCACGGACTGGAGATGTGCCACTGGCTGGCCGAGCGCAACTGCTGGTTTGTGGAGCAACCCTTCGACAAGGAGATGATTGACGAGACGGCCTGGCTGCGTGAGCGCTCGCCACTGCCCATCATCGCCGACGAGGCCTTCCAGCGCTTGCCCGACATTGTGCGCTTCAAGGGTGTGTACGACGGTATCAACATCAAGTTGATGAAGAGCACCGGCCTGCACGAGGCCTATAAAATGGTGACTCTGGCCCGCGCACTCGACATGAAGGTGATGGTGGGCTGCATGACCGAGACATCGTGTGGTGTGACGGCCGCCGCCAACCTGTCGCCGCTGGTCGACTATGCCGACCTCGACGGCAACCTGCTCATTGCCAACGACCGTTTCTCGGGCATGACCGTGGAGAACGGAAAAATCACACTGCACGACATTCCCGGCATCGGCATCAAACTGCTTGCCGGCAAATAATAGAATAGGAATATCAACTAACTATCGTCTATGAACAAACCGTTGGGTGGCCTGCTGGCCATCTTGATAATTGCGCTTGCTATTTTCGCGGCCTTGTCGGTCAACACCGACGGGCTGGAAATGGGTGCATCCACACTCAAAACCGCCTCGTTTGCCGAAACGCTGTTCAGCCCGGTGCAGGCCAGTGAGAATCCCAAGCGTGTGGCAACTCGCAAAACAGCAACCAGTGGAAAGGGCGGCAAAGTCACCTCTGCCGCACCGGCTACAGCTGCGCCTGCACATCCCAAGGGATGGCGCGCTCCCATGGACACCACCAGCAAGACCATTCTCTTTATCGGCGACTCGATGCTCGAGGGGCTGGGACCACGGCTGGCAGCCTATGCCAAGCACAACGGCCACACACTGGTCAACGTCATCTGGTACAGCAGCACCACCGAGGTGTGGGGCAGGACCACCAAGCTCAAGGAGTACATCAACCAGTTCAAGCCCAACTATGTGTTTGTGTGCCTGGGTGCCAATGAGCTTTTTGTGAGCGACATCAAGAAGAAACGCCAGCGCTATCTCGACAATATGCTGTCGCAGATAGGCAATATCCCCTATGTGTGGATAGGTCCGCCCAACTGGAAGCCCGACACCGGCATCAACGACATGCTTGAGGCTTCGTGTGCCGACGGCAGTTTCTTCCTGAGCAACGGCCAGCATTTTGACCGGGCCAAGGACGGCGCCCATCCCACGCGCACCAGCGCTGCGGCGTGGTGCGACCGTGTGTGCCGCTGGGTGATGACCACCGGCGCTCACCCCATCAAGCTGAACGTGCCCGCCGAGGCCAAAGCCCGCACTCGCACCATCGTTCTGCAACCTGCCAAATAAAAACTGTGCCGTCATGGATTTGAGTTACGATTTTTCCACTTTATGGCACCATGTGCTGGAGCAGCTGAGCTACACCCCCGGTGAGCCGTTGATGTTCTCCAGTGGCCTGTTTTGGGTGCTGGCCATCGTCTTCTTGCCGCTTTATGGCCTGCTGAAGAGCCGTCGCACGCAGATGATGCTCTTTGTCATCGCCTTCTCGCTGTTTTTCTCCTACAAATCCAGTGGCTGGTATTTTCTGCTGCTGGTGGCCACGTCGCTCGTCGACTGGTGGGTGGCGCGCCGCATCCACACCAGCAACACGCCCGCCATCCGCAAGGGGCTGTTGTGGCTGTCGCTGGTGCTGTCGGCCGGCACGCTGCTGGCCTTCAAGTACACCAACTTTGCACTGGCCAATCTGAGTGCTCTCGTCCAGAGCAATTTCCAGCCCCTCGACATCGTGATGCCCATCGGCATCTCGTTCTACACCTTCCGCACCATCAGCTATGTGGTGGATGTGTACAAGGGCAAGCTGCAGCCCACCGACAGCTATCTGGAATATTTGTTCTTCCTGTCGTTCTTCCCCTGCCTGGTGGCAGGCCCCATCGTCCGGGCTTCCGAGTTTATGCCGCAGCTTCGGGCCAATAAGCGGACCGACGCTCAAATGATTTACGGCGGCTTGTGGCTTTTCATGATAGGTGTGCTAAAAAAAGCCGTTGTAGCCGACTACATTGCGCAATACGTCAACATCGCCTACGGCAACCCCACCGGCTACAGCGGCGTGGAGCTGCTCATGGCCATTTTGGGCTACACGATGCAGATTTATTGCGACTTCTCGGGCTACAGCGACATGGCCATCGGTTTGGGCTCGGTCATGGGCTATGACCTGGGTGTGAACTTTGATTTGCCTTACCGCTCGCGCAGTGTCACCGAGTTCTGGCGGCGTTGGCACATGTCGCTTTCGTTCTGGCTGCGCGACTATGTTTATATCTCCCTGGGCGGCAACCGCCGCGGTAAGGCGCGCCAGTATGTGAACCTGATGACCACCATGCTGGTGGGAGGCCTGTGGCACGGAGCAGCCTGGACATTCGTCTTCTGGGGGGCGGGGCACGGCTTGGCGCTGTGCGCTCACAAGGCGCTGCTGCCGTCGCTCAAAAAAATCCCCGACAGCTGGCCCGTGAAGTTTTTGTCGTGGCTGACCACCTTTGTGGTGGTGTCGCTGTTGTGGGTGTTTTTCCGTGCCGACAGCTTTACTACGGCGTGGCAAGTGATTGCCGGCACGTTCTCGCGCTTCGACCCGGCTTATTTCCCGGTCTTTGCAAGCGTGCGCTCCACCTGGTGCATCATGATGGCGCTGGCTTTCGCGGCCCACTTTGTGCCCAAGCGCATCGTGGCCGACCTGAGGCAGATGTTCATCGACTCGTTTTGGATTTTCAAGCTGCTCATTTTCATCGTTGTGGTGCAGCTCGTCATCCACTTCGCAGCGGCCGACGTGCAGCCGTTCATCTATGCCCAGTTCTGACCCGGGAAGTCGTGTCTCCCGATTTTTTCGGCCGTGATTGTTGACAAGAACGAATAATTTTCGTAATTTTGTGAGAAATCATGTGATACCTAACTCTAAAAATATATCATTATGAAAAAAATCTTCTCGATTATCGCAGTGGCCGCTATGGTGATAACGGCCAGCGCACAGACAAAAGTGACCCTGAACACCTACAGCGGCACAGCGGTCGACAAGTATGCAGGCATGCAATGCGACGTGACGATGAACCGCTACCTGTTCACCGGATGGAACACCGTGGCGCTGCCGTTCGACTTGAGCGAGCAGGATCTCGACGCGGTTCTCGGGCAGGGATGGCAGCTGGAGCGCCTGGTGGGCGTGAACCAGCAGGGCAACGTTGTGGAACTTTGCTTCCAGGACTGCAAGGCCGAGGGCGTGAAGGCTGGCGTGCCCTACATCCTGTATTATGCCGGCGAGACGGGAACGAAGAAATTTCTCGTGAACACCCAGCTCACCGCTGCCGACGCATCGCTCACCTTCACCACCGAGGCAGGTGTGCAGGTGACCATGAGCGGAGCCGCACTCAAGGCCCAGGGAAAGGGCAAATACGGCATCCTGGCCCTGAATAACGCCGAGGCGCGCTTCACCCACGTCGACAGCGAGAACAATGTCTTTTATGCCACTCGCTGTTACATCACCACCTCCACCCAGCAGCCCCTCACCATGGTGGCCCGCCACCTGGGCGCCAATGAGGTGACTGGCATCACCGACATCGTGGCCGGCGGCGACGTGGTGGACGTGTACAACATCCAGGGCATGAAGGTGGCCAGCGGAGTGCGTGCCGCCGATGTCAACAACCTCGTTCCGAACATCTACATCGTGAACGGCCGCAAGGTCATCGTGCGCTGAGGCACGCGGTTCGGCACCGGAAAAGCAAACGTGGGTGGAGCGCTTGGCCCCACCCACGTTGGTTTTAGTGATGCGGTGTATTTTACATGTTCATGCCGCCGTCCACCTGGATGACCTGGCCGGTGACGTAGCTCGACATGTCGCTGGCCAGGAAGGTGGCCACGGCAGCGATGTCGTCGACGGTGCCTCCGCGGCGCAGCGGAATTTTCTCGACCCACTGCTTGCGGATGTCCTCGGGCAAGGCGGCCGTCATGGCCGTCTCGATGAAGCCCGGTGCGATGGCATTGGCACGGATGCCGCGGCTGCCCATCTCTTGGGCCACGCTCTTGGCCAGGGCGATGAGTCCGGCCTTGGAGGCGGCGTAGTTGGCCTGTCCGGCGTTGCCGTGCACGCCCACCACGCTGGCCATGTTGATGATGGAGCCTGCACGCTGGCGCATCATGACGGGCACGAGGGCGTGGATGAAGTTGAACGCGCTCTTCAGGTTCACAGCAATCACGGCGTCCCATTGTGCCTCGGTCATGCGGAGCATGAGGGAGTCCTTGGTGATGCCGGCGTTGTTGACCAGGATGTCGATGTGTCCGAACTCCTCTTTGATTTGTGCCACGACCTGCTCGGTCTCGGCAAAATTGGCGGCATTCGACGCATAGCCTTTGGCCTTGACACCGAGGGCTTGGATTTCCTGCTCGGTTTGTTTTCCGTTCTCGTCGATGACGAGGTCGGTGAATGCGATGTCTGCACCTTCGCTGGCAAACTTCAGCGCGATGGCTTTGCCGATGCCTCGTGCGGCACCTGTGATCAAAGCGACTTTTCCTTCAAGAAGTTTCATGTGTTGAATATTGTTATAATGTTGATTTTATGCTTTCGGATGGCGAAGTTAATCATTTCGGCTGACATGGGCAAATTCTGCCCATAAAACGAATCGCCCATCCACCCGCCATGGGGTGAATGGGCGACTTGTTTCAGCGCGCTGCGGGGGCGCAGGCATTCATTTCACTGTGGTGGCTTACACGGTAGTTATTAGTTACCATGCGAACATGGGATATTCCTTCATCATGGCGTTCACCTTGGCGCGAACGGCAGCGATGACCGTTTCGTCCTCGGGAGCATGGAGCACCGTGTCGATGAGTTCCACGATGGGTCCCATCATGTCCTGCTTCACGCCGCGTGTGGTGATGGCAGGTGTGCCCAGTCGCAGGCCCGAGGTTTGGAATGCCGATCGGTCGTCGAAGGGCACCATGTTCTTGTTGGCGGTGATGTCGGCCGCCACCAGTGCGTTCTCGGCCACCTTGCCGGTGAGCTCGGGGAACTTGGTGCGCAGGTCGACGAGGATGCAGTGGTTGTCGGTGCCGCCCGAGCAAATCTTGTAGCCCTTGTCGATGAGGGCCTGTGCCATGGCTTGCGCGTTGGTGCGCACCTGGGTGGCATAGTCGTTCCACGACGGCTGCAGAATTTCGCCGAAGGCCACTGCCTTGGCGGCGATGACGTGCTCCAGCGGTCCGCCCTGCACACCGGGGAAGACGGCGCTGTCGAGCAGCGACGACATCTTGCGGATGACGCCTTTCTTGGTGGTCTTGCCCCAGGGGTTGTCGAAGTCCTTGCCCATGAGGATGATGCCGCCACGCGGGCCGCGCAATGTCTTGTGGGTGGTGCTGGTGACGATGTGGGCATATTTGAGCGGGTTTTCGAGCAGTCCGGCAGCGATGAGTCCGGCGGGGTGGGCCATGTCAATCATCAGGATGGCGCCCACCTGGTCGGCGATGCGGCGCATGCGTGCATAGTCCCACTCGCGGCTGTAGGCGCTGGCTCCGCCCACGATGAGGCGTGGCCGCTCACGCAGTGCCACTTCCTCCATCATGTCGTAGTCGACCCGTCCATCATCGGGCCGCACGTTGTACTCACACTGCTGGAACATCAGTCCCGAGAAGTTCACCGGGCTGCCGTGCGACAGGTGTCCGCCGTGGGCCAGGTTCAGTCCCATGAACTTGTCGCCCGGTTTGAGGCATGCCATGAACACGGCCATGTTGGCCTGTGCGCCGCTGTGAGGCTGCACGTTGGCATATTCAGCCCCGAAGATGCTCTTGATGCGCTCAATGGCCAGCGTTTCCACCTCGTCCACACATTGGCATCCGCCGTAGTAGCGATGGCCAGGGTAGCCCTCGGCATATTTGTTGGTGAGGCAACTGCCCATGGCTTGCATCACTTGGTCGCTCACAAAGTTTTCGCTGGCTATGAGCTCGATGCCGTGTTGCTGGCGCTCGTGCTCGCGCTCAATCATGTTGAAAATTTCTTGGTCTCTTAACATAATGATGATATTGGGTTAATTAGTTAATGATTACTCTTGTTTCGCTTGCGCACAGTCCAGCCGAAGTGTCCCAGCTCCTCTCCCAGAGTGTAATAGTGCCCGTGGCAGTAGGTGATGAGTTGGGCGGCTTCCATGTCGAACGTGCCGGTGTCGGGATTGATGTAACGGTCGTCGGCAATGACGTTGGTCACCTGGGCGATGAACATATCGTGGGTGCCGAGCCGCATGATGTCGCGCACCTGACATTCGATGCTCATGGGCGACTGCTCGATGTAGGGCGCCGGCACGGTGACCCCCTTGACGGGCGTGAGGCCCATCTCGTGCCACTTGTCGCAATCACGCCCACTGCGCACACCGCACCAGTCGGTGGCGCGGGCCAGTTCCCGGTTGGTCAGGTTGAGGGTGAAAGCCATGTTGCGCTCCACGATGTCGTGGCTGTGGCGCTCGGGGCGGATGGAGACGTAGCACATGGCCGGGTCGCTGCAGATGGTGCCGACCCACGCCGCGGTGAAGAGATTGTATTCGTCGGGTGTTGCCCCGCAACTCACCAGCAGCGCTGGCAAGGGGTAAATCATGGTGCCGGGTCTCCAGTTTTGTTTCATTGCACTTGCAAATTTACTAAATCATTTTCATTGATGCAAATGGCCGTCGCTCACTGTGCCAACAGCAAGCCCACAAGGGTGGTGACATCGGCAATCGAAGTCTCGCCATCGCCGTTCACATCGCTGTTGTCGTTGCTCGCATCGTCCAGCACCAGAGCCACCAGTGCGGTGACATCGGCAATGCTCACCTCGCCGTCACCGTTCACATCGCCTGTGAGGGAGGCAAACTGGTCGGTGATGTCGCGCACGGCATATTTGTTGGTCGTGGTGGCAATCTCGAAGTAGGTGTCGCGGTTCAGACCCTTGATGTCCTCGGTCTGATGACTGCCGTCGCCCTGATTGAAAATGATGTTGAATGTATAGTCGCTGTTGGCAATGTCGAACGTGTGATAATAGAATTTTTGGCCTTTCACCACTTTGGTATCGGTCATGAGCTTTCCCGGCCAGCCGCCCAGCAGTTGCCCATTGTCGTCCCAAGCGTAGAAATAAACCTTGCTCCATGAGTCGGGCGCCGGCGTTGGGTCTTTCAGGTAGATGGTGGCGTGGCTGGTGACGGTCTGCGTGGTGTCGGGCTCCACATCGGGGCTGTCGGGTCCCACTTTGTGGTCAAACACTCCGTCAATATAATATCCGTGGTTCACATAGGCCAAATCTTCGGTCTGCTGGTTGCCGTAAGAGCTGAAAATTAGCCCTGTGGGCTTGTTACTGCCGCCGTAGGCCACGTTGCCGGTCCACTTGTAGATAAGGCGGTCGCCCTGTGGCGTTTTGCCTTTGAGTGTGGCGCTTTGTCCCGGCCAAGATCCACCTGTGAAGTTCTTGCCACTGCTCCACGCCCACACGGTGACCTCATTTCGCGACGGGTCGGCCTCGTAGAAGACGCACATTTCGCTGGGGTCGTCCACGGTGGGCTCATAAACCTCCAAGTCGTCGAGGTTGATTTCTGTTCCACTACCGCTTCCGCCGCCGGTGACATACTGCGTGTTCGGGTCACCCTCTTCCTCGGTGCCGTCGTAGGGGAGCAGGGTGGGGGTGTGCTTGGTCGCACCGTAGAGATAGGGACCGTCATCGCCCACTTTTCCGGGTCCGTTAAGTACATAGACGCGCAGGTTGCCCTTGCCCGAGAACGACGGGGTGGTGAGCGTGCCGCCGGTGACCACTATCTCGTGACCGGTAACACAGTCGCGGTAGGTGCCGTTCAGCACGCCGGTGAAGGTGGCCGTTCCATTGAGCGCCACCAGAGCGTAGCTGTCGATGTTGCCGGCCGTGTAGCGGCGTTTGAACGCGTAGCCGCCGCTGCTGGAACAACCTTGCTTGGAGTATTGTCCCTTGCGCAGTGCCGGCACGGCAGCGCGGATGGCGTTGAGCCGTTGCAAGTGATGCACGAGCGGATGGCTCAGCGTGGCGGCCACGTTACCGCTGGCCGACGCCACTTTCCCGAAGTCGGTGACGGTCACATCGCCCTTGAGGTAGCCGCCGTAGTAAGCCCGGCCTGTGTCTTTCAGTGCCAGGTCGGTGCCCTTGTCGATGACGATGCCCTTGCGGAACTCAATCTCGCTGCCATAGTACAGGCACGGGATGCCGCGCATGGTGAACATGAGCGACATGTTCTCGGCCCACTGGTCGGTGCCGCCGTTGAAGCGCTCAAAACTGTCGGGGCCATAGTCGTGGCTGTCGACGTAAACCACGTTGTAGGTGGCGTCGTTGTAGAGGTTGTCCTTGTCGAGGATGCCCCACAGCCTGCCCGCGTTCTGGAAATTCCAGTGCGCCGTGAAGTCAATCACCCCCAGCCCGCTTGCCCGGCTGTAGTCGGGGGCATGGTAATCGTTGCCGATGAGCAGGGCGTTGTTGCTTCGCGGTTGGGAACTTTCGCTGCGGTTGGCGGCTTCTTCCTGGAGGCAGAGCGACTGGTTGGCCAGCGTGGCCGGGTCGGTCGACTCGTAGACCTCCACGCCATTCCAGTAATCGCTCGTTTCATTCCACTGGCCGAGCAGTGCCTCGTCGCTCTGCCACGTGTAGAAGTAGGGTGACAGCGCCGGCTGGCTGCGATAGGTCACGTCGCTGAATCGCGCGCACACCTCGGCAAACATATAGAAGGGGCAGTTGTCCAGTCGTCGGCTTTTGTATTGCTCGCCCAGCGCCATGAAGGCCGGCACAAACGCTTTGTTGAACGTGAGGCGGCTGATGTGTCCGCCGGTGTCGATGCGGAATGCGTCCACCCCCATTTTGATGAACGTGCCGTAGCAGTCGATGAGGTATTGATAGGTCTGTGGGTTTTCGGTGTTCAGGTCCACGCAGTCGCCCGCAATCTGTGCCCACCAGCGGTTGGGCTCATCCCAGTTGAAGTTGCCGTAGTGGTGCCACAGGTTGTGGCTGTCGTGATTCACGCCGTCGGTGTTTTTCATCTTGGTAAGACGGTCGCTATATTGCTGGGTCCCGGGTAAGTTCAAGTAGTTGTCCTTGAGCTTGCCGCCCTGCGACAGGGTGAAGGGCACCATGCACTGTTTCAGATCGCTCTGCGGCTTGCTATAGTCGCGGTTGAAGAGTTTGCACAGATTTTCCTCGCCGAAATTTCCCGTGTGATTGAGCACCACGTCGAGCACAATCTTCATGCCCCGGGCGTGTGCCGCGTCAATCAGGTCCTGAAACTTGGCATCGTCGCTCTCCAGTCGCCGCTCCACGGTGCTGAAATCCATGGCATGGTAGCCGTGATAGTCGAATCCCGAAGCGTTTTGCACCACAGGAGTAATCCACACGGCGGTGAATCCCAGAGCCTTGATGTAGTCGAGACGTTCAATCAGCCCCTTGAAGTCACCTCGCCACTCAGGGTCGTGGTTGGCGGCGTCTTTCGAGCCATCCCAGCAGTAAGTGTTGTTGTTGGCGTCGCCGTCGTAAAAACGTGTGGTGAGCACAAAATAGATGGTTTCGTCGCGGAAGTCGGTGCGTCCGCCCGTAAAGGCCGCCCATGCCGGTGTGCCGACAGCCGACACTGCCAGCAATGCAGCTACGATGAGGCGATACAGTGAGTTTTTCATTTTGTTGGAATTTTGTTGAATATCAATGTGCTTATTAAAGTTATCTCAATTGTGTGACCACCGGCAGCAGCAAGGCTTCCATCACCTCGTAGCCCGCCGCGGTGGGGTGCACGCCGTCGTAGGTGTAATGGGCAGTCAACGCCCCGGTGGCAGGCACTACCATGTGCTGATAGTAATCCACATAGGCGATGCCGTTGTTGTGGGCATAACGGCTGATGCGCTCGTTAAGGCTCGAAATCTTGGCCGCCGCGTCGGTGATGCTTTTGTTCCACACAAAGCCGTTGCTCGGCAGCACCGAGGTGAGCACCACGCCGATGCCATGCAGCTGCGCCAGCTCGGTCATTGACACGATGTTGCTCATGGTCAGGTCCTCATTGTAGGGGCCTGTGTTTTCGGCAATGTCGTTGGTACCGGCATTGATGACCACCACGCGGGGCTTCAATGCCAGCACATCGAGGCGGAACCGCGCCAGCATCTGCGAGCTCGTTTGCCCCGATACCCCGCGGCCTATGAGGTGGTTGTCGGTGAAAAACCGGGGATGAAAGTCCACCCAGTCGTCGGTGATGGAGTTGCCCATGAGCACCACGCGGTGCCCGTCGTTGGCACAACGAGCCAGCGAGTCGTTGGCCGCCGCGTATCGGTCGGTTTTAGCCCAGTCACTGGCTTCGGCGCTTACCGATAAAACGAATGCTGCAAGCATGATAAGTATCTGTTTCATGATAGCAAAATTAGTGCAAGTTGAGTGAAAAACCAAACTTGTTTGAGTTTTTCCGAGCCGAAGCCTAATTTCATGAAGCGAAGCGACATAAAATTAGCGCAAGTTGAGCGCAGAACAAAATGAAAAATGCAAATTTTTCATTTTTTATGCCTCGACGCCGCCTCTTTTATCCAAAATTAGTTGAGTTCCCCGTTTTTTCCGCATGTGTTGTGGGCGAGGGAGCGGTGTGCCGGGCAGCGAGGGGTCTGTCACTCTAAGGGTAAATCCCGCAGGGGCATCAAACAATTAGCCCAGGACGTGTCCTGGGCTAAAATAATCTGTGTGGGCGTGTGCCGGGGCGGCACCGTTTCACGTTAATCTTTTTCGAGCAGGATGTTGATGAGCTTGGTGATGTCGGCCATACCCACTTCTCCGTCGCCGTTGACGTCGTAGCGTGTGTCGTCCACCTCGTCCAAGATTTTGTTGATGAGCATCGTGAGGTCGGCTACCTCGACTTCTCCGTCGCGGTTCACGTCGCCCAATTTGTAGCTTTGTTCGAACCTTGTCCAGTAGGTTTCACCCCAGGGAATGCCTTCCCACTCGGTAAAGCCCAGCAAGTTGCGGTCGATGGGTATATAGGCGGTGCCTCCTGTGGGGCTGTAGGGGACTTCAGAGAATGTCCAGCCGCAATTGTCATCGGTTGAAGTAAAGTTCATGACTTCCATCAGAGTATACTCGTAATAGGGCCATATGGGTTGCAGCAGGTTGGATTCGATGGTGGTTCCTTCGCTGTCCGAGGTGTCCAGCTCGATGAACCGTCCGGCCAGCGGCTCGCTGTCCTTGAGCACCACAGGCACGCCCGCGGGCACAACATTTCCGATGCTTTTGGCGGTGAATTCCCTGGTGGCGGTGTCAAAATTGTCGACCACGAAAGCCTCCATGCCGCTGGGCAAGGCGATGGCTACGGGACTGCAGAACGTGGTGAAGCAGCCTTCGTAGTATTCCTCCTCATTGATGCAGGGTCGCAGCTGGTCGGCAGCCGGCAGCATGTACGAGAGGGAACCTTCCGAGCAGTTGTCAACGATGCTGTGGTAGGCGTCGCTGAAGTTGGCGCGGTTCAGCACCAAGCGGTTGTTGGGATTGTCATAGTAGATCAGCGGCATGTGCAGTCCCATTTCTTGGTCATGGTTTAAACCGTCGGCACTGGAGTAGGTGGGGTTGTTGATTGCATGGGGGATCACCACGCGTGAGGTGATGCTTTTGGCTTGAGAGAAGGCCAACTCGCCCACGTTCTGAACGCTGGCGGGCAGCACCACATCGGTGATGCCGCTGAAGGCAAAGGCTATTTTGCCAATGCTGTAAAGGTGATCGCCGAAAGGCAACTCGGTCAACTTGGTGCACCGATAAAAAGCGGAGGCACCTACTAATAGTCCATAAGAAGGATTGGCACAGTTCACTTGCGACAGGTTGCTGCAGCCCTGGAAAGCATTATCACCCACTCTGTACAATCCATCGGGCAGGGTGATTGACGTCAGGCTGGCGCATTTGGCGAACGTGGATTGGGGAATTTCCATTATCTGTGTGAAATATTTGAATTCGTCGAACGTCTCAATGTCAAGGCTTTGGAATTTGTTCTCGGCCAATGCCGTGATGGTGACCGCCGCCGCTTCGCGATAGCTCAGCTCGCCGTCGCCGTTGGTGTCGAAGCGGTCCACGCATGCCAGTTCGGTCAGGGCGTCGGCGAAGACGATGGCTTCATCGGCCGGGTCGTGGTAGAAGCTGACCTTGAACCCGCCGGTGCCGTTGGACACATAATTGCCGTTGGTGTCGAGGCCACGCACATAGAGAATCTCCAGATTCTTGGTCGGGTCGACGTATTCGTTTGGAATCGAGATTTCAATTTCCCGTTTTCCATCGGTGAATGTGTTGGGAAGAAAAAGTGAAAATCCATCGAACAAGATGGGGAAGGGATTGTTACTCATTTTTTGGGTAGCGATGTTGACCTTGGAGTAGTTGTCAAAATTGGGTATATTAAACAGCAACTCCAGATACTCGAGGTTTCCAGCGCCTTCAATCAATATCTTGGCGTTGGCACTCATGGCGGTGCGGTCGGCCACTTGATTAAAATATGAGCCGCGGGCGTTGACACATGCTATAAGGTCAGCTTTCACCAAATTGTAATCAAGTGCATCGATTTCTCCATCTTCGTTGACATCGTAAATATCGAGGACTTCTGAAGGAACTTCGCCAATAACATAGCCATAAGCATCATACGCTGTAGTAAACAGCCTGATGTCCTTGATGTCGACGATGCCGTTGTCGTTGAAGTCCGACCGCAGATAATCGGTGCGACGGTATTCCACCTTGAGGGTTTTGATGGACAGGTCGCTCGCGCTCGACGATGAGCAGACAGTGACCTCGCGCACACCCGAAAAGGCGGGGGTGTACTGCATGACATTGCTTCCGATATTTGTTCCCGCACCGGTGGCGAAATCATCAGAATCCGGGTTGAAAACTATGAACAAAACATCGTCACACTGGTATTCACTGAGGCACTCAACTGATATGCGGGTGATTTTATAATTGGTGGGTATGGTCAATTTCACTTTTCCTGCACCCAGCGATGTGTCGAAATAAAAGCCATAGCTTGTCG
>JAFUWD010000031.1 GCA_017483645.1 Muribaculaceae bacterium | reverse complement strand
ATTCATCTCTCCAACATCCAAACGCATGTGCCTGATGTTGGATATCCCCTCAATGACAAAACTATCAATAATCATAACTCGCGCAATTTTTTTTGCGTCAGTGACGCGTAAAACCGATACAAAGATACAAAAACGTATTAACTCGCGCAAATATTTTTGCGGGAGTTGAGTTGAATTTAATGATTAGGTATAGGCGGATAAGTCGCACTAATTCAAAAATAAATTGTAACTTTGCGGCATGGAAGCCAAACGAGACATATTTAAAGGCGTGAACTCTATAAAGTTTTATAATCGATTTACTTCTGATGATGATTGCTATCGCTACCTATCAGAAATAAAGTGGCCTGACAATCAGTTCACATGCAAGCGCTGCGGTCACACGGTTTATTGCAAAGGCAAGAAACCGTATTCTCGCCGTTGCACAAGATGCAAGCATGATGAGAGCCCGACAGCCGGCACCATGTTCGATCGTTTGAAGTTTCCGTTATTGCTCGCCTTCCACATCGCCTTCAAAATCTCGACGAAGAAAAAGGGAATGTCATCATTGGAACTTGCCGAAGAATACGAAATGAGGCAAAAGACGTGCTGGGAATTTAAATGGAAGATACAACAAGCGATGAGAAGTTCTGGTAATTATCCGCTTTCCGGCACAGTACATGTTGACGAGTTCTATATCGGAGGTGAGGAAGAGGAACTTCATGGCAGGAATCCCAAAAGCAAGAAGAAACTCGTTGTAGTGGCTCTGGAGCTACTGGAGGACACAAACGAATCGGATGTGGGAAGGGCATATGCACAAGTCATCGACAATGCTTCAGCCGCATCATTCAGGCCGTTCTTTGAACGTTACATCAGCAAGCAGGCTCATGTCGTGACTGACGAATGGAACGGATACAAGCCGCTGGCAGGTGATTTTGACATTGAACAGAGGAAATCCGAGAATGGCAAATCGTTCCCACAGATGCACATTCACATCATGAATGTGAAAGGATGGCTGCGAGGCATTCACCATCATTGCACCAAAAAGAGGCTGCAAGGCTACCTTGATGAGTATCATTTCAGATACAACCGGCGTAACAACAAGGATACAATCTTCGATGTGCTTATGAGAAGAATGGTCAATTATTCGCCAATCCGCTTAAATACAAAAGATTGAACGGTGCGACTTATCCGCCTATACCTATCATTCAAATCTAACCAAATCAAACAAATTTATATGTCGAAAAATATAAAGATTTGAATTGATTTGTGAGATTTCTGCCCGATAGGGCACTCCTTGATACTATTCGCTGAATAGATTACCGGCTTTCCCCGAAGCACGTTTTTTTTGTGAAAAAACGATAAAATGTTTGGTTGTTGGTGGTGCTGTGTACTATCTTTGTCAACAGAGAGAACACTGATTTATTACTCATTCACACTAAAAACTGTTTACAGCTACTATGGCAAAAAAATGGATTTGCACGGTTTGCGGCTCCGTGCACGAGGGCGATACCCCTCCCGAAAAATGTCCGCAATGTAAAGTTCCCGCTTCCAAATTCAAGGAGTTGAAGGAAGACGAAGGTCTGCAATTCGTCGCCGAGCATGTGCTGGGCGTGGCAAAAGGCGTGGACCCCGAAATCCTGCAAGGACTCAAAGACCACTTCAACGGCGAATGCAGCGAGGTGGGCATGTATCTGGCCATGAGCCGGCAGGCCGACCGCGAAGGCTATCCCGAAATCGCCGAAGCCTTCAAGCGCTACGCCTGGGAAGAGGCCGAGCACGCTGCCAAGTTTGCCGAGCTGCTGGGCGAAGTGGTGTGGGACACCAAGACCAATCTGGAGAAACGCATGAACGCCGAGGCCGGCGCATGTGAGGACAAGTTCCGCATCGCCAAGCTCGCCAAGGCACAGAACCTCGACGCCATCCACGACACCGTTCATGAGATGGCTCGCGACGAGGCTCGCCATGGACAAGGCTTCCAAGGGCTTTACAATCGTTACTTCAAAAAGTAACCGGCCTCACGCACACTGTTAACAGTTGGGGTGCCGGCCGCAAGGCCTTGGCACCCCACTTTTCATATACCCGCCGCCTTGACAGGCCCGTAGGCTAGGGCGAAGGAGGGAGTCAATCTCTGCCGCTGTCGAACCGTAAACCGCTCTCCTAAGTTCGGAAATCACGAATTGCGGCGAACATACAGTTCGTGACAATCCATTACTTTTGCACAAAAAAAGAAAACAAGATTCATTATGGATTATAAAGGACGTTTTGTAGAGTTGCTGAGAAGTACCGGACGCGAGGGCATCGAAGAAACCATTCTTGTTATTGAAGAACTGGGGTTCTTTGAGGCTCCGGCAAGTAGCCGATTCCACCTGAATCAACAAGGCGGGCTGCTTGTTCACTCGCTCAATGTGTACAAAGTGGCCATGGGACTTCGTGACATGATGATTAAAATGGACTCATCATTAGCGGAGCAGCTGCCTGTGGAGAGTGTTACCATCGCCTCGCTGCTGCACGATACATGCAAAGCGGATATATACAAACCCGCTATTAAGAAGCAAAAGAACAAACTTGGCATCTGGATTTCCGCGCAAGGCTATGATGTTGATTACAGCAACTTTCCACTCGGACATGGTGAGAAGTCAGTCATAGTGCTGCTGCGTGCAGGCTTAAAACTAACCAATGACGAAATCATGGCCATCCGTTGGCACATGCATGCCTGGGACTTGCCGTTCCAGTCTGCCGACATCAAAGGGAATCTTCAGAAGGCTCGCGAAATCTGCCCACTTGCAACCGTCATTCAAACCGCCGACGGATTAGCGTCACATTTACTTGAAAGGACAGCATGACACGCATAAAACCACATCACAATGGAAATGAATAACGTCTTGTTCTTGGATATTGACGGTGTGCTGAATACAGACCGGCAACACGATAGATGCGTTAACTTGAAGATAGCCCCGGTTGACAGATTTGGCTATACTTTTGACCATGAGTCAATCGCCAACCTCAAGAGGATTATAGAACATACGGGTGTCTGCATTGTGATTTCCTCGTCATGGAAGATGTGGGGATTAGATGCCATGCAAGAATTATGGGCAAACAGGAATTTGCCCGGCAAGGTCATCGGCATCACACCCAATACCGTGAGCGATGAGATGCTTTTAAACGCAGATCTCGACCACATGGATATTCCAGCAATCAAGGGCAGCGAAATCAAGGAGTGGCTGTTAACCTACGGCAGCCCAGACACCCATTATGCTATCCTTGATGATTTTTCCGATATGCTTCCCGAGCAGGAATCCCATTTTGTCCAAACCAACCCAACAATCGGCATCACCAAAGATGATGCCGATAGAATCATCACGATATTAACAGGAAAAGCACCGAAAGCAATCGACACCGCCATTCATGAAACGCTCACAAAAAAGAAAATTGTGGTGTTAGGTGACATTCACGGCCGCACGGTGTGGAAAGACATCATTGCTCAAGAGCAACCTGACCAGGCCATCTTCTTGGGTGATTATGTCTCTACCCGAGAGAACATTTCGGACGTTGACCAAATATCCAATCTCAAGGAAATACTTAAATACAAAGACCAGCACCCCGAGACCATACTGCTGCGTGGCAACCACGACCTACAACACCTGGGCTATCATTGGGCGGAATGTAGCGGCTATTTTCCTCGTGTTGCTGCATTGATGGCTCATCTCAAAGAAGAGTTTTTGGCCAAAACTCAATGGATTTATGTCATAGGCAACACATTGTTTAGTCATGCGGGGATTTCAACAAATTGGCTTGAATCAATTCGGCTCACATTAGACGGTATCAATTCACTTGCCCCCACCGAACTATTTGGGTTCACCACTAAGGACCCGCGCGATATCTATGGAAACTCTCCTGAACAACCACCCACATGGATTCGCCCGAACGCGTTGGTCGACGTGATGATTCCTGGCTATGGCCAAGTGGTCGGTCATACCGAAGTAGAGCATTGCATAAATGTGAAAGGCGTGGCTGAGTTATCACAAGACCTGTGGTTGTGTGACGCATTGGGCAACGGCTTCTATCTGGTAATAGAAAACGGGCTTTTCACCGAACGAAACATTAAGGTATAACAAAATTAACTTGACTAACGGCATGGCGGAATATTTTTCGCCTATTTCCCACCAAAACAGAGTGGAAACAATAACAACCAGAATCTTAATATATTTGACTGGATTTTATCAAAAAAACACCGAGCTGGAATGAGAATTCTTTCGAAAAAAGCTTGTAATCTGTGTGGATAATGATGTGGTAACGTTCTCCCGGCGCATTCAAAAACAGCGCCGGGAGGCTTTTTGAGTGAATTCAAAGAGAATTAGGCTAACGCCTTTTGTCGCGACGGCACTTACGGGTCAGTGGGCATCGAGCCAGTTGGCACCCGTACCGTGGCTGGCTGTGAGACGCACGCCGCCATGATAGGCCTGCTCCATTTCCTCGATGACAATTTGTTGCACAGTGGGCAGTTCGGCGGGGATGACATCGAAATTAAGCTCATCGTGCACTTGAAGGATCATTTTTGAAGCCAGGTTCTGCTCCCGGAAACGCCGGTCGATAGCAATCATGGCACGCTTGATGATGTCGGCCGCTGTGCCCTGAATGGGCGCGTTGACGGCATTGCGCTCACTGAAAGCCCTCACCACGGCGTTGCGTGAGTTGATGTCGGGCAGCATGCGCCGTCGCCCGTCGAGCGTGGTTACATAGCCTTTTTCACGTGCCTGCTGCACACTGCGGTCGATGTACTGCCGCACCATGGGGAATGTGGCGAAATAGCCGTCGATGAGTTGCTTTGCCTCGGCACGCGGGATGTTGAGCCGCTCGGCCAGCCCGAAAGCCGATATACCGTAGAGGATGCCAAAGTTGGCCGTCTTGGCCTTTCGCCGCTGGTCGGGCGTGACGGCATCGAGCGGCTGGTGATAGATGCGTGCCGCTGTGATGGCATGGATGTCCTCGTTGTGGGCAAAGGCGGCCAGCATGGTCTGGTCATGACTCAGGTCGGCCACCAGCCGCAGCTCGATTTGCGAGTAATCGGCACTGAAAAACACATTGCCGTCGGCAGGAATAAAGGCCCGCCTGATTTCCCGTCCCTCGTCATTGCGCACAGGAATATTCTGTAGATTGGGATTAGCCGACGACAAACGCCCGGTGGCGGTAACCGTCTGGTTATAGGTGGTGTGCAGGCGGCCTGTGCGCCGATTGATGAGTTGCGGCAGCGCATTGACATAGGTGCTGAGCAACTTGCGGATGCCCCGCAGCTCCAAAATCTTGTCGACAAGCGGATGACGGTCGCGCAGGCGCATCAGAATTTCCTCGGTGGTGGAATATTGCCCGCTCTTGGTTTTTTTAGCCTTGTCGTCGATTTTGAGTTTGTCGAAGAGTATTTCTCCCACTTGCATGGGCGACGCCGTGTTGAATTGTTGTCCGGCCAGCTGCCAGCACTCTTGTTCCAGCGTGGCGGCCTGTCCGGTAAGCGTCTGGGAATAGTCGGCCAGAGCCTTCACGTCGATGCGGGCACCGGCTATCTCCATCCTTGCCAGCACAGCCACCAGAGGCTGCTCGATGTCGGTGAGCAAGTGCGTCATGTTCTCAGTGGCCAAGCGCGTATCCAGCACATCGGGAAGTTGCAGCGTGAGGTCGGCCTGCTCGCAGGCCCACTGGGTGATGCGAGCCGGTGTCAACTGGTGCCACTTGAGCTGGGCACGCCCGCGCGGTCCCGTGAGCGCATCGTGCGGCAAAGCATCGTAGGCCAGCACTTCGGCTGCTATCTCGGCCGTGGTGTGGCCGCGCTCGGGCTGCAGCAGATAGTGCGCCACCCCAGTGTCGTAATAAGGAGCGATGAAGTCGATGCCGCGTGCGTGAAGCATGACGATGAGGCGCTTCACGTCGTTGCACACCAGGCATGCACGCCCCGTGAACAACGGCTTCACGGCATTCATCATCCACCCCATGTCATCAAGCGGCAGATAGACCGCACGGTGCTCCCCGGCAGCCAACGCCAGGCCCACCATGGTGGCCGTCATGGCCTCGTCGCCGTCACTTACCAGGCACACCCCCACGCGCTGCAGGCCGAGAAGCGTGCGCACATAGGCCTCAGCCTCGTCGAAGTCGGCAATCAGCCGGTAATCATGCTCCTGGCTGTCGATGTTCTTTCGGGTCGGTGCCTGGGGAGCCGACGTTTCCTCCAAATCAAAAAGCGACAACTGTGCCGAGACCGGAGCAGCCGGGGCAGGCTTGGCTTCGGCCTGAGGGGCAGGAACCGAGGAAGGGGCGTCATCGGATTCATCCAGACCCACATTGGCTTCACGGCGGTCGATGATGCGTTCGGTGAGGGTGCGGAACTCCAACTCGGCGAATACCGCACGCAGCGCCTCCAGGTCGGCTGGCACACGCCGCAGCGCCTCGTCATCGAGCGTGATGGGAACATCGGTCTTGATGGTGGCCAGATATTTTGAGAACCTGATTTGCTCGGCATTCTCCATCACCCGCTGCTGTAAAGCGCCTTTCAACTCATCAGTGTGCTGGAGCAGATTCTCCACCGACCCAAACTGCTGAATCAGTTTTTCGGCCGTTTTGGGTCCCACTCCCGGACAGCCGGGGATGTTGTCGGCCGTGTCGCCCATGAGACCCAGCAAATCGATCACTTGCAATGGAGATTGTAGCCCGTATTTGGCTTTCACCTCGTCAACACCCAGGATTTCGTTCTTGCCGGGGTTGTAAATTTTCACATTGGGAGCCACCAACTGTCCGAAATCTTTGTCGCCGGTGACCATATAGGTGAAGATTCCTCTCTCGGCAGCCTGATGCGCCAGCGTGCCTATCACGTCGTCGGCCTCATAGCCCTCGACCTGAAAAACAGGGATGTGATAAGCCTGCAGGATGCGCTTGATATAGGGCACCGCCGTGAGGATGCCCTCGGGTGTCTTCTCGCGATTGGCCTTGTACTGTGGGTACTGCTCGTGGCGGAACGTCTTTCCCGCCGGGTCGAAGCACACCGCCAGATGCGTGGGACGCTCACGCTTGAGCATGTCTTGCAGCATGTTGACAAAGCCGAACACCGCGCTCGCATCAATTCCGGTGGTGGTCATGCGCGGATTGCGCATCATGGCATAATAGGCCCTGAATATGAGTGCGTAGGCATCGAGCAAGAGCAATTTTTTATCTTCCATTTCAAATGATTTATGCGTTTGAGTTCATAAAATTAAACTTTTTTGATGGTTTGCCGAAATTATTCGCCCTTTTTTTCAGTATTAAATTGTATCTTTGTACCCCAAATGGCAAACCTCACCGACATACAGCATGCGTTGGCACCCGACCTGGATGCCTTGAACGCCATCATCGAGCAAACGCTGCGCAGCGACACCCCCTTGATGAACGACATTGTGGCCAACTACTTGCGCACAAAGGGCAAGCAGTTGCGCCCCTTGCTGGTGCTGCTGGCAGGCCGCCTGTTCGGCGGCGTGAATGAGCGTGTGCTGCACGCAGGGGCCGCCATCGAGATGCTGCACAACGCATCACTCATCCACGACGATGTCATCGACCAGGCTCAAAACCGACGCAGCGTGCCCACCATCAACAGTGTGTGGGACAACCATGTGGCTGTGCTGGTGGGCGATTTCTTCGTCACCGGCGCTTTGCGTTGTGCCGTGAAGACCGGCAACAGCGCCATCCTCGAAGCCCTGGCAACGATGGGCGGCGACTTGTCGCTGGGCGAAATCAACCAAATTGACAACGCACGCCTGCACAACATCAACGAGCAGGACTATCTGACCACTATCAACAAAAAGACCGCCTCGCTCTTTGAGTGCTGCGTGGCGGTGGGTGGCCTGGCCAACGACGCGCCGGACGACGACCTGAACGCCCTGAAGCACTATGCGCGGCTCATGGGCATTTGCTTCCAAATCAAGGACGATATCTTCGACTACTTCGATGATTGCGCCGTGGGCAAGCCCACCGGCAACGACTTGCGCGAGGGAAAAGTGACGCTGCCCTTGATTCACGCTTTGTCGCAGACACAGCATCCGCAACACGCGGCCATGATGGCTCTGGTGGCACGCGAGCAGCTATCCGCCCAGGACATCGCCACACTGGTGACCTTTGCCAAAGAGGCCGGAGGCATCGACTATGCCTACGCCACCATGATGCGCCTCAAACAAGAGGCCGACAACATTTTGAACCGATTCCCGCAGTCCGAGACCACCACGATGCTGCACAGCATCTTTGGTTTCATCATCGAGCGAAACAACTAATTCCCCGTCATGCTGCAACGATTTCTCATCGAGGGTCGCATCGAGGCCGGCTGCGACGAAGCCGGACGAGGCTGCCTGGCCGGGCCTGTGACAGCCGCCGCCGTCATTTTGCCGCCAGACTTCGAGCACCCGCTCATCAACGACAGCAAACAGCTCACCGAGCACCAGCGCGACCTGCTGCGTCCCATCATCGAGCGCGAGGCCGTGGCGTGGGCCGTGGCCATGGTGAGCCCCCGGGAAATAGACCAAACCAATATCTTGCGGGCCAGCATCACCGCCATGCACCGAGCCATCGACCAACTGAACGTCAGGCCCGAGGCGTTGCTGATCGATGGCAACCGCTTCTATCCCTACCCCGGCATCCCGCACACCACCATCATCAAGGGCGACGGCAAGCTGCTGAGTATCGCAGCCGCTTCAATTCTGGCCAAAACGCACCGCGACGAGCTGATGCGCCAGCTCGCCGAGCAATTTCCACAATATCACTGGGATAAAAACAAGGGCTACCCCACGCCCGACCATCGTGCGGCCATCGCGCAGTACGGCCCGTCGGAACACCACCGCCGCACGTTCACCCTTCTCAAGCAACCCACGCTGTTCGACTAATCGCTGTCCTGCCTCATTCACCCAGGAGCGGCCGCAGAAACGGCACCAGCTCACGGGCCATCTTCTGGTGCTGCAAGGCCGAGGGGTGCCACGACGCACCGTAGCCCAGCGACCCATCGTGCGGCTCCATGTCGAAGCGATGAACAGGCAACCCCATCCCCTTCAGTTCGGCACATAACCCGTCGAGCGCGGCGCGCTGTTCGTCGAGGGGTTTGCCCACAAGCATGCACCCGGTGAGCATGACAATGTGCGCCTGCGGCTGAACCTCATGCAGGTGGATGATGAAGCGGCGGTAGGCCTGTCGATAGAGCTGCACGTCGTGATTGGGCGTGCTCAGGTCGTTGGTGCCCAAGTTCACACAAATCACCTCGGGGCGGAAGTTGTCATGATTCCACACCTGGGTGGAGTCGTAGATATTGGTGAAGTCGTACCACTGCGGCATGGTGTTAGTGTCGCCCTCGCGGCGCCCGTTGTAGTTGCGGTAAGCGCCGATACCCGACCGCGCCACACACATCTCCTCGGCATGGAGCATCCGCGCCGCGATGGCCGCATAGGTGATATAGTGGTTCTCGGTGGAGTCGGCAATGCCATATTCGCGCCCGGGAGCCTCGTTGCCATAGCCGCAAGTGATGCTGTTGCCGATGAACTCGATGCGATGCTTGGGACGACGCGGCGGCGTGAGCAACTGTGTGTCGTGGCCCAAGTAGAAGCCTCGGAACTCAGGGCGCTTGGCATAGCCTTCGTAGGCCAGCACGATGCGCACCGTGTGCCTGCCGCCCTGCGGGGTGGATGCGATGGTGAGCACCGAGTCGGCAGCCGAGAAAAACACCTTGCGGGGCGATTGGTCGTCGAGCGCCACCACAAAATAGCCACTGCCCGGCTTCGCCATCATGGCCAGTCCACTGCCCTTGTAACGCACGCAAATCTGCGTGCCCGGATAACTGAACCACGGCCGTAGCGAGTCGGTAAAATTGATGCGCCCTATGTACTGGATACGCGCGTCGGTGGGCAGCACCACCTGTGTGGCCGCGCCAACCATCATAGTGCCCCACAGCAAAGCCAGGAGCACAAGCAACGATTTTCTCATCTTCACTCTAAATCAACTGTAATGGAACGTGGAACCTCCCAAAAACTCACGGATGAGCGAGGTGCTGGGGATGTCATGCACATCGAGCGGCTCAAAGTAGCTCAGGAATTTGAGCAAGCGGTCGGCCTCGGGATACTCCGGTTTGTTGACCGGCACCAGCCTCAGCAGCGGCTCGGCGTATGACTTGAGCACGGCCAACTCAAACAGCAGCGACGAATTGAACATGGCATCGGCATTCTCACTGAAAGGCATAATCCACTTCTCCTCGCCCCGGCGCACACTGGCCCAGCGCGAAAGCGTCTGCTGCGCGTTGGTGCCCCGATAGCTGTTGTCGCGCACGATGCGGCGCAGCAATCGGGCATCATAGGTGTCAATCCAGTTATGGTCATCTATATTGAGCGTCGACAGCGCCGACACAAAAATGCGGAACTTCTGCTGCTCGGGGATTTGCTTGGTGAGCTCGGGATTCAAGCCGTGGATGCCCTCCATAAGCAAAATGTCGTTCTCTTCAAGCCGCATTGTGTTGCCACGATATTCTCGCTTGCCGGTGGAGAAGTTGTAGGTGGGCATAGGCACCTCTTCGCCGGCAAGCAATGCGGTGATGTCGCGGTTGAACTGCTCCAGGTCGAGCGCGTAGAGCGACTCGTAGTCGAAGTCACCTTTTTCATCGCGCGGCGTGTGCTCACGGTCCACAAAATAATTGTCCAGCTCTATCACTTTGGGACGGATGTGCTTGGTCACCAGCTGGATGGCCAACCGCTTGCTCGACGTGGTTTTCCCGCTCGACGACGGTCCTGCGATGAGCACACACCGTGCGCCGCCCTTCTGGTAGCGCCGGGCTATCTCCTCGGCAATCTTGGCAAAAGCCTGGCTGTGCAGTGCCTCGGCCACATTGATGAGCATCGACGCGTTGCCATCCTGCACCACCGTGTTGAGCATGCCCACATCTCCCAAGCCAATGATTTTGTTGAACTCAATATGGTCGGTGAAGGCTTGCAGCATCTTGGGCTGGTTGATTTTCTTGGCCGGCACCGACGGATTGGTGGCATCGGGCGGCAGCATGAGCATGCCGTTGTAATAGGGTACAATATCAAACACCTGTATCAGTCCCGTGGACGGCACAAGCGGCCCACTGAAACTGTCGATGAGGTCGCCCAGTTTATAGTACACCGTGTAGAGTCGGTTGATGCTCTTGAGCAGACGCACCTTGTCCTTGAGCCCCTGGCGCTCAAACATATCTATCACGTCGGTTGTGAGGCGTTCACGCCTGACAATGGGCAGGTCGGCATCAACAATCTGGCGCATGCGCTGTTTCAGCTCATCGATGGTCGTTTTGCTCATACCCTGCTCATGCTTGAATGTGCAGTAGAAACCGCCGGCAATACTGTGCTCCACAATAAGCCGCTTGCCGGGAAACAGTTCGGTGACCGCCTTGTAAAGCACCATGCACAAGGAGCGCACATAGGCCGCGTAGCCTTCCCGGCTGGTGATGTCGAGGTACTCGACCATGCGAGGCCTGTAGACGCGATAACGCAAATCCTCCTCCTGGTTGTTCACCAGCGCACACAGTGGCGTCATTTGCAGGCGGCCGTGCAGGGTGGCGTATATGTCGGCCAGGGTGGAGCCGCCATCCACATCAATGTATTCCTCAGTATTTTTGCAAAAGATTTTCAGATCGTCGGTAATCATGGGTATCAATTATTATGTGTTTGAAAAAAACCTTGCTAAGATACACATTTTTCGGCAATCAGTGCCCGTTGGCAGAAAAAATCTTTGCCTTTACCCCAAAAAACGAATGAACGTGGCACCAGCTTACCGTTAAAACAAACGCCGCCCCTCGGGGAGTGCTGTGGCGGCATTGCCACAATCCACGAGGGGCGGTGAATAGTTGAATCTCAGCTCGTGAGCTTATTTGAGCTCGGCCAGATACTTAATGGTGCGCACCATCTGCGAGGTGTAGCTGTTCTCGTTGTCGTACCACGAAACAACCTGCACCTGATAGGTGTCGTCGTCGATCTTCGAAACCATCGTCTGGGTGGCGTCGAAGAGCGAGCCATACTTCATACCGATGATGTCGGACGAAACGATTTGGTCCTCGGTATAACCGAACGACTCGGTGCCGGCGGCCTTCATGGCGGCATTGATGCCTTCCACGGTCACGTCTTTACCCTTGACAACAGCCACGAGGATGGTGGTGGAGCCGGTGGGGGTGGGAACGCGCTGGGCCGAACCGATGAGCTTGCCGTTGAGCTCAGGAATCACCAGGCCGATAGCCTTGGCGGCACCCGTCGAGTTGGGAACGATGTTCTGGGCACCGGCACGCGAGCGACGCAGGTCGCCCTTGCGCTGCGGGCCGTCGAGAATCATCTGGTCGCCGGTGTAGGCGTGGATGGTCGACATGATACCCGAAGCAATGGGTGCATACTTATTCAGAGCGTCGGCCATGGGAGCCAGGCAGTTGGTCGTGCACGAAGCGGCGGAGATGATGGTATCCTCGGCCTTGAGGGTCTTGTGGTTCACATTGTAAACGATGGTGGGAAGGTCATTGCCTGCGGGTGCAGAAATCACAACCTTCTTGGCACCAGCCTGGATGTGAGCCATCGACTTAGCCTTCGATGTGTAGAAACCGGTGCACTCCAGCACCACGTCAACACCGAGTTCGCCCCAGGGCAGCTCGGCAGCGTTGGGCTTGGCATAGATAGTGATTTCCTGGTCGTCGACGGTGATGGAACCGGGAGCGACAACCGTCTTGCCATCCTCGGCGAGCGTGGCGTCCTTATAGGTCACCGTGTGCTTGCCCTCGCCGAACTTGCCGGCAAAACCACCCTGGCAAGTGTCGTACTTGAGCAGGTGAGCGAGCATCTTGGGACTGGTAAGGTCGTTGATGGCGACCACTTCATAACCTTCTGCTTCAAACATTTGACGGAATGCGAGACGACCGATACGGCCGAAACCGTTAATAGCAACTTTAGTCATAGTTTTGTAATAGAGTTTAACGATTTGTTGAATATAAATAATTAAAAATTCGTTTTTTTAGTCTTTTTTTGTACCTTTGCAAGTAGCTACGGTTCGATGTGCAAAAATAATGCTTTTTTTTTGTATACGACTGCTCCGAGCTATTAAAATAACGGAAAATTTTCCACAATTAAGATTGTTTAATAGTTTGCTAATTACATTGAGCGTTTAAATAACCAAATATTATTCATTTAAAACCACATGAAACTATGGGATTTGTAAAAGAATTTAAGGAATTTGCCATGAAGGGCAATGTGATGGACATGGCTGTCGGTGTGATCATCGGCGGAGCCTTTGGCAAGATCGTGAGCTCACTGGTTGAGGACATCATCATGCCGCTTGTCAGCCTGGCAACCGGAGGAACCGACTTCTCCAACCTGTTTGTCCGCTTTGGTGAAATTCCCGAGGGTGTGGCCAACAATTATGCCGCACTGAAAGAAGCCGGCGTGTCGATGTTTGCCTATGGGGCTTTCATCCAGAACATCATCGACTTCCTCATCATTGCGCTGTGTATTTTCCTCATGATTAAGGCAATGAACAAGCTCTCCAAGAAGAAAGCCGAGGAACCCGCTCCCGAGCCCGAACCCAGTGCCGAAGAGAAACTGCTGGGCGAAATCCGCGACCTGCTCAAGGAGAAAAAATAATGCCTGACGGCAGGGCCTCATGCCCGTCGAAAAAACACTGCTGTGCCACCCTGTCACCATGCCGGGTGGCACAGTTTTTGTGAGGGAGAGTGTGATAATCCAAGATTTTTCCCTATTTTTGCACTATCAACCTCAAAAACAGAAAATGACAATCATGAAATCATTAAGACTCACCTTGTGTGCCCTGTTGCTCGCAGCCACGGCTACCACGGCCCAAGCCGACGACATCTATGTGCGCAGCACAAACAATGTGACCGAACTTGAAAAAGACATTCAAGAGCAGGATTCCATCGTGATGCATCGCCAAGATTCCATTGCCGAAATCGAGCAGCAAATCAAAGAGTTGAAGCAGCAAATCAAAGAGCTCGAGAACAGAAAAAAAGCCATGGAAAAAGATATCAAGCTGGCCAACAAGACGCGTAAAGCCACCTTCGACGCACGCGACAACCTGGTGTTTGACCAGCAAGTGGCCGACGTGCTCACCGCTCCCTACAACAAGGCCGATGTGGAAGATGCCTTGAAGAGCTTCGAGGGCATGGAAACCAAAGATGTCATCAAAAAACGCGACCTGGTAAAGAAATACGGCGAGTACACCAAGGACTTGAAACAATTCCTCGAGAAGCAGAAACCGCTGCTGGCGGCCCAAGGCTGGGCCTACCTGTCGAGCACCGACGAGGTGTACAAAAAATTTGAGAAAGCGATGAAGGGCACCAGCTACTGGAAAATCTACAACAAAAAGGAGAAAAACCCGTCGATTGAGTATCTGGACCGCGTAATGGACAAGGTGGTGCAGTTCAAGAACTCCGGACTCAACAACCCGACTCGCCTGAACGAAATCATCAACATGCTCTACTCCTATTAACACGTCACAAACACCAATCATAAGGAAGCCGACTACCACGCTCAGTGAGTAGCCGGCTTTCTCATTGGCGAGGGGTGGTGAGGTAATGAAACTCGTCGAACTGCCGCACGCCCATGTCCTGAAGGATTCGGCGGCTGCGGTCCACATCGGCCTGGGTGTTGTAGTGGGGGATGTGAGGCAAACGCACCACCACGCGGCTGGCCATACCGTTCAGGCTCAAAAGCCATTGCAGGTTTTCAAGAACAGGCTCAACACTGCACTGTGTGTAACGATGGTAAATGACTGGGTTGGAGTCCTTGATGTCGATGCAATAGTGATCCACATGCGGCACCACCCGCTCAAGGGCCTCACGGGGCGCATGGAGCGATGTTTCCAGCGTGATGCGCCATTGGGGGGCCTTGATGACGCAAAACTGCTCGATGAACCGGCTGTGCAGCAGCGGCTCACCGCCACCAAAAGCTATGCCGCCCCCGGTGGCCAGAAAATACAGATTGTCGGGTGCCATCCATTGCAGCAACTGTCGGGCCGTGACGCAGCGCCACACATTACGCGGGTCGTGGCAGTGATTGTTCAAGCAGTAACGGCAACGGAGCGGACAGCCGTGGAATCCCACCAGCGTGGTCACTCCCTGGCCGTCGGTGTCCATGCGGTGACGGTCAATGCCTATCAGCGGTGCCTCAATCTCATCAATGGGTTCCTGGCTGCTCATGGCGGTTGGGGTTGGGGTCTTCGAGCATGGTTTTCCCGTTGACTTCGGCCGATTCTTGCTCGCCCACGTGCTCGGGCACCTCGCCCATCTCCACCTCGATGGAGTCGTTCTCCTCCAAGTATCCGTTTACCTGCGTTCCAGGCAAGCCACAGGCCGGCATCGACGCCAGGGCCATGCCAAGGCCCGCAATGGTCACCACTTTGCCCAACGACTGGCGCAACCGCAGCTGCCGCTCAAGCCAGCGCGTTTCTTTCTCGCAGGCGGGGCAGGTGCCGTCACAATCGCCTTGATGGTCACATTCGACGGGCGTGTAGTCAATCTCATTGGCTTGGGCTATTTCGCTTCGGATGGTCTTCAGCCTCTCACAAATTTGTTTTCCTTGTTTCATCATCAGTAATTATTGTGGTTGTCGGCCACAAATATAGTAAAAAGAATCAAAAAACATCCTCTCATACTGAATTATTCATAAAACACCATTCCCAAATGCCTAACGAATGAACCAAAAACACTATCTTTGCCTATCCGGCTAAAATAGGCGGTGCCTCGCCAAATGCAAATTTTATTTGCTTTTGGGCTCGGCTTGCACTATCTTTGCCCCACAAAACTAAAACAAACACTATGGCAGACGTAACAAAAACCTCTGATAAAGACAATAATAAACTTGAATACAATCCGCAGACCGGATCGCTGCGCGAGCGACTGGCAAGGGTGAAAGGCACGCGCTGGGCGCGCTTTGGCATCGTAGCGGCCATCTATGTGGCATGGACCGTGTGGATGGGCAATCCCTGGCTGCTGCTGGCCCTGCCGCTGCTGGCTGACGTCTACCTGACGCAGTTCATCCCGTGGACGGCATGGAAAGGCATCAAAAACGGGGCGCTGCGCACTGTCATGAGCTGGGTCGACGCCATCGTCTACGCCCTGGTGCTGGTCTACTTCCTGTTCCTCTTTGTGGGACAGAACTACCAAATTCCCTCCTCATCGCTCGAAAAGACACTGCTCACCGGCGACTTCTTGTGGGTGAACAAGGTGGTGTACGGGCCGCGTGTGCCACAGACGCCCCTGCACTTCCCGCTGGCACAAAACACCCTGCCCCTGCTGGGCTGCAAAAGCTATATCGACAATCCCCAGTTGCCCTATCACCGCCTGAAAGGCTTGCGAAACATCGAGAGCGGCGACATCGTGGTCTTCAACTTCCCGGCTGGCGACACCGTGGCGCTGAAAGTGCAGAATCCCGATTACTACACCCTGGTGATGGACAAGGGACGAGATGCCGTGTGGAACAACAAAGCCGTGTATGGCGACGTGATTTACCGCCCGGTGGACCGCCGCGAGAACTATGTGAAACGCTGCGTGGGCCTGCCGGGCCAGTGGCTGCAAATCGTGAACGGTGTCATCCACATCGACGGCAAGCCGCAAGCGCAGCCCGAGAACGTGCAGTTCCGCTATGTGGTGATGACCGACGGCACGCCCATCTCCAACGAGCTGTTCGACGAGCTGGGCATCAGCCAAGACGACCGCATCGGTAACGGCCAAGTCTATGAATTGTTGCTCACCGGACAAATGAAACAGACGCTCGAATCACTGCCGTGGGTGCAGCAGGTGGTGCGCGAGGACGACGAATTTTTGCGCCTCAACAACGAGGCGTTCCTCAACTACGACCACCTGGCCACCTATCCCGTGGGTCACGACTACGGATGGACTCATCAGAACTACGGTCCCCTGTGGATTCCCAAAAAGGGCATGACCGTGATGCTCAACCAGGAAAATCTGCCCAAGTATGAGCGCTGCATCCGCAACTATGAAGGCAACACACTGGAGGTGCGCCCCGACGGCACCATCGTCATCAATGGCCAGCCCACCGACCGCTACACCTTCAAGATGGACTACTACTGGATGATGGGTGACAACCGCGACAATTCGCTCGATTCACGATACTGGGGCTTCGTGCCCGAGGACCACATCGTGGGCACGCCCATGGTGGTGCTCATCTCCTTCGACAAGGACCACTCGCTGCTGAACGGCGGCATCCGCTGGAGCCGCATCTTCCACGATGCCAACCCCGACAAATAAGCCTGCTGTGCCAGCGCTAATTCATTCCACCCCCATCGTCATGGGCAGCATGTGCGCCGGTAGTGTGAGGTGCTATGCCGCCATGGTGGCCGCCGGACGGGTAATCATCGACCCGGGCGAGCGCCACTTGCCGCTGCGCCACAGCCACCACCGCTATGCCATCGTGGGACCCAACGGCGTGCAGCAACTCACCGTGCCTCTCACGGGCAACACCCACAACATGGCCACCCCCATCGACCAAGTGCGCATCAGCGAGCACGGCGACTGGCGACACCTGCACTGGGGCGCCCTTTACTCGGCCTATGGCCGCACACCCTACTTCGACTACATCGCCGACGACCTGCACGCCCTGCTCGTGGATGGAGGGCAAACGTCGCTGCTCCAGCTCAACTTGTCAATTCATCGTCTGGTGGTCGACTTCATGGACCTGCCCCTCACCACCATCGTGAGCATCGAGACACCACCCGATGCTGTGGATTTGCGCGGACGCATTGGCGGCAAGCGCCCCGACTCGCTGCCCCTGGCCGATGTGCCCTACTACCAGCTGTGGGCCGACCGCCATGGTTTCCGGCCCGGACTGAGCATCCTCGACTTGCTCATGAACACAGGACGCGAGGGCATCTTCACACTCATGCAGATGGCACAAGGCTAAACGTTGCTCTTGTTGTTTATTTTCCAACCCGATAGCGGCAGTGAAAACTGCGTCGGAAACGCTGATGTTTCTCAGCAGAACTTTAAACCCTGCTATGCTCCGGCAGGGCATGCGCCCAAGTTACTACCGCTCGGCAAAAAACTTTTTTTTCGCTCTTTTTTTCGTAAATTTGCGAAAACTACTCATTCATATATTATAAATCAATACAATATACTATCATGAAACGAATCGTTTACTTTTCGGTGCTGTGCCTGATTGTGGCGCTTTCTGCGCAAGGCGAGATTGCAGTTTTTGACTACAGCAAAAATCCTCATTAGTGGAAATGGGGACGACAGCAGTGCTTTGGATAATCTCGGCTATGATGCTGCATCCCAAAGTGAAACTTCCTACGCCCGGTTGACTTTCACCGCACCACCTGTCACGGCCGAATGGACCAATACCTATCTATTCCATTTTCCCCAGTTCTTTGCCCTTACATTGCCCACTTCTGAAACTGTGAACCTGTTTTTGGACCCCGACTATCTGTTTAACTTTGACAAAACACTGGGCGATGGCAAGATAAAACTAACCGTTCCCGCCGGCTACGAAATCACCCGCATCTCGGCCGAGAGTGTAAGTGAATCCTATTGCAACCGCATTCTTTTCATTGTGAATAACCCTGATTCGCAAGAATCTGCCTTCGGCGCGGGAACGTACACCGGATACAACATCCAAGAGTATATCCCGGAGTTTTCGGGCGTGCGCAAGGTAGTTATCAGCAGTTCATCAAGAAATTATGATGTCGCCTTTAAAAAAATCATGGTGGAATACATCGCTCCCTCCAATCTGAAAGGCGACCTGAACGGTGACGGAGAAGTGGGTATTGCCGATCTTACCCAGATCATCAATGACTTGCTGGAGGAGGGGGAACACGACTTACGCTACGATATCAACAACGACCTCGAGGTGAGTATGGCCGACCTCACCATGCTCATCAACATCATGCTCAGTAAAGAATAACCCTATTCTGCCGCTCAACCACACGCACGACAAGGGCTGCAGCCGGCATACGCCTGCTGCGGCCCTTGTCAATAACTTGAAATGCGGGAGCCATCACTGGCTCATGGCGAGCATGGCGTCGATAAGATGTCGGTCATTAGCCAGGCGGGGCACTTTGCGCTGGCCACCTAACTTGCCGGTTGACGCGAGCCATCGGTCGAAAAGCCCCGGCTCAGCCACCGTGATGAGTGGTGGTGCCAGGAAAATGTCGCCCGTGCGCTTGGCATCATAGTCACTGTTCACTTGTCGCAAACGGTCGTCGAGTGCCTGAGCGAAACGCTCCACCGTGGCCGGCACCGTCGCAAACTCCACCAACCACTGGTGATGGCCACGGTGACGGTCGTCGGCAAAGACCGGGGCGGCGGTGTAGTTAAGCACCTGCGCGCCTGTGATGGCTGCCGCATGGGCAATGGCCTCGTCGGCGTTGTGCACCATCAGTTCCTCGCCAAAGGCATTGATAAATGCCCGTGTGCGCCCGGCAATCTTGATTTTGACCGGTGCCAGCTGCTCCACCGTCACGGTATCGCCCAGGCGGTATCGCCACAGACCGTTGCAGGCGGTGATAACCAGCTCATAGGTTCGTCCGGCTTCAATCTCCCAGATGGGATACACCTCGGGGTGCTCGCTGTCGGTGTCTTCAATAGGTATGAACTCATAAAACACTCCCACGTCGAGCAGCAGCAACATCGCCGTCGACTCCCATGCCGACTGCACCGCGAAGAATCCCTCGCTGGCATTGTAGGTGTCGAGGAAGTGCATACGGCTCATGTCGCACAGTCGCTCGTACTGCTCGCGGTAAGGCCCGAAAGCAATGCCTCCGTGGAAAAACACCTCCAGATGAGGCCACACCTCGTGGATGCACGACGCCCCGGTGCGCTCCAGCACCCGCTTGAGCACGGTGAGGAACCACGACGGCACGCCGCTCAGGTTGGTGATGTCCTCACGCATCGAGGCCTCGACCAGTGCCG
This sequence comes from Muribaculaceae bacterium, assembly GCA_017483645.1. GTDB lineage: Bacteria > Bacteroidota > Bacteroidia > Bacteroidales > Muribaculaceae > Sodaliphilus. The sequence goes on along the minus strand of JAFUWD010000031.1, from coordinate 4,268 downwards.
GCAGTTTCTCGTTCCAGTCCTCCATGAGCGCTATGCGCTTGCGGGGCACACGAAACATTCCTGCCAACGGATTGATATTGTCGATGAGGCTGGCCGAGAGGTCACCCACACGCACACCGGGTTTCAGCCCGGTCAGGTTGTTGGCGAAACTGCCGCCCAGGATGAGCGCCTTGCCCGAAAAAATGCGGCTCGACGGATTCAAATTGAGGTAGTGCGCCACCACATCGCTGGCCCCCTGATAATGGTTCCAGCGGAACGATTCGCGTGTGATGGGGATGTACTTGCTGCGGCCGTCGCTGGTGCCGCTCGACTGCGCGAAGTTATAGGTGCGCCCCGGCCACAGCACGCCCACCTCGCCCTTGAGAGTGCGCATGATGAGCGGCTGCAAGTCCTCATAGCGATAGAGCGGCACCCGGCTGGCAAAGTCGTGATAGGTGCGAACCGTGGAGAAGTCGTATTGGCGCCCCACCGTGGTGAGGGCGGCGCGCTCCACCAGCCGCACCAGTTCGCCCTGCTGCACGGCATCGGCATGGTCGATGTAGCGCTCCTGCTGTCGCAGGCGGCTCATGAAATGTCCACGTGCCAGAGGAGTAAAATCTATCACTACCGTTTTTCTTTTTTTGTGCTTTGCTTATTGGTTTTCTACCCGGTCATGAAGAGCCTTCTTCCAATACTCGCGCACGGGAGTGTTTAGATGATTGATGGTGTCGATGAGCATATCCATCAACTGTGGCGTAGGCCCTTCTTCGTCGATAATCATCTTCAGGGCGTTTTTGCTGATGGACTCTTCACGATGACCCTGGCACCATGTGAGGAATCCGGCCATGTTGCGCATAGCGATGAGCCTGACCAGGCGGGCATGCCAAGCGAGAAGGCTCTCGTTGCCGGCAAGGACGGGACGTACCTCCACAAGGCGGTCGAGCATGGCAGCCGCGTCATGGCAGGGCATCATGGATATGTCGCGCAGCATCCAGGGGGCATCAAGCCCCTGGGGGCGATTTTTCTCGCGGCAGGCAGTCATGCTCACCATTCCCTGCTCGTCGATGACGTAGTCGCGCTCTTCCTCCCACTTCTCACCGCTGGCTTGACCCGACTTGGTGAAATAATAGTAGCTGAAGACAGTGAACTTGCCGGGACTTGTGTACTGCAAGTATCTGCTGCCCATATTGGGCTTGAAGGTGTAGGCACCCGTGCAGGCAGCCTCTAACACCTCCTCCAAATCATAAAATTCGGCCAGCGTCATTACATCCAGCAATTGAGCCTGCTCGTCGTAGGTGGCAAGGATTTGCCCCAGGTTGGGCTCATCGCGCCGCGCTCTGAAGTCACGATAAATCACGGCCGCTCCACACCCGTTGATTTGCTTGACGTTGAACTTGAGCAAATCCTCGCGTTCTTTGCCCGTGATTCTCAGCCATTGGTTCTCCTCTTCCTGACAAAGGTTGATTTTAGGAGCATAGTGCCATTCGGTGGAGAAATCGACACGGGTGTCGCTATAAGCCTCGCCGTCGTTCATATTGATACCCGCACCACGAACACGTCCGCCCGACACGGTGTGCGTGGGCTGCACAAACACAGGATTTTCACAGGGAGTCATGCCGTAATTGGTCATCCACTTGTTATGAACCTCCTTGGCGTTGCATCCGCTAAAAATCATTGCCATCATGGCCACTATGCTCAAACTTTTCATCACGTTATGATTGTTTGGGAAAAAGAAAACCGCTGCTTTCTCAATAGTTCTCGGCTTTCAGTTCGAAGTAGGCCTGCGGGTGGTTGCACACCGGGCATTCTTCGGGAGCCTGCTTGCCCACAACGATATGTCCGCAGTTGCGGCACTGCCAGATGCACTCGCCCTCACGCGAGAACACCACTTTATCCTCAATGTTCTTGAGCAACTTGCGGTAGCGCTCTTCGTGGGCCTTCTCTATGGCTGCCACGCCCAGCATCTTCTCGGCAATCTCGTCAAAACCTTCCTCGCGTGCCTCGCGAGCCATGCGCTCATACATATCGGTCCACTCGAAATTCTCGCCATTGGCTGCAGCAGCAAGATTGTCGACAGTACTGCGGATGGCACCGCCCTCGAGCAGTTTGAACCACATCTTGGCATGTTCCTTCTCGTTGGCGGCGGTTTCCTCAAAGATGGCGGCAATTTGCACATAACCCTCTTTTTTTGCCTTGGAGGCGAAATAGGTGTATTTGTTTCGTGCCATGGATTCACCGGCAAACGCTTCCATCAAGTTTTTCTCAGTTTTTGTTCCTTTTAAGTCTTTCATAATTGTAAACTATTAGATGTGAGTTATTAGTTTGGGATTGAGTATTGGTAGTACCCAATCCCCATTTGTTTATCAAGAGTCTATTAAATGCAAAGTTAAGCATCGTTGAGCGAAAAAGCAAAAATTTCTTTTATTGTTTTGGCAGTTTTAGAACATTCTTGCCGACTTATCAGCAATCAGCACATTTCTTGTATATCTGATTTTTTATTACTTTTGCAGTGAATATATATAGATATACATCTGCCCTTTTTTCAACCATGGCTCTTGTTCATCGACATATTCTCGTGTTGCTTATTTCCTTGCTGTCGACCTTGACGGTAGCGGGACAAATCATTTTCACACCCCACCAGGAGAAAATTAACGCCGACAGCATCCGCGCCGATTTCGACAACCGCCCCTATTTCGGGCTATATAAGGACAATTACTTCACGATAGGCACAGCCGTGAACCAAAAGCCTTCGAAATTCAACAGCGATGTGAAATTTCAGGTGAGTTTCTCCCAGCGCCTCACCCGCAGTGTGCTGCCGCTGCACAGCTACTTGTTTCTCTACTATTCACAAAAGGCGTTCTGGAATGTATTTGAGGAGTCGCTGCCGTTTCACGACCTGAATTTCAATCCCGGTATAGGATTGTCGAAACTGGTCATCATGAAGGGCAACCTCATCGGCAAGCTCACCCTGCTGCTGGAGCACGAAAGCAATGGCCGTGACGGCGAGGCATCACGCAGCTGGAACAAAATATCTCTTAGCGCAGCCGCTTTCATCGACCCGCAGCTCATGGTACATGCCAAGTACTGGATTCCCATCGTCGACGGCCAGCAGAACCGCGACATTCTCAAATACAGCGGCATCTATCAAGCGGGATTTCAGGCCATCTCGACCAATAGGCGGTGGGTTTTCGATTTCACCTATGTGAAGCGTAAAGGCTGGAACCTGAGCGGGAATATCATTGTGAACCTGGGGTTCCGCGTGTCGCGCAAGTCCAACCAATTCCTCATGCTTCACTATTACAACGGCTACGGCGAGAACTTGCTCGACTACAACAAGTACCATTCCCGCCTGCGCATCGGCCTGCTCATCAGGCCCAATATGTTCAGCGATTTCTAACCTTTCAACAGGAACGCCACCAAGCGGGCCACTGCCCTGCCGCGGTGGCTGATAGCGTTTTTTTCTTCACCGGTCATTTGTGCAAAAGTGCGGCCATCGCCTTCGTTTGGCTGGAATATGCTGTCGTAACCAAAGCCGCCTTTTCCATGACGCTCGGTGAGGATGTGCCCGTCGACACGGCCTTCAAACAAATGCGTGTCACCACCCATCATCAGGCAAATGGCCGTGCGGAAATGGGCTGTGCGCTGCTCCATAGGCATGCCGTCCATGAGACGCAGCACCTTGTCAATGTTTCGCTCGCTGTCATGCGCCACGCCGCCGTAGCGGGCCGAGTGAACGCCCGGCTCGCCACCCAGCGTGTCAATTTCAAGACCGGTGTCGTCGCTGAAGCAGTCATAGCCATAGTGCTCCACCACATACTGTGCCTTGGCTCGGGCATTGCCCTCGATGGTAGGCTCATTTTCAGGAATATCCTCGTGGCAGCCGATGTCGGCCAAACTCAACACATGAAACATCTGCCCCATGATTTGCCGCAACTCGGCCAATTTATGCTCATTATTGGTGGCAAAAACTATATCTTTCATATCATACTGTTTTTTTCTGCAAAAATAACCATTTCCAGAGTAAATTACAAATAGTGGTGGATAGCCATTCGGTTTGTGTGTTCTACACATTTCCAGCCAAAGATTCTTGCAGAATACTCAAAAAAGCAAAAAAACTTGCATACTCGTGCGAAAAAATGTAGTTTTGCATCATTAGTGTCCACTAAAAAATCATAAAAGTTCTTTGAAATTGTTGAAATTCAATTAGTTAAGTCGGTTTTTGACGCGAACGGATTTGAAATTATCTTTGCGGTCATAATCAGACAGTTATGAATAAAGACAAATACGTT
>JAFUWD010000030.1 GCA_017483645.1 Muribaculaceae bacterium | reverse complement strand
GTACTGGTAGCAATCATCGTCCGACCTGAAACGGTTATGGAACTTTATTGAATTCACGCCTTTGAATATATCCCGTGTCGCATCCGTGCCGCAAAAATACAAAATATATTTGGATTAGTGCGACCTAAACGCCTATACCTAAAATTAAATTTGTGTCTTGTAATCTGTTCAGTTAACGGTGATGAATCCTAATGGTTCTAATGTCTACGGCAAAAATAGTACAAACCGATTGAAAATCAAAATAAAAACCGCAGTTTTTCAGTTTTTTGCCTTGATGCAGCTTGATTTATCTTAAAATGACCGATTTTTCATGGAAATGCAAGGAATAAAAAAACGGAACTCTTTTCCAGAGAAAAAGTGAAACTTTTTAGTCGGTTTGGTTTTTTCTGGGATGGAGGTGGGATAATTCTGAATTTCTGTGTACTTTTGTGCAACTTAATCAATTCATCATGATGGATATCCAAAAGTTGTACGATTTCTACACCCAGCATCCGGTGGTGACCACCGACAGCCGGGATTGCCCGGAAGGCAGCATTTTCATTGCCCTGCGTGGCGATAGTTTCGACGGCAATCAGTTTGCCACGCAAGCTCTTGAGAAAGGCTGTGCGCTGGCCGTGGTGGACGATGCCGGGGTTTTTGCCCACTTTGAGCAGCATCCCCTTGCCGGCAAGCAGATGATGCTTGTGCCCGATGCCTTGCAGGCTTTCAAGGACCTGGCGCGGGAGCATCGCCGCCAGTTCCACATACCGGTGGTGGGCATCACTGGCACCAATGGCAAAACAACCACCAAGGAATTGGTGCGTGCCGTTCTGGCGCAGAAATTCAATGTGATGGCCACTGAGGGCAATTTCAACAACGACGTGGGGGTGCCCAAGACGCTGCTGCGCATGACAGCGGAGCATGAGATTGCCGTGGTGGAGATGGGGGCCAGCCACCCCGGCGACATCCGCACGCTGGCGCGGACCGCCGAGCCTACCTGCGGCCTGATCACCAATGTGGGCAAAGCGCACTTGCAGGGTTTCGGGTCGCTGCAGGGGGTCATCAGCACCAAGGGCGAACTGTATGACTTTCTGGCCACGCAACCGGCGGCAACGATATTTGTCAACGCCGATAACGCACTGCTCACGGGCATCTTGCCGGCCGGAGTAGCCACGGTGCCCTATAGCCAGCAGGCAGGCACAGGTGAGGCCCGCGTGGCGGGCGAATTGATGGCTTGCGACCCCATGTTGCGGCTGCGCTGGCGTGACAACGCCGGCGATGGCTGCTGGCATCAAGTGGCCACTCACCTCATAGGCAGTTATAATCTGGACAACGTGCTGGCCGCTGTGACGGTGGGGCTTCACTTCGGGGTGGATGCCGCCGCCATCGATGCCGCCATTGAAGGATATGTGCCGTCGAACAACCGCTCGCAGCTCACTCACACCGCCCACAACCACCTCATTGTGGATGCCTATAACGCCAATCCCACCTCGATGGCCGCTGCATTGGCCAACTTCGATGTGATGCAGGTGTCGCCCAAGATGGCTATTTTGGGCGAAATGCGCGAGTTGGGCGACAGCAGCCGCGAAGAGCATGAGAAAATGGTGAGCGCCTTGCGGCGCTATGGCTTCGACAAGGTGTGGCTGGTGGGCGACGAGTTCGCCGCCATCGACTGCCCCTTCCGCAAATTTCACGATGTGGCCGAGGTGAAGGCCGCCATCGCCGAGTGTGGGCCACAAGGCTATTACATTTTAATCAAAGGCTCAAACGGGAACCGTTTGTTCCAGTTGCCCGAATTGCTTTAATTCTTTTGTGATGAGAACGCCACGTTTCATTTTGTTCTGGATTTCCATCATGTCGGTGCTGTGTGCATCAGCCTGGCCCACGGTGGATGGATGCAACTGTTTTTGTGTGATTGCCGGCAGCCGAACTACCGCCGACGGCAGCGTGATGATGGCTCATAACGAGGACGACAGCGGCGAAATGATGCTCAATATGTACGCCGTGCCGCGCGCCGGCGGCAATAACGCCTATTTGTGGGCCGAATTTCCGGGCACCAACGATTGCGACCATTTTCTGAATGAGTGGGGCGTGGCCATAGCCAGCGATGGATGCCCTTCGCGTGAGGATCGTGACGATTTGACCGACGGCGGTGTCCTGTATGAGGTGCGTCTCACTGTGGTTCGGCAGGCACACTCGGCCCGGGATGCCGTGAAAATCATCGGTCGGCTGGTGGAAACACGGGGTTATCGGGCAAGCGGTCGCACCTATGTCATCGCCGACCCCCATGAGGGCTGGATTTGCTCGGTAGTGCGTGGCCGTCACTGGGTGGCGCGCCGAATCGCCGACGACGAGGTGATGGCTCTGCCCAACAATTACATCATTGACGAGGTGAACTTGGCCGACACGCTCAACTACTATGGCGCGCACGATGTGGTGGACTATGCATTGCAGCGCGGATGGTACGACCCCGAGCGCGATGGCCGCTTCTCGTTCAAGAAGGCTTATTGCGACCCCTATTATTACACCTACGAGCACAATGTCATCCGCCAGCTTTGTGCGCAGCAATACCTCACCGGTCGCACCGACATGGTGCCCGACCCCGACACATTCCCCTTTGCTGTGAAGCCCAATCGCAAGATTGGCTTGCAGGACTTGATGCAAATCATGCAGTGCCACGGTGAGAATTCGGAGCATAAGTTTGTTTACAAACGCGAGCGGCCGTGGACACATCCTGTGGGTATTTGTACCGACGTGACAGTGTTGAGCGCCATTTTCCAGCTGCGACCCAACCTGCCCCGTGAGGTGGGCTGTGTGATGTGGGTGTGCGCCGGACGGCCATGCACCGAGCCTTACTTGCCGTGGTATTTGGGTGTCACCACGACACCTGCATGCTGGCGCCGCTATGACAATGCCCTTGCCGCTATGGACAACCATTTCACCGCTGTGGAAGGCAAGCGGCAGCAGTGGCCCGGACACATCTATTGGCAAAGTGTGGACCGCTGGGCGGCCTACGCCACCCAGTGGCACAGCGGCATAGCCCGTGTGCAGCAGGTGCGTGACAAGCGACAGGCACAAGCCTTCAAAGCCCTTGCCGGCATGGATAAAAAACTCAAAAAATTTTATGATTCGTCCACCGGCGCCATCACCCGCCGTGCCGCACTGGAACGTGCGTTGAACGATTTTGTCGAGCGGCAGTATCGCTGACCGTCAGCGGTGCCGTGACGGCTCTCACTTGATGCCGCGTGCATTGAGCGCGGCCTGATAGCGGCGTGCGTTGGCCATGTGCTCGGCATAGTCGACGGCAAAGTTGTGCCGTCCGCTGAAATCCTCGCGGGCACACATGTAGATGTAGTTGTGCTCGGGAGCGTTGAGCACAGCATCGAGAGTGGCTTTCTCGGGAAGGCGGATGGGGCCAGGCGGCAGGCCGTCCACGCGATAAGTGTTGTAGGGCGAGGGGGTGAGCGTCATGGGCACCGTGAGTCGACGGATGGAGAAGTCGCCAATGGCAAACTTCACCGTGGGGTCGGCCTGCAGACGCATGCCACTTTGGAAGCGGTTGATATAGAGCCGGGCCACCATGCCGCGCTCGTCGGCCTTGGCGGTTTCTTCCTCCACGATTGATGCGATAATCGACACCTGTTCGGGCGTGAGCCCCAGCTGTTTGGCCTTGGCGCGCCGCTCGGCTGTCCAGAAGCGGTCGTGATAGTCGTGCATGCGGTCAAGCGTTTTTTCGGGTGTGATGTCCCAGTAAAATTCGTAACTGTCGGGTAGTAGCAGCGTGCCTATGTTGTCGACTGTTTTTCCTTCTTTGGCGCAGAGCGCGCTGTCGGAGAGCGCGGCCATCATGGCCTCTTTGCCCGCCATGAACTTGTCGCCCCAGCGTGTGGCCCACTCGTCGAGGGTGCGCACGTTGTTGAATGTGAAGCGAATGCCGCAAGGCTGCCCGCTGCGCAAGCGGCGCATGGTGGTGAACGGGGAGTCGCCCTTGCTCACTTTGAATGCTCCCTGCCGCTTGCTCAGGTCGGTGCCGGTGAGCTTGAGCAATGTCGCCACACGACCGGCAAAGGCTGTGTCGATGTTTTTCGCCAGCGAGTCGGCCGCCACCTCGATGGAGGAGCCGCTGCGCAACTTCACCAGCCCGTCGGCGGGTGCTCCCGTGAGGAAAAACGGCGACAACCATGCCGCCAATATCATGATGACCAACCCTGCGGCGGCAACGGCAAGGTTTCTGTTGTGGATTTCGCGATTTCCGATTTTCATGACCGCAAATTTAGGTATAATTCGGGAATTATGGGCCTGTCGTGATAAAGAAATTGTTTTTCATGCCGCAGTGCCGGTGAATTAGGCGCGGGCAATCGCCAGAAAAAACACTTTTGTTGCGCAAAATTTGGCGATTGCTGTAACTATTGCTAATTTTACGCAGCACTAAAAACGATTTACTCATGGAACAGAATAATCAAGACAATGAGCGACTGGTGGTCTTCGGACGCTACGAGAATGTGATGGACGCCAACATTGTGAAGGGGGTGCTTGAGACCAATGGCGTGGCGGCCGGCGTGATAGGCGACAGCACGGCCAACGCCCTGATGATGACGCCGATGATGGTGGTGGTCTTTGAGCGTGATTTGGAGCAGGCCCGGCAGGTCATGGACTCGCAGCCCGAAAATTCAGGCCAGCCCGAAGAGTAATCACCATGTGAGCACCAGCTCCACGGGGCAGTGGTCGCTGCCGAAAATCTCGGTGTGAATGGCTGCAGCGTCGATGTGTGGCGCCAAACGGTCCGACACCAGGAAATAGTCGATGCGCCACCCAGCGTTCTTTTGGCGTGCCTGGAAACGGTAGCTCCACCAGGAGTAGATACCCTCGGCAGTGGGGTAGAGGTGGCGGAATGAGTCGGTGAAGCCAGCCTGAAGCAAGGTGGTCATTTTTTCTCGTTCTTGGTCGGTGAAGCCTGCATTCTGCCGGTTGGTTTTAGGGTTCTTCAAGTCGATTTCCTGATGTGCCACATTAAGGTCGCCGCACACGACAACGGGTTTTTGTGCATCGAGCGCCAACAGATACCGGCGGAAGTCCTCTTCCCAGCGCATGCGGTAATCGAGCCGCCGCAGGCCGTCCTGGCTATTGGGCGTGTAGACTGTGACCAGGAAAAAGTCGTCCATCTCCAGTGTGACGATGCGGCCCTCGTGGTCATGCTCGTCGATACCCATGCCGCGGGTTACCGCCAGCGGTTTGTGGCGGGTGTAGATGGCTGTGCCGCTGTAGCCCTTCTTGTCGGCATAGTTCCAATAGCTGTCATAGCCAGGGAATGACAGGTCGAGCTGCCCGGCCTGCATCTTGGTTTCTTGCAGGCAGAAGAAATCGGCGTCGAGCGCTTTGAAGGTCTGCTCAAAATCTTTTCCCACGCAAGCGCGCAGTCCGTTCACGTTCCAGGAGATGAATTTTAGAGTCATGGCTGTTCGTTGTCGTTATTATCCGGCTCGTCGGGTGTGTCATTGCCATCCCATTGGGTTTTGATAAACATCCACAGCCCGGCCGAGATGACGGCCAGCACCAGAAAAGCCAGCCCGGCCCACATCCACCGTTCGGCAATCATGCCTTTGTTGGCGAAATAGAGCAGTGCGAGCGCACCCAGCAGGATGATGATGTCGGCAATGAAGCCTACGTTGATGATGTGTCGTTGACGGTCGTCAATCATGGATTACCAGAATTTGTTTTGTTCTTTGTTGTATTCAAACCCGGCCACTTGCAGCTTGTTTTCAAGCCACTGGCGATCTACACCAAAGGTGGCGCAAAAGTCGTCAAGGTCGGTGCAGACGTCGCGCAGCTTGGTGTTGACAAAGCTCATGAGCATCACCGGGTCATTGGGCAGATGTTGTATCATGCTGCAAGGTGTCAGTGCACGGGGATTTTGTCGATGCGGCGCTGGTGGCGTCCGCCCTCAAAGGGGGTGCTGAGGAACACCTGAACCATCTCGATGGCTTCTTCGTCGCTGACGAAGCGTCCGGGCATGGCCAGCACGTTGGCGTCGTTGTGCTGCCGGGCCAGGCGGGCCACATCGGGTATCCAGCACAATGCCGAGCGGATCCCTTGATGCTTGTTCAGAGTGATGTTGATGCCCTCGCCACTGCCGCACACGGCAATGCCGGGATAGCATTCGCCACTCTCCACGGCCTGGGCGCACGGGTGCGCAAAGTCGGGATAGTCGCAACTCTGCTCATCATAGGTGCCGAAGTCGCGGTAAGTGATGCCTTGCTCATCGAGCCAGCGCATCACTGCCTGCTTGGTTTGGAATCCGGCATGGTCGCTGCACAGCGCAATCGGTTTCTTGTCTTGTAGGATAGTCATATGATTCAAGTTTTAACCGCCGATTATCGCACAATCTTTGTGCGAAATCGGCGGGTGAGAATACTATTGTTTCAGCGCGGCGATGGCGGCGGTGAGGGTTTCGATGCGACTCAGCGCGTCGGCCTGCTTTTTGCGCTCGCCGGCCACTACGGCCTCGGGGGCGTTGGCCACAAAACGCTCGTTGGACAATTTCTTTTCCACGGTGGCCAGGAAGCCGCGCGCATAAGCCAGGTCGGCCTCCAGTTTGGCCAGTTCTTCCTCCACGTTGATGTTGTTGCCCAGCGGAACCGCCAACTCCAGCGTGCCCACCAGGAAAGATGCCGCTGTGGCTTCCTTGGCCTCGACCTCGGCGATGGCTTCAAGTCCACCCAGTTTGCAGATGATGGGCTTGAACGGGTTGTCAAGCTGTCCCACTACCTGCAGCGTGAGTGCCTCGCGCGGAGGCAGGTTTTTGCTTTTGCGCACATTGCGCACGCCACCCACTATCTCCTTGGCTTGCGCCATGGCGGCCAGCAAACTTTCGTTCACCTGCCCGGCCTCGGGGATGCGTGCCGTCATGATGCTGTCGCCGTCGGCGTGCTCGCCGATGTGTTGCCACAATTCCTCGGTGATGAACGGCATGAAGGGGTGCAACAGGCGCAGCAGGGTGTCGAAGTAGTGCCAGGTGGCATCGAGCGTGGCACGGTCGATGGGATGCTCGTAGGCGGGCTTCACCACTTCGAGGTACCAGGCCGAGAATTCCTCCCAGAACAGGCGGTAAACGGCCATCAAAGCCTCGTTCAGGCGGAACTTGGAGAAGAGGTCTTTCACCTCGGCCAGGGTGGCGTTGAGCACCTGGCCAAACCATTCCACTGCCAATCGGCTGTGCTCGGGCTGCTCCACGTCGTCGCTCACCTGCCAGCCCTTGACCAGGCGGAAGGCATTCCAAATCTTGTTGTTGAAATTGCGTCCCTGCTCGCACAATGCCTCGTCGAAGAGGATGTCGTTGCCGGCAGGCGCGCTGAGCATCATGCCCATGCGCACGCCGTCGGCCCCGAAGCGGTCAATCAACCCGATGGGGTCGGGGCTGTTGCCCAGCGACTTCGACATCTTGCGTCCCAGCTTGTCGCGCACGATGCCGGTGAAGTAGACGTTGCGGAACGGCATGTCGCCTGCAAACTCGTAGCCCGCCATAATCATGCGCGCCACCCAGAAGAAGATGATGTCGGGGCCTGTCACCAGGTCGGCGGTGGGGTAGTAGTAACTGATTTCGGCATTGCCGGGATGGTTGATGCCGTCGAAGAGCGACACCGGCCACAGCCAGCTCGAGAACCAGGTGTCGAGTGCGTCCTCGTCGTGCCGCAGCTGGTCGGCGGTGATGTTTTCGTAGCCCGGCAAGGCACGCGCCTTGGCCAGCGCTTGCTCCTCGTTCATGGCCACCACATAGCGCTCCTCCTCGCCCTCGGCAGTGGGCAGGAAGTAGGCCGGGATGCGGTGTCCCCACCACAGCTGGCGCGAGATGCACCAGTCCTGGATGTTTTCCAACCAGGCACGGTAGGTGTTTTTATATTTGGGTGGATAGAACTTGAGCTCGTCGTTCATCACCGGCGGCAAGGCGATTTCGGCAAAATGCTTCATTTTGAGGAACCACTGCATGCACAGGCGCGGCTCGACGGCGGTGTCGGGGTTGCGCTCGCTGTAGCCCACCTTGTTTTCGTAGTCCTCCACCTTTTCCAGCAGTCCGGCGGCCTCCAGGTCAACCACAATCTGCTTGCGGCAGTCCATGCGGTCCATGCCCACGTAGAGAGGCGATGCCGGGCCGATGGTGCCGTCGGGGTTGAAGATGTCGATGGTTTCCAGATTGTGTGTGCGCCCTAACATATAGTCGTTGGTGTCGTGTGCGGGTGTCACCTTCAGACAGCCCGTACCGAACTCCACGTCCACATAGTGATCCTCGATGACGTCAATCACACGGCCCACCAGCGGCACAATCACGCGCTTGCCGCGCAGCCACTGGTTCTTGGGGTCTTTGGGGTTGATGCACATGGCGGTATCGCCCATAATGGTTTCGGGGCGTGTGGTGGCCACCACGGCATAGCGCCGGCCTTGGGCGTCGCGGTGCACGATTTCGCCCTCTTGGCCGGTCTCGCCCGTCAGGTCGTCATTGGCCACATAGTAGCGCAGGTAGTAGAGCTTGCTCTTCTCGTCACGGTGAATCACCTCCTCGGTGCTCAGAGCCGTCTGCGCCTTCGGGTCCCAGTTGACCATGCGCAACCCGCGGTAGATGTAGCCCTTCTCAAACAGGTCGACGAACACCCGCAGCACGCTCTCGCTGCGCTTCTCGTCCATGGTGAAAGCCGTGCGGTCCCAGTCGCACGACGCTCCCAGCCGCCGCAGCTGCTTCAGGATGATGCCGCCGTGCTCGTGCGTCCAGTCCCATGCGTGCTTCAAAAATTCCTCGCGCGTGAGGCTGCGCTTGCTGATGCCCTGCTCGGCCAGCCGCTTCACCACCTTGGCCTCGGTGGCGATGCTTGCGTGGTCGGTGCCCGGCACCCACAGTGCGTTCTTGCCATCCATGCGCGCGCGGCGTACCAGGATGTCCTGGATAGTATTATTCAGCATGTGCCCCATGTGAAGCACACCCGTCACATTGGGCGGCGGAATCACTATCGTGTACGGCTCGCGCCCGTCGGGCTCGCTGTGGAACAGCCCATGCCGCTCCCAGTACTCATACCACTTGCCCTCCACCTCGCGAGGGTCGTATTTCGTTGCTAATGTTCCCATAGTAATTTTTGAATTGATTTTAAACTAAGCCACAAAGTTACGAATAAACGAGCGCAGAACAAAAGAATTTATTCTTTTTTATGCCGAGAGCAAGTAACTTCGGCACCGCCAACGTTACGAATAAACGAGCGCAGAACAACCGACGCGCGCAGCAAGCGCAGAGCCAAGCTCGCTTGGACTATGCCTTGCAAGAAGGAGGAAAACGAAGTTAAAAGAATTTATTCTTTTTTATGCCGAGAGCAAGTAACTTCGGTGCAACTTTTGTGGAGCCACCATTACGAATTTTTCACCGCTCATGCAAAAAAAGCAGCAACCCAGACATGGTTTCCTAATGTCGGGATTGCTGCTTTCAGGCATACCAACTATTTCCACTCTTTTGATGAGGAAATAGTTGGCTGTTTGATTGTTATAATCTTCTTAGCACTACTTCATAGGCTTCGGCATAGTTGCATCCGCTTTGACTACCGCGGAACGCAGCGAGTCCTTCAATAGCTTCTTTGCTGCGTGGATGAGGATAAGGGCGCATCACCCCACGATACATTGAGAGTGCTTTCAATTTTGCGTCCACACCATCCTTGCCCACTTCAACGAAGCAGTTTGGGCAAAAACGATTCATGGCAGAGTTGACACTCCATTCTGTGGCTGAAGGCACTTCCATGAACCATAATTCACGCACAGGTTTCACCTCGGGACGGCGTTGAAACAGCCTGATAGCTTCCTGGCAAGCCATCGATGTTTGCATGTGGTCGTTATTGGTGTCCGACACATGATGAGTGATAATCACATCGGGCTCGCTGTCAATAATAGCTTTTTCGATGAATTGCACCAGTTCCAGATGTGGTACGTTGTTCATTTCAATGTTTGGAAAATCACCCTCGTATTTTCTGCGAATGCCCAGAAACGAGTCGGATGCTTTAATGTCATCCTCAAGTTCTTTCTCTGACGGGCGAAACGCGCGTGCCCTTGCTCCTACACACATGATGCAAACATCCACTTGGTGCCCTTGACGCACCCAACCCAACTTCAACGGGGACTATTCGCTATGTGGCTGGCCTGTAGCGGTTTCTTTTTTTTGAGATTCACCGTGGGTACTACAGATTTTTGTTTCGGGGGGCGGTGACGGCTCAGTGACGGTGTAACGCTTGAACGGGACGG
>JAFUWD010000060.1 GCA_017483645.1 Muribaculaceae bacterium | reverse complement strand
GATGTTTGGCTGATGGTAACCGAAGACAACAAGACGCACGCCCTCGGAGGTGTCAAAGCACGGAACCGCCGTATGCGGAACCGCTTGTACGGTGGTGTGGGAGGACGCATGGGGAACTAATCCCCATGCTCCTACCCAATTTTTATGCCAGTGGCGATTATTTGAACTGCAAGGTGGTGGCCACCGGAGTGACGTTGAGTGTGGCCTCGCAGCCCTCTATTATGGGGAAATTCCATGACTCATCATGGCTCACCGGAAAATCGAAGCAGACGGGGATGTCGCGGCCATGCAAGATGTACTCGCTAAGCATCTGATGCATCGATTCATAACCCGATGCAGGAGTGTATTCGGTGAAACGGCCCACGATGATGCCCTTTACCTGACTCAGCACTCCCTTGAGATGAAGCTGTGTGAGCATGCTGGCGACGCGTGGCAACGATTCACCCACATCCTCAAAGAACAGAATGATGTCGCGGCCCTTGATGTAGTCACGGTCAAGAAAATCGTATTTTTTGCTTCCCGAGAAATTGCTGGTGAAGACCGACATGTTGCCACCCAACACAATGCCCGTTGCCATGCCCGGACGGTTGAAGGGGTTGGCCGGTACGGTGTAGGCCGGACGCTCCCCCATGAGCGCGTCGCGCAGCAGCAGGTTGATGCTGTCGTTGGCGCCCTTTTCGGCAAGAGCCCCGCCCATGTTGGCATGCAGGCTCATATTCCCGGCACGCGTCTCGGCGCTGTGCAGAGATGTGATGTCGCTGTAACCCACCAGCCACTTGGGGTTGCGTTTCATGGCGTCAATCAGCTCGTCGTCGATGAGCATGGCCGAGCCATAGCCACCGCGCGTGGCGATGATGGCCTTGATAGACTTGTCGCGCAGGGCGCGCAGTAAGTCGGCTCGCCGCTCCTCAATGGTGCCGGCATACATGTGGTACTTATTCAATGCTTGGGGGCTTACTACCGGTTCAAAGCCCCATTGCCGCAGCACTTCGGCGGCACGGGCGGGGGCGGTGGTGTCGCGCGGTGTGCTTGCCGGCGACAGAATGGCGATTTTGTCACCCGGTTTGAGCGCTTGTGGCGCTTTTGGATTTTTTACTGCCATGGTGGTGAATGCGGCTAACACCGCCAATAATAAACAGGTTATTCGATTCATGGTGATTAAAAATGATTAGTCAATACGTTGTTTGAACGGCATGTTGAAGTCGAGCGACACACTGTCTTCGGCTACGGTGAGCGTCACGGGGCAACCTTCGATCATGGGATAGTTTCGCCGGCCGATGTGACCCGTGGGAAAACCGTAACACACCGGAATCTTGGAGTCCTTGAGGTAAAGGTTGAACATTTCGTACATGTCGTCCCAGCCATTTTCCTTACGGTAGTCGTTAAAGTGACCGATAATCAGCCCTTTGATGCGATTAAGCACGCCTCTGAGTTTGAGTTGGTGCAGCATGCGGTCCACATGCTGGAAATTCTCATGCGTGTCCTCGATAAACAAAATTACGTCGAAACGCGAAATCAAATCACGGTTAAGGCAATCGTAGGGGCTCTCGGCAAGGTCGGTGAGCACACTCATGTTGCCACCCACCAGAATGCCTTGTGCGCGGCCCTTGACGTTGTACTCGTGCGCGGGAATTTTGTAGGACGGCATTTTCCCCATGAGCAGATATTGCAGGGCGCGGCAGGTGCTGTCGCCGCGGCCGATGGGGTCGCACATGTTGGCATGGATGCTCATCACGCCGGCACACACCTCGGCGCTGTGCAGGGCGGTGATGTCGCTGTAGCCAATCACCCACTTGGGATTCCGCCTGAACTCATCGAGCGGAATCTCGCACAGCAGCTGCGCCGAGCCATAGCCGCCACGTGTGCACATGATGGCCTTGATGCTGGTGTCGCGCAATGCCCACAGCAAGTCCTCGCGGCGCTGCTTCACCGTTCCGGCGAAACTGCGGAAACGTTTGCCCACCGCACGTCCCACCACAGGCTGATAGCCCCATCGAGTGAGGTGCTTGACGCCGCTGTCGACGATGGAATAAGGGTGCGCGCTGGCCGGCGCTATGATGGCCACCTTGTCGCCCGGCCGCAAAAAAGCCGGTGCCCGAGTCGGGACACGGGCAGCTGTGAGCAGGACCAATGCCACCAGGCCGATGAGAGAAAAGATGGTTTTTCGCATTTTGGTGATGTGGGTTATTGATTCATAAATTCCTCCACCTCGGCGGGGTGGTAGGGGATGCGGTCCTTGCCCAGGAAGCGGCAGCCGTCGGCCGTGATGAGCACATCGTCCTCGATGCGGATGCCGCCGAAGTCCTTGTAGGTTTCCAGTAGGTCGAAGTTGAGGAACTCGGCGCAGTGGCCGCTGGCGCGCCAGTCGTCGATAAGGGCCGGGATGAAGTAGATGCCCGGCTCGTCGGTGACGACAAAGCCCTCTTGCAGCTTGCGCCCCATGCGCAGGCAGTTGGTGCCGAACTGCTCCAGATTGGGGCGGGTCTCCTCGTCGAAGCCCACATAGATTTGTCCCAAGCCTTCCATGT
This sequence comes from Muribaculaceae bacterium, assembly GCA_017483645.1. Lineage (GTDB taxonomy): Bacteria > Bacteroidota > Bacteroidia > Bacteroidales > Muribaculaceae > Sodaliphilus. The sequence continues at coordinate 9,939 of JAFUWD010000060.1, read as the reverse complement.
CGTGCACGTCCATGCCCATCATGTGACCCAGTCCGTGTGGCAGGAACATGGCGTGGGCGCCGGCAGCCACTGCCTCGTCCACGTCGCCCCGCATCAGGCCCAGCTCTTTCAGACGCTCGGTCATGCGTCGGCACACGGCAAAGTGCACATCCATCCACTTCACGCCCGGCCGCGCCACGCTCAGTGCCAAGTCGTGGCATTCCTCGACGATGGTGTAGATGTCGAGTTGGCGCTGTGAGTATTTGCCACTCACGGGCATGGTGCGCGTGTGGTCGCTGCAATAGTTATTGACGGTCTCGGCACCGGCGTCACACAGGGCCAAGCGCCCCGCCTCCAGCACCGCGAGCGACGGATTGCCGTGCATGATTTCGCCATGCTGCGAGAAGATGGTGGCGAAACTCTCGTGAGCGCCCAGGCTGTGGGCCATGCCGTCGACCTGGCCGCCGATGAACTTCTCGGTGACACCCGGCCGCACCAGGCGCATGGCCGTGGTGTGCATCTGGTAGCCGATGGCGGCGGCGCGCTCCAGTTCCTCGATTTCCTCGTCAGTCTTGACGCTGCGCATGTCAATCACCGCCATGCGCAGCGTGTGCGACACGGCATCGGCCTGCTTGGCAGGGTGGATGCCCAGCAAGTCCATGATTTGTATTTTTGTGTCGTGGCGGTAAGGTGGCAGGAAATGAATGGTGCGGCCCTTGGCGCGGGCCTCATCACACATCTGCTTCAGTGCCTTCATGGGCGCCGTGTGTTCCACTCCCACCTGTGCGGCCATTGTGGCCACATCGTCGACCGAGCCATACCACACAATGTCCTCGATGTCGATATCGTCGCCCACAAGCGTCTCGCGGTCGTTGTCCACGTCGATGACACCCACCAGCCCATCACGGTTTTGACCGAAATAATATAAAAAGGTGGAGTCCTGGCGGAAGGGGTAATAGGCGTTTGCCGGGTAATTGCATGGTGCCTCGTTGTTTCCAAACAACAAAATCAAGCCGTTTTTCACTCTACGCTTGAGTTCGCTGCGGCGATTCGCATAAGTTTCTTTGCTGAACATATCAATAATAGGTTTTAATATGATTTGTTTATTAGAATGGCAAAGTTATTGATTTTTCAGCGTAAAAACAAGCAATTACCCACTAATAGTAAGCCTGGGGCTGAATACAACACAGGCTGGCAATCACCGATTGCCAGCCTGCTGTGGTGCCCAAGAAAGGACTCGAACCTTCACGCCTCGCGGCACACGCACCTGAAACGTGCGCGTCTACCAATTCCGCCACTTGGGCATTTGCGAGTGCAAAGATAATACTTTTTTTTCACCTGCAAGTGTTTTTTGAGAAAAAAATCAAAAAATCTGGGGGATTGTGCAGCACTTTGCGCGATATTCAAGTGAAAAATGGAAAAATTTTTGAAAAAACGGAAAAAAGTAGTATTTTTGCGGAAATGTATACTGAAGTGCTGCTGTTTTTCAGTGGATTGTACTTGAAATACTCATCATATAAAACTATATAATATGAAACAAAAACTATTATTTTTTTGACGCTTTGTGCGGTCATGGTCGCACAAGCCGATGTCACCCAGAGTCAGTTGTATTTTAGCTACAACAGTAATCTGCGAGGCTATTCGGTGCGTGCTTGGTCCGGTACCGTGTTGTCGGGAGTGCTGACCATCCCTGAGACGTATAATGGTCAGCCTGTGGTGGAAATCACGGCCGATGCCTTCAATCCCGATGCCTGGTATAACAGCCAGCACCCCAACACCAAGGGCATCACTAAGGTGGTGCTGCCGGCGTCAATTGTCAAGATTGGCCAATTTGCGTTTCACAATTTGCCCAACCTCACCGAGGTGGATTTGAGCGCATGCGTCAATGCCGTGGATTTCGGCGGCAAGAGCATCTTTAGGAATTGTAGTGGTTTGACTACTGTCAAGCTGCCGAACAACACGCCCAGCACGAAGTTTGAACGCATCTCTGAAGGAATGTTTTCATCTTGTACGGCATTGACCTCAATCACACTGCCCTATTCGGTGCACACCATTGGTTACGGTGCGTTTTCGGGATGCAGCAAGTTGACGCGGGTCAACCAGTACAGCAGTGCGTCGGCGTCGTCTTATGAGTCAAATCCCAACGCCCCTATTTTTCTTTATGTCAATGTTGTTGAGTATCATGCTTTTGAGAATTGCGATTTAAAAACACAGTTGGTGTTCAATTATGTTGCCGGTTCCAGTTCTGATTATATCCGCTATCCCAACTTGGTGATTCAGAATAGCGCATTCCGCTCAAATAGTAACCTGACGGCAGTTAATGTCAATGGGCCATGGGGTATACATGTTGGTGATCATGCATTCAACAACACCGGCATCAAATCTTTCACACAAGGAAAAGCCAATATTGGTTATCGTGCATTTCCCAAAGATGTGAAATTCAATGATGGTGCTTATGAGCAAGGCAATGAAGGATACAGTAATCATTATACCTATAGCGCCAAACACGACAAGTATTCGCACGTTGATGCCGATGGTGTGCAATATTTCTTTAACACGAAAGCCGTAGCCTATAAAACGTATGGTGGAACCGAATTGGGTCCCATTCCCTCGCAATATATTTATGAGATTCCGGAGTTGAATGGCATTCTGCCTGATTATTGCAAGCGCTTGGGACAGGCAACGTCGGCTGTTGCCACTTCAAAGGATAAATACATTGTTGAGGACAAGACATCAATGATTGATGCATTCTCAATGAGTGGTACCTACTTCAAAGTGGTTACGCTGAATGATGATGGTGAGCTGAAGTTTATTGAACCGGGTGCTTTCTCAAGTATGCCATATTTGCGTGAGCTTACATTGCCCTCGTCATTGCGCCGCTTCGGTGTTTCAGAGTACAACAACCGAGTTGTCAACTGGGGCAACGCTAACGATTTGGCATATGGTGGTTATGGCGGTGGTTCAAGCAGCCAGGGCATAGCCCATGACACTCCTGTGATGGCCTATCTGGACATGAGCACACTCTCCAAGGATGAGTTTTCGGCATGGTACACAGCAGATGAATTCACTATCAGAGCCAGCGTATTCAACGGCACTACCACTTATCGGTCGAACTATGGTTACTATTGGCAGAATATATTTGACGGCATGTATGAGCCCACGCTGGTTTACCTGCCTCGCAACACCGAGGACAAGTGGGGAAATGAGGACTTTGAGGTCTATGGCCGCAACTTCATCTTCACCAACGATGGGGAAACGCCCTATTGCCACCTCTATGAAACCTACGACTACGACCAGCCTTATGAAAGCATGCCCAGCAATTATTTTAGTAACGACTACAGCAAGTTCTATTTAGGCAAGCGTAATTATTATGCCATTCCGCATGCATTCAAGGCCGAAACGGCTAAGTACAATCGCGACTTCAAGAAAGACCGGATGTACGACGTGTGCATCCCCTTTGCAGTGGATGCCGGCAAATACGGTACATTCTATGAGTTGACCCGCTACAATGCCTCGACAGGCGAATTTGTGTGCACCCCGATAAACTCGCAGGCTACACAGCCCCGTCACGCCTATATTTTTGTGCCCAATGATGATTATTCCTACCTCGAGGCCACCATGGCGATGGTCAGCGCCATCCCCGACGGTGTGGTGGAAAATGGTGTTTATGTTGAAGATGCCTCCGAGGTGATCGATGGCAATGGTGAGGTGATTGCCCGCATGGTGGGCGTGTATGAGACTCATTCAATGAGTGACTACCGGCACTATCGTCGAATCTTGGATGGACAACTAAGTTACGATGCACAATTAGAGCGTGTACCGGTCTATCCTTACCGCGCTTTATTCTGGTCAAAAGACGGTAATGGCAGTAAAATAGTTCTTGAGGGTGACGGCCGTCCCGAGATTGCCGGTGTGTACCGCAGCACCTTCGATGCGGAGAATGTCAAGAACGACTACCGCAACAGCGTGCGTCTGGTCAATCCCGAAACCAAACCCATGCTGGCCGACCAGTTCAGCCCCGGCACCACCATGCTCATCAACCGTGTGGACTACAAGGGTGATTCGCACGTGATTGCCAATATCGCCATCACGGCCAAGACCGCCAGCACGCTGAACTACAGATTGACGCTCACCAATGGCGGCAGCCAGCAGACGGGAAGTTTCAGCATCGGCGCCGACAATGTGGTCAACTTCAATGACCTGACCGTGGAGGACGAGTTCAGCGCCTCCACCGCCACCAACGAGCACATCACCAGATATGACTACCAGATGAGCATGATTGACGCCAAGGGCAACGACATCAAGACCAATGTTGTGGAGGTGCCGATTTACAAGACGCGTTATCTGGCCACCGGAGCCGGCTTCACCTACAACCAGTGCTATGCCGACAAGAATCACTCTATGCCGTTGCGCAAAGCCATCCCTGCCGAGATGCGCATGTACAGCGACGCGGCCATCACGGGCTATGAGTTGCTGCGCAACAAGCAGACCGTGGGTTCCAGCGCCGAGAAGGCCGACGGCACCAATACTTACGAGGTGAGCGGTTTCGGCCTGAACGAAGACGGAGGAATTGAATGGATGAACAATCTTAACTCAAAGGAAGTGACTGATGAAGACGGCTGGTTGATGGTGGATATGCAGGACTGCATCGACCCCGAAGAGGCCGGCACCACAGTGAGCTACCTGCCGCGTATCAGCGCCAAGACCACCGACTTCGACGGCACGACGGTCATCAACAACACCTACGGTGGCGTTGAGAACAGTATCGTGGCCTGCGACGTGGAAATCGAGGTGACGAATCCCGAGAAGAGCTCTGTTTTCCGTGACGAGGAAAACAAGTTGGGCTATGGTTCCCATTATCAAGGCTATGCCGCAACTGTCAAGCTCAAAGCTGTGCTTCCCAACGAGGACTACAAGGTGTATATGTACCGCCTGTGGCGTGTGCTGCCCGACGGCACCGAGAAGTTGCTCAACGACTACTCGAGCACCAGCGCCAACCGCAACTACGAGGGTTACCAGTGGGGCTCGGACTATACGGCCCTGCAGAAACGCGACCTGGAGATTGAAATCCGCGACGTGTATCTGTTCACGAGCATCGCAGACCTGGGCGGCAGCTGCCCGACGCAGTACATCGCCCGTCTGTATGCTCAGACTCCCAAGCCCGCCGCACAGGCTCCTCGTGGCAACCGCATCAGCAGCACGGGTTATGACGCAGCCGAGAAATCGGCGGGTGTCGACTTTGCCCGTACCGACATACCCACTGCCATCGAGTCCATCAAGTCCGACGGCGGCGTGAAGAAGGTGACCTACTACAACGCCGCAGGTGTGGCATCGAGCACTCCGTTCGACGGCCTGAACGTGGTGGTGACGGTGAAAGCCGACGGCACCCGCCAGGTGACCAAGATGGTGAAATAAAAGCCAACACCACACCGCGTGTGTGAATCGATAATCGCAGTGGCGACCCATCGGGGCCGCCACTGCTGTTTTTCTTGTGGCAACCCCGTAGCCTTTCCCCTAACGTTAGGGGAGCTGTCGCAAAGCGACTGAGGAGTGTGTCAACCAGCGTCGCTGGCCGCCTTTCTGCATCACGCAAGCCCTTTGGTCTGTGGCATGGTGGGTGATTGAAAAAATGAAATAATAGAAACCGCCCATTCACGCTCGGTTGTCGGCTGTGAATGGGCGATTCCTCGTTGTTTTGCTGCCGGAAGCCCGGCTTTGTGTGGATTACCTCAGACGGTGAGGATTTCTTTCTCTTTGGCTGCAAACACTTCGTCGATTTGCTTCATGATGCGGTCGTGGATTTTCTGGACTTTGGTTTCTCCGTCCTTCGACACGTCTTCGCTCATGCCTTCCTTGATGGCTTTCTTGAGTCCTTCGATGCACTCACGGCGGGCATTGCGCACACTCACGCGGGCTTTCTCGGCCTCGTTTTTCGAGTCTTTCACCAGTTGTTTGCGCCTGTCCTCGGTGAGGGGCGGGATGTTGAGGCGAATCACTTCACCATTGTTTTCGGGCATGATGCCCACATTGGAGTCGATAATAGCCTTTTCGATGACACGGAACATGGATTTCTCCCAGGGCATGATGGCGATGGTGCGCTGGTCGGGCGTGCTCACGTTGGCCACATTGGCGATGGGCACTTTGCTGCCATAGTAGTCCACGCGGATGCTGTCGAGGATTTTCACGTTAGCTTTTCCTGCTCTGATGTGTGCCAGAGAGTCGTCAAGGTAAGCAACGGCCTCTTTCATTTTCTTTTCGGCCGCGTCGAGATAGAAATTTAAATCATTCATAGTGGTTATGTTGTTGGTGTAAAAATTCGTTTTCGGGTTACGAAAATAGGTAAAAACACGCAATTCGACAAATATTTCTTGGAAAAACCCGCCACGAAACGAAAAATATACTATTTTTGTAACAAAGAAATGAAAGTGTTCACCGACATATCGCTGCGTTGGCGCATGTGCCGGCTGTTGCTGGTCGCATTGGCCATGACAGCCTCCCTGGCTGTCGCCGCCCAGCCCGAATTTGCCGGCGACACGCTGTTTGTGCACTACCACGACGGCCACACCGATGTGTATCCGCGCCAAGTGTTGACGCATGCGCAAAACAACGGCAAGTGGCTTATTCTGGGCACCATCGACGACGAGTGGCTTGTGGAGGAGTTGACCGATATCGACAGCATAGGCACAAGTGCCCCGCCTGCCATGCTGCCCGTCATCACCCAGACCAAGCTCAAGGTGAGTACCAACTATGGCCTGATGGACGATGTGACGTGCACGATGAATGCCGACAGTATCACGGCCCAGGTCAATGCCATCGGCAAATGGCTCATCCCCGATTTCAAGACCGGAAACGACCAAGTGACCATTTATTTGGCCGACACCGATACGCCTGCTGCAGGCCGCCGAAAGAATTTTGCCAACGATGTGGCTTATGTGGCCGCCATGCCGCAGTGCTATCTCATCACCGTGAAGGACAGCACCGTGGTGAGCCCCGACACCACGCTCTACACGCTTCATCGCGTCCCCTTCGGGCGCCGATATGCCATGCATGTGGATTTCGGCAATTTGGCCACCATGCCGGTGCCACGCATCGACATCAATACCGAGGACAGTCGTCCCATTCTGAGCAAGACCGATTATCTGTGGGCCGAAATCATAGTCAACGGACAGGGTGTGTATCCGTCGATGACCGACTCGGTGCGCGTGCGTGGCCGCGGCAACTCCAGCTGGAATGGCGACACTGTGGCCAATGCCAAGAATTCCTACCGTCTGAAGTTTGATGCCAAAAAAGGTGTACTGGGGCTGAGGAAAGGGAAGAACTGGGTGCTGCTGGCCAACAAGCAAAGCGGGTCGATGATGACCAATGCCGTGGGCATGAAAGTGGCCAGCGTGGTCGGCACTGCCGCTTGGAACCATATTGTGCCAGTAAACCTTTATATAAATGGTGAATACCGCGGCAACTACAATCTGACTGAAAAGATAGGCTTTTCGAACAATAGCATCGATTTGCCCGACGAAACTCGAGCCACCTTGCTTGAGATAGACGCTTACTACAACGAGGCGCAACGCTTCCGCTCGTCGCCCTATTCGCTGCCCATGCTGGTGCATGAGCCCGAGTTTGCCGATACGTTGTCAACGGTGCTCACACAGGCAAGGGTCAAGACAGAGTTCAACAAGCTGGCCCGTGCCGCTTACGACGGTAATGTGGAGAATTTGCAAAAATTACTCGACTACGACAGCTTTGCGCGTTACATCATGGTGAATGAGCTGCTCTACAATTTGGAAATACTGTTTCCTAAAAGTTTGTGGTGCTACCGCGAAAACTTGGAGGACGAGTCGAGCAAGTGGATTTTCGGGCCGGTGTGGGACTGGGATTGGTCCTTCGGCTACGACGCGGTGTACTATCGCTACAGCTATGTCAACACCACCGAAGACTTCTGGAGCGCCTCGGCCAAAAGTGGCCAGCGTTTCCTGAAAGCATTGCGCTTCAACAGCGGCGAGGAGATGGAGCGCGCCTATTACAACGTGTGGAAAGATTTTATGGAGAACGGCGGCTTGGAGGACGTGATGGACTACTGCCAGAATTATCAGACTTATGTCCAGAAGTCGTTCACGCTCAATTACAACAAATGGCGCGATGGCAGCACCAGCACCTATCGTCCCATGGCCAGCAACACCAACGTGTGGCTACGCACCCGCTCCAATTATCTCTACTCGGCAATCAACCCTGATTTTGAACCCGTCGACGAGCCGCCGCTGGAGGATATACGCACGCCAGTCGACGAAACCCGAGTGAACCGTGCCGATGAGCCAGTGGATGTGTTCACCCTGCAGGGAGTGTGCGTGCGTCGGCAGGTGCCCCGTAGCCAGATGAAAACAGGCCTTGCCCCCGGCATCTACATCACCAATCGGGAAAAATTCATTATTTCAAGGTGAGCGACGACAGACGTCCGCCTGCCAGCATCTGTGCCGTCTGCGCCAACTGAGCGGGTGTCACCGCCATGATGCGCTCCATCGTTTCCTCGATGGTGCTCACATGGTTGTGGAATAGCAGGTTGCGGGCGGCGTTCATTGCCACAAATTCGGTGCTGTCGGCCGAAACGAGAAGGCCGCCGCAGTATTGTCGCTTGTGAGCCGTCAGCGCCCGCTCGCTGAGCGGAGCGGTGGCCATTCGCTCAATCACGCGCTCCACGATGCGCCGGCTTGCTACCACATCGCCGGAATCGCACCCGAAGTAGATTTCCATCAGGCCGCAGTCGGTGAACAGTGTGAGCGACGACTCCACGGTGTAGACGTAGCCGCGTTTTTCACGCATTTCCACATTGAGCAGTGCATTCATGCCCGGGCCTCCCAGGATGTTGTTGAGCAGCATGAGCGCGTGTCGGCTCTCATGATACATTCCGGGCAGCCGGGCACCCATGACGGTGTGAGCCTGGTGGGCACCAATTTGTACCACTTCGTGGCGCACCGGTAGCGGTTCGGGGGCCATACGCGGGCTGCGGTGCAAGGGGTGGTGCATAGTACCCATGTGCTTCTCGACAAGGCGGAACACGCGGTCGGGGTGCATGGGACCCACCGAGAAAAACGCCATGTTCGACGGTACATATTGCTCCTTGAGATATTCCATGCAATGCTGCGAGGTGAATGCCTTCACATGCTCTTCGCATCCCAAGATGTTGTGTCCGAATCCACTGCCGGCAAAGGCAATGTCCTCAAAGTCGTCGTAGGCAGCTTCGGCCGGTGTGTCGCGATAGGAAGCCACCTCTTCGAGCACCACATCCATTTCACGTGTCAGTTCCTCGGTGGGGAACACCGAGTACATGACCAGGTCGGCGATGAGTTCAACGGCTCGGGCCAGGTGCTCGGCAGGGAACACTGAGTAGAGCATGGTGGCCTCCTTGGTGGTGTAGGCGTTCAGCTCGCCTCCCACGCGCTCCATGCGGCATCCAATGTTGTGAGCCCGTCGGTGTACGGTGCCCTTGAATAGGGTGTGCTCCACAAAGTGTGCCAACCCGTACTGTCCGTCGCGCTCGTCGCGGCTGCCTGCGTTGATGGCCAGGCCGCACCATGCCACATGGGCCGTTGTGGCCACATGCACCATGCGCAGTCCGTTGGGCAGGGTGTGATAATAGATGGTTTGTTGCTTCATCAAAAGTGTAAAAATCAGCGCAAAGTTACCGCAAAAAGTGCGAATGGAAAAATTTTCATTTACCTGCGGTGTGTTTTGTCACGACTCAGCAATGGCCAAACATGGTTTAGCCTTTGCTTTCGCTGCTCCAAAATTTGTTTTTGGTCTCGGCTTGCACTACGTTGAGGTCTGTCGGCCTCGAAGATAGGCTGCGCCTCGCCAAATCCAAATTTTTTTGGATTTGGTCTCGGCTTGCACTACGTTGAGTCCTTCGGCCTCGAAGATAGGCTGCGCCTCGCCAAATCCAAATTTTTTTGGATTTGGTCTCGGCTT
>JAFUWD010000029.1 GCA_017483645.1 Muribaculaceae bacterium | reverse complement strand
ACGCTTTGTTTTTGGCGTCAAAAAAATCGCTCACTCAATTCTTCATCTCGTGAGGCGAAATCGTTGCAAAATTACTGCAACTTTTCCAAACACGCAAGCGTTCCGCGGTTTTTTTTGCGCGGACCCCGCATTTTTTTGTCGAGCGGGGCGCTCTCGCATTTGCGGATGCAAAGGTACAACCTTTTTCCGAACCGCCAAACTTTTTCGACACTTTTTTTTGAAAAAAATCGCGTTTTTTTCAAAAAACAGCAAAAACAGCGCCCCTACACCTATTTATATATACGCGCGCACGGAAAACGGACGAAAAATCGTCCCTCCATAGACTGACGCATGAAAAGAAGGATATCAAAAAATATTTTTGAGAGTTTGTGCCAAAGCGCCCGCAGTGGCCGAGATTTGTTCCGCCGATTCAAGATAAGTGGAGTCGAAACGCAGCATGGCTTGCTGATAACTGGGTTGGCGCTGCAGCATAACATTCTCCACATATTGCATAATCTCTTCATCGCGCATGGCGGCGATAAGCGGCCGCTTGGCCTTCTGTTCGGGCAGTACGAGGCGACTGGCAATTCGCTGAGGTGTGGTGGTCAGCCAAATGGTGATGCCGTGGGCATTCATGATATCCATATTTGTGCCAAAGCAGGGGGTACCGCCTCCACACGCCACGACCGCCGCCGGCCCAAGAGCCAACTGCCGCAATGCCTTTTGCTCCACTTCACGGAAACCGCGCTCACCTACTTTACCGAATATCTGCGTGATGCTGCACTCGCATTGCTCCTCTATGTAGTCGTCGAGGTCGATAAAAGGCATCGCCAATTCGGTTGCCAACGCTGCGCCGAGCGTCGACTTTCCGCACCCCATGAATCCCAAAAGAAAAATTGTGCACATGTGTGAGAATATTTCAGAGCCATCCGGCCTGCCGATACCAGGCAATGGCCTTTTGCAGGCCTTGCCGCAAATCGTGGCTTGGCTCAAAGCCAAAGTCATTCTGCGCCTCGGCGATGGAACACTGCCAATTGCGCTGTCGCAGAATTTTATATTTGTCGCCGTTCAGTGTTGACGGCTTAAGGGTCACCTTTCCCCACCACTCGGCCACGGCGCACACCGCGCGCACCAACCACATGGGGCACCTGACGGGAATCACCCATCGCTTATTAAGCTCGTCCTGGACAATTTTGCGGAAATCGGACTGCGTGTAGCTTTTTCCCTCACTGATGAAATACGTTTTCCGCGCCGCACCATGCTCAAGGGCGTCGAGTACCGCCGTAGCCAAATCTTCGACGTAGATGAACGTGAGCATCTGCTTTTTAAAGCCCACCCCGAAATCGAAGCCCCGCGCAATGCTTTTAATCATGAGGTAATAATCGCGCTCATGCGGACCGTATACCCCCGTGCACCTGAAGATGGTGAAAGGCACATCGGATTGCATCTGCAAATAGGTTTCCGCTTTGAGTTTCGACATGCCGTAGCGCGTGTTGGGATTAGGCACATCGGTGGTTTTGAAAGGAGTGTAATTCACCTCATCGCCCATTCCCATGACACTGAGGCTGCTCATCATCAAAAATGCCGCCGGCATGGCCTCAGCTTCTCGCAAAGCCTCGACCAACTTGCGGAGGTACCCATAATTGATGCGTTCAAAATCGGTGTAATTGGTGCATTTCGTTGCACCTAAGTTATGCACCACATAGTGCCAGGGGCCATTCTCACGCACATGGTCGCCAATAACCTGAGCCAGCGCCTGCTCGTCGGTGAAGTCAAGTTCAAGGAAATGAATCCTTTCGTCACTCAAAAACTCCCGGCTGGTGGTCGCTCTGACCGCCGCCCAAGTATCGTAGCCTCGCTTGAGCGCCTCGGCAACGAGGTATCCGCCAATGAAACCTCCGGCCCCTGTAATAAGAATTCGCTTGCTCATTTGCCTATGATAGCGGTGATTTTGTCGACAATCATTTGCGGGGTGATGCGATTAAGGCAACGGTAGTCGCCAAACCGACATTTTTTCTCACCATAGATGGAGCATGGGCGGCAAGGTAAATCAATCTGAACGGCATTGTCCTCACTTTGATTATACCCCATGAAGCCACATTTGGGATGCGTAGCGCCCCACACACTCACCACAGGCACGCTCATCAAGGCCGCCAGATGCATATTGGCCGAGTCCATCGACAACATGACATCGCATTTTTGCAAGAGCGCAAACTCATCAAGGAAAGCATGCTTCACCTCGGCCAATGAGGTGACATTGTGGTATCGTTTGGACAGTGGACGGAGTGCCAATTTCTCGCTTTTTCCTCCTCCCATCATAAAAATATAGACACTGGGCATGGCCGCAAGCTTGTCGACCACTTGATACATCATCTCAATGGGATATTCCTTGCCTCTGTGGGCCGAGAACGGTGAAATGGCCACCCAACGCTCGCCCTCGCCCTTGGCCGGCACGATAGCGCTCACCGGCACCGGCTTGCCGTCGAACAGCCTGGTGAACGTGTGACTGGGGGCCTGTAACCCCAAACGCTCGAACACCAGCCGATAGCGCTCCACCGTGGGTGTCACGGCATCTGCCTTGTGTTTGACGAGTTGGCGGCGCTTTCCGCGCTCTTTGTCGATTCGAGCCACTTCGACACCATGCAGCCGCATCCAAAAGTCGATGATCCATGTGCGGATTACACTATGCAGGTCGGCCACGGCGTCGACTTTGTAGTGGCGTTTCAATTTCTCGGCCAGACGCCACATGCCTTTCAGGCCCTTGTAGCGTCCCTTGATGTCGACATCAACGACCGTGAGATTATGCGGAGCGTCGACCATCATGGTAGCCGGCCACGTCTGTGTGGCCAGCACAAAATCCACATCAGGATTTGCCTTGCAAACGGGATAAACCACCGGAATGGTAATAGCCACATCGCCCAATGCCGAGAATCGCGTTATGAGCACGGTGCGCCGTTTGTTGCTTTCATTTTTTGCCATAAAGCACGGGGTTGGTTGACGGGTCGTTGTACATTTTCATCTGACGGTACACCTTCATATATTTCTTTCCCGCCTCAATGTCAAGCAGCAGTTGGTCGATAGCCGTGATAAGATCGTGCCGTTGCTCAATGAGCACATCGAGCTTGGCCGCGCATTTGCTGCGGTGAAGTTCGTCGATGTCGTCGCGCTGCACTTGCTCCTGCATGTGGTAAATTTTCAGCGCCAGTATCGACAGGCGGTCGAGAGCCCATGCCGGGCTTTCGGTGTTGATGGTGGCATCGGGCAAAACCTTGACCTGTGCATATTTGTCACGGAAAAACGAGTCAATTTCCTCAACCAAGTCGGTACGGTCTTGATTGGAGCGGTCAATGCGCCGCTTCAAAGCCAACGCCTGCACCGGGTCAATGTCGGGGTCGCGGATGATGTCTTCAAGATGCCACTGAACCGCATCAATCCAGTTTTTTCTCACCAGCGTGTTTTCGATAGTCGCTGCAGGATAAGGATTGTTCAGAACAGCATCCACATCGTCGGTCTTGTGATATAACATAACGGTTTCTTCAAACCGCTTCATACAATTTTCAGCAAAAGTCATGGTCACATCGTTTTTGGTTATTATTTCACAAAGATAATTGTTTTTAAGGTGACAATGTTATTATTTGCTTTCATTTTTTTCGGTTTTAAACTTTTTTGGGCTAAATTTGTCAAATCAATAAAAAAGAGAAGCCATGATGAAAAGAAATTACTATATATTGGTTTTAGCCTTGGTTGCGGTTATTTTGAGTTCTTGCCGCGATGAGCCAAATTTTGATCGCTTACAGGGCAGCTGGGAGGCGTACTACACAGTAGACTCCTACGGCGAGGGCTACCTTGACGGACGTGACGTGGTACGCTACGACTTCTACAACAATGGGCGCGGCCGCTACACCTTTTATGATGGGTTCGGCCTTGCATACATTGACTTTAACTGGGACATAACACGTCGCATATTGTATATCAACTACGATGATGGATTGAGAGAATCGCTATACTATGAATATGACCGAAATGGCAACCTAATACTCTCACAGCAAGCCAACATGTACTATTACACAGCCTACCGGCGAGTATTTTAGCACGCGACTCTCAGACACGCAACGCATCATTGCAGCAGCCGCATCAGATTGGTGGCTGCTGCTTTTTTCACGTCTTCCAGATCCATTCCCCTGGCTTGTGCCACCGCTTGTGCCACCGCATTGATATCGGTGTGGGCTTCGTCGGTTTCAATCAGCAGGCTGTCGAGCGGAGTACAACGCACTGCATCGGGATTGAAACGCGCGCCAAAACTCAATAAAAAACCCTCACGAAGCAGCATTTGTGCCACCTGGGCATTGGCCCTCATGCCGTGCACCACCGCGGTGATGGTGTGAGGCCGTGAGTCGCGCCACGCCTTGATTACTTGCTCGGCACCGCGCACAATGTGCAGAATCAGCGGCTTGCCCAGCTCGTCGGCCAAGGCAATGTGCCGCTCAAGCCAAAGCCGCTGCAATTGCAGGTCGGCACCGCGCAGCCGGTCGATTCCCGTCTCGCCAATTGCCACCACCTGGGTGTCACGGGCAGAGACTTCGAGCAAGCGTTGATGCTCAGCATCCATCGGCGGCAGATGCCACGGATGCCACCCCACCGAATAAAAGCATTCCGGCTCAGGCAAAAATTCCAGCGGCGACACCGAAATCACGGCATCGGGACGAGAGTGGTCGTGTGTGTGAGCGTCAATCAGTATCATCAATCTTCCTCACATCAAGGAACAGGATCGTATCCACTGCCGCCCCAGGGGTTGCAACGGGCTATTCGCTTTATTGCCAGCCAAGTTCCCCGCAGGGGGCCATGCTTGGCGATGGCTTCGACGGCATACTGGCTGCACGACGGTGTGAAACGGCACACCGGCGGCGTGAGCGGTGATATAAACCGCTGGTAAAACCTGATGGGAGCAATGAGCAGACGAGCCATCCATCCGGGCGACTGGCGATGTGATGAATCGGTCTTGCTCATGGCTGTACGGGCGTTTCAGGAGCATGACGAGCAATTCGCTCAAGCAGGTCGCGCATCTTGGTTTCGATGACACAATACGGCTCGATGGATGTTGCCAGATAGATGAATGCCACATCGAGTGCAGTTTCGGCTGGGTTCAGCGCCGGCACAAGAAGCTCACCGCGATGCAGGCGGTAAGCCTCGCGCATGCGGCGGCGCAGCAGCACCCTGTTCACCGCCAGTTTAATTTTCTTCTTGGGAATGGTAATCATCATCTGCACACCGCTTGCGCGCTCATCCGCCTGGTGAAACCGATAGACGGCCCTGAGCGGGAACGCAATGGCCGATTGCCCTTGGGTAAAAAGCTGCTCGACGGCCGTGCGGCTGCACAGTCGTTCTGATTTTTTCAGGCGGTAATGGTGCACAGAATCATTCATAGGTCAAATCGAGAAAGCGAAATTACAAAAAAATAGGGGAATGTCAACCACTCCCCCGTGAAATTTTCTCATTGTGCCTCGACGAGAACCATCAACCAGCATCGGCCACGGCTCCGTCTTCCTGTGCTTGCAGCACCGGCTGCCCGTTTTCGCGCAAGAAGAGGTCGATGGCAGCCGCCATCGACGGCGCTGCCGGCGACGTGGTGATGTCGAGGTCAAGCCCCGCTTCCTTCACAGCAGAAATCGTGGATGCACCCATGGCACCGATGCGGATGCCCCGCTCCTTATAGTCGGGGAAATTGTGCATCAGCGATTTCACTCCCGCCGGGCTGAAAAACACCAGCATGTCGTAGTCGAACTTCTCGCCCTTCTGAAAATCGTTGCTTACCGTGCGGTACATCACGGCCTTTGTGTAGTGAACCTTGTGTTCATCGAGCACCGACGCTTTGTCGTTGTGAACATCGCTGATGGGCATCAGGTAGGTTTCCTTGCTGTGCTTGAGGATAATGGGCACCAAATCTTCGATTTTTCCGCTCTCGGAGAAGAAAATCTTTCTCTTGCGGTAGACGATATACTTTTGCAGATAGAGTGCCACGGTTTCACTTACACAGAAATACTTGAGCGTATCGGGCACTGTGACTCTCAGCTCTTTGCACAGTCTGAAAAAGTGGTCAATAGCCGTGCGGGCGGTGAAAATAATGGCGCTATAATCGGGAATGGAAATTTTCGACTGCCGGAATTCTCGTGCTGTGAGTCCTTCAATCTTGATAAATGGCCGAAAAACCACTTCCACACCGTATTTCGTTTCCAAGTCATAATATGGCGACTTCTCCGACGCGGGCTTTGGCTGAGAAACTAAAATCTTCTTAACGTTCACTATTACAGGTTTTTATGATTGTAAACAACCGCACACAAAGATTGTCGCTTTCACAACAAGTGCAATGGGTACGATTTCGACGGCGCAAAGGTACAAAATAAAATACACAATTGATGGCAAATTGCTATAAAAAATTCTAAAACCTTTGCAAATAAATACCAATCTTGACAATGCGTAAAGCACCATTCCTACGGGCATCAGTGAGGCTGCCCACGCTGGCTTGACAAGTATCAACCCCACCACAGGAGCAAGTAACAACCCCAGCAGTGACTGACTCGCCTTGAAACCGTCGACCCACAATTTTGTGGCCACTCCGTCGGCAAAAACGAAGCCTATCAGTTTGTATGCCATAAGTTGCACAAGATAAAACGCCAAGGCCAAACCAGCCAAGGCCGCCACATGCAGTGTGATGGCGCTTTGCAGCGACACGGCAAGCGAGGGCAAATAGAATGTCAAGGCACAATAGGCCAAGACGGACTCCATGACACAGGTGTTGATAATCAAGGCCGAGAGAATCTGCGTCTCGTTGAGGGTGTGGTCCTCAAAAATGCTTTCTTGACGCCTGGTGGAGAACATGTTGTGGAAAAACTGCTCAATATACTTGTATCCAGTGCGATAGCTCACCACCACCAAGAACAAAGCCCCCATCACAAGCGCCATTGTGCCCGCATCGTGCAGCGGCCAGGGCACGAAATCCTGCGGCCGCTCACCGGCAGGCTGTTCCAAAACTTGTAGCTGGCTCATGGACTGCAGCACGGTGTCGTTTCCCACACTGTCGCCAAATCCGTCGATATAATGCGGCGGATAATAGGCCTGCTCGGCAGCTATACTGTCGGGTATGCTGTCGGTAGCGAGTGCGGCAGTGTGAATCATGGGTGTGGCAGGCATGGTGTCAATTCTTTTTCTCGACCTGGGGCACTCCCTCCACTAATTGCCGCTCGACGACGGCCAGCGCCTCGTCGGGCGTTGCAGCCATCGTCCACAGCAAGCTGTGCGATTCCTTCATAAAGTGCTTTTCGATGCACCGCATGAGCATGGCGTTCAACGGCTCGAAGAACCCGCCGGTGTTAAGCAGCACAATGGGCATGGTGAGTAGCCCAAGCTGCCGCCAAGTGAGCACCTCGAGCAATTCCTCAAGCGTGCCCAATCCGCCCGGCAGGGCAATGATGGCCTGCGCTTGCTGAATCATCATTTCTTTTCTCTGATGCATGTCGGCTGTAACTATCACCTCGCTCAGACGGGGGTTGAGCCATCCGTTGTCGACCATAAACTTAGGTATGACGCCTGTCACATGACCACCATGTTCTATCATGGCATCGGCCAGTGCCGCCATCAGCCCGGTTGAACCACCTCCCTGAATGCACTTCCATCCGCGCGATGCCATGAGCTGACCCAGCTTGTAGGCCTCGGCCATGAACTCATCACCGGAGGTTTTGCTGGATGCGGCAAAGACGCATATCTTCCCTTTCTCGCTAATCATGCCGCAAAATTACAACAAAGATTTCACATTTCGGGCCTTCGGGGTGTGCTTTATCCGTTTTCAGCGCATCAAGTTGCCCATCATGGTGTTCCAGTTGTCCACATTGGCGATTTGCGCCAGCGGACCTGTGCCGGGCTTGAACGCGAGCGAATCGTTGAGCGTGCGCGCATGCTGCGCCACCTCAATATATAAAGCGGCATTACTCCAACTTTCACCTGTGTGGTAACGTTGTCCCAATTTCCTCACATCTGCGTTGTCGAGATAATAGAGCCGGGTCCATTTGTTGGCAAGATACAGGCGCTTGAACGGCTCGTTCTCAAGATGCTTGGCACACTGCAGCAAGCACCGTGTGGCGTCGATACGGTCAAAATCACGGTCATCGTCGGGCTCGCCCACATTCAGCACCAGCACGCTGTCGGTGAACCAAGGCCTCGTCACAACGATGTTGATTCCCGCATTGCCTGCGTCGAGCGCTTTGAGTTCTGTGGGGCCGATAACTGTCCGCCCGCGCACAAATGTGTTTGCGCCAAACCTGACCCAAACCACTATCATCGCCACCACACACAGTGCCACGACGATGCCTTGCTTCCATGACAATTTCATATTTCCAAACATCGTTTCTTTAGCTATTGACCCAAAAACCGTGCCAAAGTTTAAACCCTCGCCCATTTTTGAAGTTGGCTCCGCCCAAGTTACTGCCTCTCGGCATAAAAAAGAATAAATTCTTTTGTTCTGCACTCGTTTATTCGTAACTTTGCAAGCAAATAAGACATTACTGATTATGCTCGACTTTATCACATGGACCGCAAGCCCTAACCTATATTCCGGTTTTCTGACCGTCAGATGGTACGGACTCATGTTCGCCATCGGGTTCCTGTTTGGCTACGAGGTGGTTTATCGCATCTTCAAGCACGAGGGCGCACCCGAAAAGTGGGTGGGCACACTGTTCATCTACGTTGTGGTGGCCACCATCGTCGGAGCCCGCTTGGGCCACGTATTCTTCTATGCATGGGACTATTACTCACAGCATCTGACGGAGATTCCCAAAGTGTGGGAGGGAGGCCTGGCAAGCCACGGCGGTGTGCTGGCCATCCTCATCGCCCTGCTGTTCTACAGTCACTATGTGACCCATCGCAGCCCCCTGTGGGTGCTGGACCGCATCGTGGTTCCCGTGGGGCTTGTCGCGGCGCTCATCCGCCTGGGCAACCTGATGAATCACGAAATTTACGGCGGCCCCACCGATTTGCCCTGGGGATTTGCCTTTATTTCCAACATCAACGACGTGATGCGGGGCGCCGAGCCGGTGTTTACTGCTCCGTGCCACCCCACGCAACTCTATGAGGCGCTGTCCTATCTGCTGATTTTCGGAGTGTGCATGTGGATGTACTGGCGGCGCAACCTTCAGGAACGCCCCGGCCTTATTTTCGGCACTTTCATGCTGGGCATTTTCGTCCCCAGGTTTTTCATTGAATATGTGAAAAATGTGCAAGAGCCTTGGGAACTGGCGATGCGCGCCACATGGGGCATCGACCAGGGCCAGCTGCTAAGCATTCCCTTCATCGTGCTGGGTGTGTGGCTGGTGGTGCGCGCCCTGCGCCGCCCGCGCGAACCGCTCACCTACCCCGACCGCTTCCCCGACGAAGAGCCGCGCAAGGGCAAATAATGCCCTCCGTCAACGGTAAAACGTTACCCAATTGGTGCAATACTTGCACTTCTCGATCCAGGGATGGATTTCGTGGACGGTGCCTTGCGCGTCGCGCCACCAGGAGTAGTTCCACCCACTGCCCATGTCGAGGTACAGAGCGTGCCGCACCCCGTATCGCATCAATCGTTCCACAAATTCGTGGTATTCGACCGGCTCGGCCGAATCGACCACGCACAGCCTGCCGTCCTTCTCGCACAAGGCACGATAAAAATGCCATCCCTTGCGCCACAGCGGCTCGATGCGCTCCGAGTCAAAGACTATCAGCGCCTGCCCGAATCCCATACCGCCATGGCTGGCAGCCTCATCGAGCGCGGCGTTGTAATCGCCACGCACAAATCGCCACACCGGGCGGCCATCCACTTGATAAAAAATGAATGCTCCGCTATTGTCCTTGCAGCGCGCACCTGTGTAGCGCACCCCGCCCGACACATGGTCGCCGTCGATGTTGGTGTGCTCAAAACGGGTCATTCGCACATGGGTGAACGCACCTTCCACACACATCGCCACCCGCCGGTCGATAACGGCCGGCATCGTGCCACACACCAGGTCCATACCCCCGCCCAAACTCGGATAATAAGCTACCAGCCCCGCCGTGCTGTCGAGCGCCACCGGCTGGAGAATACTGTTCGGTTGATTATTCATCTCACACATTGCTTGCTGGCCCACGCACATCATGCATGCGGCCAATAACGACATCATGGTTCTCATACGACAAAGATACAAATAATCTTACGTTTCTGCCACACCTTATCATATAAATCGCCGCCGGGCGTGTTGCCCGACGGCGATTATCAGTATTCAAAAGTTGGTTATTCCCAGATTACCAACCCGGGTTCTGCGTCAAGGTATAGCCTTTCTCGCTATAGGTGTCGATTTCCTGCTTGCCGAGGGGGCAGAGATAGACACGGTTGTCGAAAGCGTCGCGGGCTTGGCAGTTGGTGGGGATGTAGTAACCAATCATTTGGCTACCGTTAGATCCATCGTAAACCACCACTGTGCCATCTGCTTTCATCACATGGAGCTTGCCCACGTTGCCGGCCACAAGGTATTGGCTTTCGAGTTTCTCGACACCGTCAACCTTCACGCTGGCATAACCTTCTTTGGTGAAGTCGACCCAAGGACCGAGCATCGTGTCGGGATACTTGGTGTTGTTCATGTAGTCGAGCTTCATCCAGCGGCGCAGGTCGAGGATACGGCTGTGTTCGTTCACCATCTCAAGACGACGCTCGCGGCGCACCTCCCACACGAGAGGATCAACGGTCGGGTCACGATCGGGGTCGAACGATCCGTTGATGTCGCTCAGCATCATGTGAGCGGTGTTCTTCAAGCCTTTGGCCTTGGCGTGGTCGTCGAGAGGACGATCGCGGAGCACGTTGATTGACTTGTCGATGTCGGCTTGCGTAACAGCAGCACCACCGAGCAGAGCGAGTTCGGCCTTGGCCTCAATCCAGTTGAGCAAGACCTCGCCATAACGAATCACGGGAGCATCGTTGGTGTTGGTCATAGAGTTATACTTGGCCACCTTGCTCATTTCGGCAACTGTCATATCGATACAAGCGCGGTCGACGAACTTAGCCGAGTAGACCAGCGTTGACGATGCGGCGCGAATCGTGTCGATGAATGTAGCCTCGAAGCGCGGGTCGCGTGTGCGGCTGATGCTCTTCATGTCGAGGTTCTTGGCACCTTCGATGGTAGAAGTCTTGTAGGGCTTGCCGTCCTGGCAGATGATTGATTTCAGGAAGGAAAGGTTGGCACCCGTCTGGCTCTCATTACCGTTGCTGTAGGAAGCTACGCAGTGAGTAACCGATTGTCCGGCGTCGAAGTGGCGATAGATGATAGCCTCAGTGTTGCCGGCCAGGCTTTCCGAGCCGAAGAGCTCGCGCAGCGGGGTGTCGATGGCATAGTTACCACTATTGATAACCATGTCGGCGGCATCGCGGGCAAGTTCCAGGTACTTCTTGGCGGCCGCTTGGTCGCCACCATGGTACTTCTGCCACGTTCCCTCAAAAAGCATCCAGCGCGACGCGAAAGCGGCTGCCACATAGCGGTTGAGCATATTGGCTCCGTCGTTGGCGCGCATGTTGGGCAGGATGTCGTTTTTGAGCATATCGTAGACCTTGTCCATCACAAAGATGCGGCTGTCGCGGTTCTTGTAGAGGTCTTCGAGGTCGGCGTCGCCCAGAGTACTCTCATAATAGGGCAAGTCGCCGTAAACCTCCACCAGGCGGCAGTAGGAGTAGCATTTGAAGAATTTGGCCACGGCCAGCCAGTGGTTGTAAGCTTCGGTGGAAAGCGAACCCTTCATGTTGTTCTCGATGCGATCAATCATGATGTTGGCTTTGCGAATCCATGAGAAGTTCCACGACGGGCCAGAGTATTGCACTTGCCATGTAGCCACGGCAGCAGCGCTGGTGCTGGTCATCGAGGAGGGAACGGAGTTGGTGAAAGCCGATTGCTTGCCGGTTCCGGTAAGGTCATCGTTGAAGGTGTAGCCGCGATAGGGCGAATAAGCTTCGCTCCAGCTCACGCCATAACCAACAAAGTAATTGGGATAAAATCCGTTGGCATAGAGGCGCAGGTCGCTTTCCGATTTCCAGAAGTTTTCATCGGTGGGCGAGTTGAGTTGCGGGCGGTCTAAGATGTCTTCACAAGAGGCGCAAACAAGGGCAAGAATTGCAGTGAGTGCAATGAATATATTCTTTTTCATGTGATTGACAGATTTTAGAAGTTAAGTTGAATACCGACAGAGAAGTTCTTCATAGCGGGCGTACCGACACCGGTGCGGCCCATGTTGTAGTTACCGTTGTTCCACATCGAGATTCCGCTCACGACCTCGGGGTCGATGGGCAGACCACGCAGCTTGTCGATGGTGAAGAGGTTTTCAGCAGCGATGTAGATGCGGGCACGCTGGATGAGGGCCTTGCGGGTGAGCTCGACAGGCAGTGTGTAACCGAGGGTAATGTTTTTCAGTCGGATGTAGGACATATTCAGGCTATAGCGGTCAGACACTTGCATGTTGTAACCGGCGTTGCTGCCACCCATGTTCTGAGGACGGGGGTAGAAAGCACCGGTGTTTTCTTCGGTCCAGTAGTCTTTAGCGATAGCTTGGGGCATGGAACCGTCACCGGTGTTGAAGCCGGGGATGGCCAGGAAGCCGTAACCCCAGACACGACGCTTGCCAATACCTTGCCAGAACATCGAAAAGTCAAATCCCTTGTATTCGAGGCCGACACGGAAACCGTACTCGAAGCGGGGGGTAGTGTTACCGATGCGAGTGAGGTCGCCACGGTCGCTGGTGGAGTTCTTGCCGTTGTTGATTTGTCCGTCACCGTTGGTGTCGCGGAATTTCACATCACCAGGGCCAAAACGGAACGTTCCGCTCTGGAAGTAATCCTGATAGATACCATTGGGGTCAGCAAGCTTGTTGACAATCTTGGCGCCAGCAGTTCCGGCAGCCACCTCCTTGCCGTTGAGGGCATAGGTGGTCACGAGATTGCCTTCTCCGTCATAGACGAAATCGTCTTTCTGATAGAGACGGTCGAACTGGTAGCCCCAAAGCTCGCCATATTCCTTACCATCGTACCAGCCGTCGATATTGGTGGCCGTGCCGTACTTGGTGATAACAGTCTTGGCATCGCTCAAGGTAGCCATCAAGTTAATGGCGAGACCGTTTTCAAAGCGGTGGTTGTAGTCGATGGCGATTTCCCAACCACGGGTGCGCAGGTTACCATAGTTGCCCGTAGGAGCAGCGGCACCGAAGGTTCCGGGAATACCCTCACCGGGAACGAGCATGTTCTTAGTCTGACGCTGATACCAGTCGAAGGTCAGGCCGAGTTCGTTGTTGAAGAAGCGTGCATCGAAGCCCACGTCGGTGGTGATGATGTCTTGCCACTTGATGTTGGCTTGCACAGCCGAAGGAGTTCCGACAGTAACCAGCTTGTTGCTGCCGTCGAGCCAGTTGCTTTGGCTCTGAGCCATGGTAGCTACATAGAGGGAGTTGCTGACCGATTGGTCGCCAATCATACCCCAGCTGCCACGAATCTTCATCATCGACAGCGTGGGCTTGAGGCTTTCCATGAAGGGCTCGTTGCTGATCAGCCAGCCAGCCGAGAACGAAGGATACCAGCGCCAGCGCAGATTCTTGGGGAACTTCGAAGTTCCGTCGTAGCGCAGGTTGGCCTCGAACAGATAGCGGTCGAGCAGGTTGTAGTTGATACGTCCGAAGAAGCCGAGCTGGCCTTCCCAGTAGAGGTTACCGGAAGTGGTCTGCGTGCCCACGGTCTTGTCCCACGACGGTGAAACGATGTCGGTGAGGTTGGTGATCTGTCCCCACTCGTTCTTCGACTCCCAGTCGGTGCGGTTCATACCGAGCATGAACTTCAGGTTGTTGGCCTCGTTGACCTGCCAGTTGTAGTTGGTCGTGATGTTGAGGGTGTGACGTTTGTCATGAGTCACCTCGCGACGGATGTGGTCGGGGTTGCTACCATTAGAGGTGTACTGCATCACATTGAGGTCATAAGCGGGCATGGCGCCTTCAGCATCAGCGCTCACCACGTCACCCTTGCTGTTGACATACACTTGGTTGCCGTCGGCATCCTTGCGAAGCACCGGAGCAGTCCAGCTGTTGGCCATGGTGAACTTCGTACCGATTTTGTTCCAGTCTTGGTTCTCGGAAGCGTAGGTGTAGTCGAGGTCCAGTTTCCAGTTCTTGGTGAAGTTCAGGGTGAAGCCCACGTTGAACGAGAGATAGGAGTTCTCCTTGTTGGCCGTGTTGGCAGCTTTCATTTCGCTGTAAGGGCTGCGGATGAGGTTGCCATGCTCGTCATATCCCATAGGATAGGTGGTATCCCAGCGATAGAGGTAGAGCCAGGGGTCGGCCGTCGTTGAGCTGGTGGCATAGGCATAGCGTTTGTTGCGCAGCGAATAGGTGGCACCCACACGAGCGGTGAGGTACTTATTAAATTCGGTGCTCAAGCGCAGCGAGCCGTTGTAACGACGGAAGTCGTCTTTCTTAGAAGGGCGAATCAGACCCTTCTGGTCGAGGTAGCCCAGACCAACGTTGAAAGTGGTCTTGCCGGCTTTGCCGTTAATCGACACAGTGTGAGTCATCGAGGGTGCCCACTCGCGAATCATGTAATCGTACGGGTCGAAGATACGCTTCGAGAACTTGCGTCCGTTGGCGTCGACATACCAGTCACGACCATAAACGAAGGGGTCGTTTTTGCCGATTGAGCCTCCGTATTCCTTGTCCCACTCACGGGCAGCGGCAAGGCTGGCCTCGTCGATGTAGAAGAAGGCACCGGCAAGCGTGCCGCCGGCACGCTTCAGAGCGTCGACACGATAGGCGATACCATCCACACCTGCCATTTCCATCTTCTTGGAGATGTTCTGCCAGGCGAAGTTGCCTTGATAGGAGATGTTCACACGGTCGGTGTTAGCACCTTTCTTGCTGGTGATCAGCACCACACCGAAAGCAGCCTTCGAGCCATAGATTGACGAAGCAGCAGCATCCTTCAGCACCGAAATCGACTCGATGTCGTCGGGGTTAAGAATTTGGATGGAGGGAATCTCCACGTTGTCGAGCAAAATCAGGGGCTGAGCACTACCGTTGAGCGAAGCCACCTGGCCACGCACCCTGATAGTTGCGTCGGAACCGACCTCAGCATCGGGCAGAGTGATGTTCAAGCCCGGAGTGGTACCTTGCAAGCCGCGACCCACATCAGGAATCTGACGGCCACGCAGGGTTTTGTTCACGTCGACACTCGACACGGCACCGGTCAGGTTTTCGCGCCGTTGCGTGCCGTAACCCACAACGACCACATCGTCGAGCACGTTGTCACCGGCTTCGAGGTTGACATCCATCATCGAACCACTCACGCGAACTTCGCGAGCTTTATAGCCGATGTAGGTAATCACAAGCGTGCTACCCTGCGGGGCAGCAATGCTGTAGCGGCCGTCCAGGTCGGTTGCGGTCGTTGTCTTGGTGCCTTTAACGGTGACAGTGGCTCCTGGAAGAGTCTCACCATTAGCGTCACGCACAACACCAGTCACTTTGCTACTCTGAGCCATGGCAGCAAAGCCCATGCCGGAATGACTGGTTGTCAGCCCTGCAGGCGCTCCACATGCGATGGCCAGTGCAGCCAATAATACGCATTGTTTTTTCATACGCACATTTGTTTTTGGTTAATAGTAAATTAGGTTAAAATTCAAAAAATTATTCTTTGGTTTCAACTTTATCAACTTAATAGTTCCTGTTTAGCAAAAATGAACATTTTCGTTTTCGCTACAAAATTATGCAAAAATTTTTAAATTTCGCAAGCATTCTTCTATTATAGATGCCGCAAACGGAACGATTTTGGCGTTTAGGTGGTAAATCTTACCGTTTATCGACTCAAAACGACTGTTTATCCTAAACGAACCTTTTCTTTGACATTGAATTGTTTACATTATTTTCTACTTGAGTCCCCCCAAAAAGAACAGGATTTTTAAGGCAATTTGTTAAAAAACATAAAAATTGGTGCAGAAACACAAACAAACTTGAAAAATCATCAAATTTTGTTTGCGTAAACGAAAAAAAAAGTTCAAATTTGCATTTGCTATTGTGCAAAAAAGCGAAAAAATCGCGCGGCATGGATGCTAAACGAAAATGTTCGTTTTCCTTGTGCAATGGCAAAATAATACCAGACAAAACTAACGTGAATATAAACCTTTTATTAACAACTATTCTCACAAAAACAAATGTGCGTATGAAAAAACAACTCGTGTTGTTGGCATCATTCGCCATCGCATGTGGAGCTCCCGCCGGACTGATGACAAGTCATTCCGGCATGGGCTTTGCTGCCATGGCGCAAGCCAACAGTGACAAGGTGACCGGTGTTGTCAAGGACAGCAACGGCGAACCGCTCATTGGCGTGACCGTGAAGGTGAAAGGCACCAATCGCGGCACTGTGACTGACCTTAACGGTAACTATTCTATCAAAGCCGACAGGAACTCCACGCTGCAGTTCTCCTATGTGGGCTATGATGCTATCGAGGTTCCGGCAGGTGCTGCCGCGAACGTGGTTTTGCAGAACAACGAGCGTCAGCTCGACGAGGTGGTGGTGACCGCCGAGTTCGGTATGAAACGTGTGGCTCGCGCCGTGGGTTCCAGCGTTCAGAACGTGAAGGCCACCGACATCGTCGAATCGGGACGTACCGACTTCATCAGCGCCCTGCAGGGACGTGTGTCGGGTATGAACGTGATTAGCTCGGGTGGTGCTCCCGGTGCATCGACCAGCGTGGTGCTGCGTAGCGCCACTTCGCTCTCGGGTAACAACCAGCCGCTCTACATCGTGGACGGTATCCCCATGAACAACACGTCGTTCAACTCCACCGAGGGCTTTGCCGGCGGTGACGACGTGCTGGGACTGAGCGTGCGCAACACCGACTTCGCCAGCCGCGGTAATGACTTCAACCCCGAGGACATCGAGTCGATGACCGTGCTGAAGGGTGCCGCAGCAGCCGCTCTTTATGGTAGTGACGCGTCGAACGGCGCCATCATCATCACCACCAAGAAAGGACGCGCCGGACGCGCCAAAATCACCTACAGCAACCAGTTCTCGTGGTCCAAGGCCTACGGCTGGCCCAAGATTCAGGACCAGTACACCAACGGTGCCTATGGTGCAACCAACTACTACTACACCAACCACTTTGGTGGCAAGTACACCGGCAATGTCGACTACTACGACAATGCCAAGGCTGTGCTCCAAACCGGTACGTTGATGAAGCACAACATCTCGCTGGAAACCGGTAACGACAAGATGAGCCTCCGTGCCAGCGCGTCGTTCATCAACCAGGACGGTGTCATCAAGACCACCGACCTCAAGCGTACCAACCTGTCGCTGGCCGGACGTGCCGAGCTCACCAAGTGGCTCCACATGGAAGGCAGCATGCAGTATGTGAACCTGAAGAACCACAAGGCCCTGCGTGGTGCCGACGGACCCATCGCCCGCTCCTACCGCTGG
This sequence comes from Muribaculaceae bacterium, assembly GCA_017483645.1. Classification (GTDB taxonomy): domain Bacteria; phylum Bacteroidota; class Bacteroidia; order Bacteroidales; family Muribaculaceae; genus Sodaliphilus. The sequence goes on along the minus strand of JAFUWD010000029.1, from coordinate 10,857 downwards.
CCTAACGTGGACGACATGAGCAACATCTACGCCGAGGACGGCGCCCACATGCGCTATCCCGAATACTACACCGACGGCGACCTGCTCAACCCGTTGTTTGGTCTGTACAAGAACAAACTCTACGACGAGACCGACCGCTTCATCAGCGCCTTCTCGCTCAACCTGACACCCATCGAGCACTTCTATCTGCGCGCACAGTTCGGTTGGGACGTGTCGACCTCGAGCTACGAGAGTGGCTACCATCCCTACTACCGCACCTACAATCAGGATAGCGACGATTCGAACAACTCGGGTACGTACAACATGACCAAGTACAACAACAGCGACCCGACGCTCAACATCCTGGCCGGTTACAACAACACCTTCAACGACAAGTACACCGTGGGCATCCAGGTGGGTTACCACCAGCTGGAGAACGCTGTGAAGAGCCTGTCGTCGTCGGGAAGCAACTTCGCCATCCTCGACATGTTCTCCATCAACAACTGCTCGCCCGAGAGCGTCATCAGCAGCAAGCGCTCCACCAAGCGCCGCATCCAGGCTATCTCGGGACAAGCCGAGTTTGGCTACAACAACATGATTTTCGCCACGTTCCGTTTCCGTAACGACTGGTCGTCGACCCTGCCGGTTAACAACCGCTCTTACTTCTACCCTGCCGGCGAGCTTTCATGGGTGCTCACCGAGCTCAAGCCGCTGAAGAACATCAGCTGGCTCAACTACCTGAAGATTCGCGGCGCCATTGCCCAGGTGGGTAAGGACGCACGCCCCTTGAGCATCGACCCCGAGCTCGAGAAAACCGGTCTGAGCGGTGGCGGCTACAAGTATGGCTTCACCGGCCCGAACCCCAACCTGAAGCCTGAGATGACCACCAGCTATGAGGTGGGTATCGAAGGACGCTTCTGGAACGACCGCGTCAACGCCGACTTCACCTGGTTCAAGACTCACTGCCAGGACCAGATTGTGCAAGGTTTCCGTATGTCGTATGCCACGGGCTTCGTGCTGAACACTCTGAACGTGGGTACGTTCAACACCTGGGGCTGGGAAGGCCACGTGGATGTTGACGTGATCAAGAACCGCGACTTCACTTGGAACATCGGTCTGAACATGTCGCACTCCAGCAGCAAGATGACCGACCTGCCCGAGGCAGTGACCGAATACTACAACGCCTACACTTGGAACTACGGCAACGTGCGTAACGGTACCACCGTGGGACAGCCCATCACCACCTACTCGGCACTGGCACTCCAGCGCAACAAAGCCGGCGAGGTGCTCATCAGCCCCACCACCGGTCTGCCCCTGCTGGGAACCGAGTGGAAGGTGATTGGCGACCGTGAGCCCAAGCTGCGCTTCGGTATCACCACCGCCCTGCGCTACAAGCAGTGGCGCCTGAGTGCCATGTTCCAAGGCCGCTACCACGCCAGCGTGTACAACGCCACCATGCGTGAGATGATGAACCGCGGCTTCAGCGAGCAGTCGGTGGCCATGCGCAACGACAACGGCACCTACGTGTTCAACGGCGTGCTCAAGGATGGCTGGGAGAACACCTCCACCCCGCACTACAACAACATCGGCGTCGACTTCTCGCACTACGGCTCCACCGTGATGTACAATGACGACCATGAGAGCTGGGTGCAGAACAAGATTAACTACATCCGCTGCCAGGAGCTCCGCCTGACCTACATTGTGCCCGGCGAATGGCTCAAGACCAAGACTCGCAACCTGCTGCAGAATGCCAGCATCTATGTGAGCGGCAACGACCTGTTCACCATCACCAACTACACGGGTATCGATGTGGCAGGTAACACCATGAGCGCCGCTGCCGGCGGTACCGGCGGTGAGGGCTACGACTACTGGTCGCTGCCCAGCCCCCGTACCTTCTCGTTCGGTCTGAGCGTCACATTCTAATGTCAAACCTATAATAAATAAGGAAACACAATGAAAAAACAGTCTATATTATATGTGCTCGCATCCCTGTTCCTTGCCCTGACCATGGTCAGCTGCAACGACTACCTGGATGTGAACAAGAATGAGGACGCCCCCGACTATGTGGACGCTCACCTCTATCTGGCTGGTATCGAGCAGGAGTACTTCGGCCTGTATTGGGACATCCGCGCCCTGGGCCCGCTCACCCAGATGATGGGTACCAGCAGCTACACGAGCTTCGCCACCCATTACTACAGCCTGGCAAGCGATGCCGGCGGTGAAATGTGGCGTATGGTTTACTGGAACCAGGGTATGAACCTGGAGAACATGATCAAGCAGAGCGAGCAGTCCGAGAGCTGGCACCTGGCCGGCATCGGTTATGCCATGAAGGCTTTCTCGTGGGATGCCTTGACCAAATATCACGGCGAGGTCATCCTCAAGGATGCTTTCGTGCCCAACCAACTCACCCACAACTACGACTATCAGGAAGATGTGTATACACAGGTGCGTCAGTGGGCCGACAAGGCTATTGAGTATCTGCAGAAGGCCGACGCCACCAACTATGGCAACAAAATCAGTGGCAACGACTGGATTTACAGCGGCAACATCGACAAGTGGATCAAGTTTGCCTACGCTGTGAAGGCCCGCAACCTGGCATCGCTGAGCAACAAGCGCGACTTCAAGGAGAAATACTATGCCGAGTTCAACGAAGCCTGTGAGAAGGCTTTCTCCAGCGGCGATGACGACGCTGTGCTGCGCATCCTGGGCGGCAGTGCCGACGCTGCTTACAGCGCCTACAACAACTTCTGGGGTCCCTATCGTGGCAACCTGTCAAACGTGTACTGGCAGCATGACTACGCCGTGCAGCTGATGACCGGCACCATCCCCGCCTACGACGAGGAGGGTAACAAGACGCTGGTCGAGGAACCTGCCCATGCAGCTTATCCCTATGAGCTGGCCGGCCCCGACATCAACATCATCTGCGACACCACGCCTGCCGTGGGTCACTTCGACCCGCGCCCGCTCATCAAGCTGGCTACTGAAAACGGAAACCCGATTTACGACAAGGACGAGGGCAAGGTGAAACCCTGGAGCCTCGACACCTACACCAACCGCGACACACTGCGCAGCTGGACCTTCCTGGGCTCAAGCTTCACCAGCGCCAGCGGAGCGGTGGCCACCGCTCCCATGTTCTGGGGCCGCAAGGAAGCTGCCACCAGCGCCAAGGACGGCATCGGTCGCTGGCTCTATCGCGACGATGCTCCCTACATCATGATGACCTACGGCGAGTTGCTGTTCGACCGTGCTGAGATTGAGTTCAAGCACGGCAGCAAGTCCAAAGCTCTTGAGTATTTCAAGCAGGCTGTGGCCGCCGATATGGCCTTCACCGCCAAGTACATCACCAAGGGTGCTAACGTCATCGTGAGCAACGTGGCCTATCATCAGGGCGACAAGGTGGACGCTGCCACCTTCAACAAGATTGCCGCCGAGTATCTGGCAGGCCCCTATGTGGGTGGCCTGACCGAGGGCACGCTCACGCTGTCGCACATCATGATGCAGAAGTTCATCCACCTCTTCCCGTGGGGTGCCGCCGAGGAATGGGTCGACCAGCGCAAGTATTTCTACGACATCGACTACCAGGGCGACTATCCCAGCACCGGCAATGGTTGGGACTTGACCACCGTCACCATGAAGCCCGAGGCACAGAAGGTGTTCAAGGGATTCTATCTGGCACCGGCCAACGTGCAAGGACGTCGTGGCGTCTATAACAAGGACAACAACGGTTCGCCGTGCTTCCGTGTGCGTCCGCGCTACAACTCGGAATACATGTGGAACAAGCCTAACCTGGAGAAACTCAAACCCATCTCAGGAACGGCCGACAACTATCAGTGCTCCATCCCCTGGTTCGCTTATCCCGGCGACCAGCCCAAGTAATGTTAATCACATCTAAAAATTGAAATGACGATGAAATATATCAAATATATCACGATGGTTCTGCTCGTGGGTCTGTTTGCCGCATGCAGCGACAAGGATGTGACCTACGACGTAACAAAGGCTGATTCGTCGAGCAAGGCATATGTGCAGATTTTCAACATGGCACCCATCGCCAACTCGGCTGCCAACTATGCCTACATGGTCGACATCAACGGCTTCCAGTACCAGAATAATCTGGCCGCGACGCTGCTGCCGCGCAACGGCGTGCCCAGCGGTGGCACCAACCTGTTCTTCACGGTCGACGCCGGCGCGCTCAACATCAAGCTCCACAAGAAAGAGAATGTGGACTATGTGAAGGAAGACGGTGGATATTACTACATCGACGTCTATGGCGTGAAGAACCTCATCCGCCAGGACTCGATGGTCTACGTCATCGAGAGTGATGGTGTGAAGGATGCTCAGGGCAATGTGCTCAAGGGCGGATTCAAGTTTGCCGGCGAGAACCTCGAAGGCAAATTTGTGCGCGACGAGAAGCTCAACATCAAGGAGCGCTTCGTCGCCGAGCCTTACTACACCGGCTCATGCCAGGTGGCAGCAGGCAAGCGCTATCATGTGTTCATCCACAACATGGATGCCGACCCCGTGGCTATTGAGGTCGACGAACTGCCGGCCATCGCCGAGGTGGCACAGGACTGGCCCTCTCTGGACCTCACCGACTACATTGGCGAAGGCTCGAACTGCAAGTTCTACAACTTCCTGTATGAGAGCACAGGTGCTCCCTTCGGCAAAAAGCTGCAGACTTACCTCAAGAACCCCGACACCGGCGCCTTCGACATCCCCTACGGCGAAGCCATCGGCTACGGTGAGGGCACGAAGTGGAAAGTGATGCCGTTCAAGAAGAGCATCTACAACAGCTCGGGCTATGGCCGCGTGGACTACAACTTCCACGTCATCGGTGCCAACGGCGCCGACGAGGGCGTGCTCACCTACGGCACCAACAACCGTGAGTTCACCGACTACTGGACCTACTATGTGGGCCGCGCCTATGTCATGTTTATCATGGGCGTGCGCGACGGCAGTGGCGTGACCATGGCCACCCCGCGCTGGACCTACATGTAAAGAACCAATCTTTGCACTCATTTATAAAGGCTCCGCCCGCGACGATGCTCCGGGCGGAGCTTTTTTGTCTTTTTCGGAGCAAGCTGGCAGGCCGGAATTTCATAAAAAGCGTGAATTTGGTTGAAATTCGGGCATAAAAATGTATTTTTGCAAAAAATAAACCGAATGACGACCGCAATGAAAAAAACATTGATAATGATGGTGCTGGCAATGGTGCTGGGCGCACTGCCAGCCCATGCCGTGCTCAAGGAGCGCAATATGGAGCAAGCCATGAGCGTGCTGCGCACCGAGCTCACAATGATGCACAAGGAACAGCAGCAACGCGTGGCACGGTTCAACGAAATGTCGAAGCGCTTCGACAAGATGATGGTGCAAGTGATGGACCGCTGCCAGCAGATTGAGCTCATGCTCTACAGCCAGCGCACCGGCTACATCTTCGACCTGGCGTATGCGTGCAGCGAGGCCACCTCGCTCCACAACCAAATGGCGAGCAGCATGCTGCCCTTCGAGACGTTTGCCAACCACTACAACGACCAGGTGATGCAATATGTGAGGCTGGTGAAGTCGCTGGAGGACATCCCCGACTTTATCCTCACCACCGAGCAGTTGCGCAACGACCGCGACAGCTGCATGGTGCTGGCCAAGGCCATCGCCACCGACATGGCCGTGCAACGCATCCAGCTGGACCGCACGCGCGAGCGGGCGCAGATGGTTCTCAACAAGTCGAAACTAATCAACGACTTTGCGCTCAAAATCTACGACGACATTCGCCAGAGTATTTTCGTCAACGGCGACCAATCCTATTTCAGCACAATGGGTGGCATCAATCGCTACTGGCGACAGGGAGTGATGGACTTGAGCGAAAAATACCGTCCAGCCGGAAAAACCCACAGTGAGTGGCGTGGCAACCTCATTTTCTTCCTGTTCATGTTCATCTTGTCCTACATCCTGATATCGACCGTGGTGAGCTGGCTGGCCATCCGCTATCTGCTGCCACGACGCTGGATGAGCGATGAGTTCAACCGCAAGCGCGGCAGCATCATTGTGGCCGTGAGCGCACTGCTTTTTGCCGTGGTGACGTTCGTCATCTCCAACACGCTCACCGACCACAACTTTATGATTATGGCCGCCGGATTGCTCAGCGAATACGCCTGGCTGCTCGCCGCCATCATGTTCTCAATCATCATCAGACTCAAAAGCAGCAAGGTGATGAGCGGCATACGCCTCTACATTCCCATCCTGGTGGTGGGCTTCATTGTGTTTGTGTACCGCATCACTTTCATGCCCAATACCATCGTCAACCTCACCTTCCCGCCCATCTTGCTCGCCGCCACCATTTGGCAGGCCGACGTCATCAGGCGGCATGGCCGCAAAGTGCCGCGCACCGACAAAATCTACACCTGGGCTTCGCTGCTGGTGATGGTCACTTCGCTGGTCATGGCGTGGGTGGGCTACACTCTGATGAGCGTTCAGGTGCTCATTTGGTGGATTATGCAGCTCACCGTGATTCAGGGCATCACCGTCATCTACTACTGGCTGCACAAGTACCAGGCCGCTCACATCAAGAACAATGACGACATCACCCAGACGTGGCTGTTCGACGCCGTCTACAAGATGATTATCCCCATCGCCGCCACGTTCAGCGTGGCAGGCACCATCTACTGGGCCGCCAAGGTGTTCGACCTGACAGACTGGTGCATACATTTCTTCAAGCACAAGATTGTGGACATCCCCGACGTGATTGTCATCTCGCTCGAAAGAATTCTCTTCCTGGTGGCTTTGGCCTTTGTGTTCAACTTCATCATCTACCTGCTCATCAAACTCTACATCTTTTGGAAGGAGTACAAAACCAAGTCGAAGAACCAGGTGGTGGCGCTGAGCAAGAACATCATGAAATATGTGGGATGGATTATCTATGCCTACATCGCCATGGTGGTGCTCAACGTGAACAGGGCTGGCATCACGCTCATTCTCACCGGCTTGTCGACCGGTATCGGTTTTGCTATGAAGGACACCCTCGAAAACCTGTTCTACGGCCTGTCGCTGATGAGCGGCCGCGTGAAACTGGGCGATGTCATCGAGTGCGACGGCATCCGCGGCAAGGTCACCAACATCAACTACCAGAGCACGCTCGTCGAGACCATCGACGGCTCAGTGATTGCCTTCCTCAACAGCCAACTGTTCAACAAAAACTTCAAGAACATGACGCGCAACCACGGCTACGAGATGGTGAAGGTGCCCGTGGGGGTGGCCTACGGGTCGCATGTGGACCGCGTGCGCGAACTTATCATCGAGCGCCTTTCGACACTCAACATCTACGACAAGAAGAAGGGCATACAGGTGCTGTTCAACAACTTTGGCGACAGCAGCGTGGACCTGATTGTGGTTCTATGGGTCAAGGTGATGACTTGCGTGGCCGACATTGCCACTGTCAAGGAACACATCTACCAGGTGCTGGGTGAGAACGGTGTGGAAATACCCTTCCCGCAGACCGACATTCACATCAAGACAGAGGCTCCATCAGCCTGAAGACGATGCGCAGCCGCCCGTTGGCAAACGATGTGCTGCTGATGCGGAACGCGCCTATCTGCCCGGTGTGCTCCACATGAGTGCCGGCGCACAGGCACTCGTCATAATCGCCCACATGCACAATGCGCACCGTGGCCGACGCATCCTGAGGCAGCCGCGACAGGTCGAACCGGCCTGCCACATCGGCCTGGAGGGCATATTCCACCGTCACAGGCACATCGGCGGCAATCACTTCGTTGACGCGCTGCTCAATGAGGGCCACCTCCTGCGGCGTGAGCGGCCGTGAAAAATCATAATCGAGCTTCGACTTGGTGCGCTCCACATGGGCGTTCACATGCCTGCCGCACCCCAGCGTGCGCACCATGGTGGCGTTGAGGATGTGCTCGGCCGTATGCATGGGAGGATATTCCTGCTTGCCGTGGGCGTTGAGAATGGGTTCCTGTTCCATGGCGTTCAATTCACAGTTACGGTCAGCCCCGTGGCCTCGGCGATGCGGGCGGCGATGGGCCGCAACTCTTCGAGAGGCACTTTTTTCAAATCGGTGGCCGGGGTGGGACGGTCGATGGAATAGAGCATCACCTGGCGCGGAGCCATCTGCCGATAGGCCTCGATGAGCGCGTCGACTTCGGTGGGAGTGGTGTTGTCGATAACGTGGCCCTCGTAACTGCCGCGCAGCATCATGGTTTGCACCACACACTGCCCGGCAAACTGCTTGATGTCGGCAATGATACCCTCGGGCAGCACATTGGCCGATACCGGCCTGTTCAGAGCGCGCAATGTGGCGGGAATGGCCGAGTCGAGTTTCAGAATATTGTTGTCCACCTTGCTCAGGGCCTCGGCCACACCGGGCCGGCCCAGCATGGTGGCATTGCTCAGCACGCTCACCTTGGCCTGCGGATAATGCCTGTCGCGCAACATGAGCACATCGTGCACCACCTCTTTAAAATGCGGATGCAGCGTGGGCTCACCGTTGCCCGAGAAGGTGATGACATCGAGCGGCTCGCCGGCTTCGCTCATGGCCTTGAGTTTCTTGCTGAGCTGGCGCTTGACGCTCTCGCGCGACGGTATGCCTTCGTGCCCGGGTCCCTGTGCATTGAAACCCGCCTCGCAATAGAGGCAGTCGAACGAACAAAGTTTGCCGTCATTCGGCATGAGGTTGATACCTAACGACACTCCCAACCTGCGACTCTTGACAGGCCCGAAAATGGTGCTGTGAAACAATACGGTTTGCATATCGGTATTCAATGTTCTTGATGAGTTAAACTATCTATGAGTTGGATGTAACGGCCGGCGATGACCGATGCGTCGAAGCGCTGCAAGGCATCGTCGTGCAGCAGACGCCTGTCGAGCGGATGCGTGGCAGCCCACTGCAGGCCGTCGGCGACAGCCTGTGGCGAGCGCTCAGCAAGCACATATCCATTGTGCCCGTGCCGCACGATGTCCACCTGGCCGCCCTCGCCCGTGGTGACCGGGATGCAGCCATGCGCCAATCCTTCGACCAGTGTGTAGCCGAAGGACTCGTAGTGCGACAACGAGAGCACGGCGTCGGCACGGCGATACACAGCAGCCAAGTCGTCGACATAGCCCAAATGAGTGTAAGGCAACGCCAGCTGGCCGAGCAGGCCTGGGTGCCGCAGCGCACCATAGAGCAAAAACTCCAAGCGCTGCGCCAAGTCGGGCCTGTTGGCGGCGATGTGGCGCGTGGCGGCGATGAGCGTGTCGAAGCCCTTCACCGGGTCGTCGAGGCGGGCGGCTCCCATGGCCACGACAAATTTTTCCTGCCCGGCCACTTGACGTGTGTAGTCACACGCAGCCACGTCAAGCGGATTGCCGATGACCGTGATGTGCGCGTCGCGCATGAGGCTGCTTTGCCTGCAGCACTGCTCCAGCCAGTGGCTCACCGCCACAAAATGGATGTCCGAGCCAGAGTAAAGCTCGCCTTTGCGTCGCTGCGCCACAGTGGAGATGTCGTCGGCTTTCTTGCCCGTGAGCGGGCAGGCTGTGCAGCGGTCGGCGTAGCGGCGGCAGTCGTAGGCGTGGTGACAAACGCCTGTGCAGTTCCACATGTCGTGCATGGTCCAAATCACAGGCTTTTTCAGGGCAGTCAGGCGGCGCACGCCGTCGACCGAGAGCATGCCCTGATTCACCCAGCCCAGCATCAACACATCGGCCTGCCGCACCCAGGGATGCCCTGAAATGTCGATGCCGTGCGTGGCGGTGTCGATTTGGAACAGCGTTTCGCGGCTGAGGCCGTTGTTCAGGAAAATCTGTAACCGCTCGGCCAGAAAAACGCCTTTCGCCCTCCAGGGCTTAGCGGCGCGCTCCACACACGGCAGGCCCGATGTCTTGTCGAGCACCAGCATGCGGGCTTCATGCCCCAGACGGCGCAGGGCGTTCATGAGCCGGAACGACGCTTTTGCCGCTCCACCCAAACTGTCACTTCGATTGATGAGCAAGATGTTCATTTCCGTCCGAAATCGGCAGGGATTTCTCCCCACTCACTGGTGTTCCACTTGATAATGACATTGTGCCACGCATGCGTGGCGAGCCAGCGCTCGGCACGGGCAATAATCTCAAAAAGGTGGGCATTGCGTGCCGTGCGCTCCAACTTGGTGTTGCATTTGCGGTGACGCACCCACGCCAAGGCCGTGCGGCTGTCGGTGTAGATGGCCGTGTGCTCGTTGCCCGACTTGTTGAACAGAGCCAGTGCATGCACAATGGCCAAAAACTCGCCAATGTTGTTGGTGGCGTCGGCAAACGGCCCCACCCGGAACAACTCGGCACCGGTCATCACATCCACCCCACGGTACTCCATGATGCCAGGATTGCCGCTGCAAGCGCCGTCCACAGCGATGCTGTCGCGCACCAGCTCGGGGATGGCGTCGTAGTTGACCTGTGTTTTCGGCCCGCGGGCAATGGCACGCAGCATCTGCATGGCATCTGGGTCCTGTCGATAGGCCTCGATGGCATCTTCCTGTGTGGGAAACGACTTGTAGCGAGCTCCCGGGACGTTTTTCACACGCGCCTCGCACTCGGCCCAGGAGTCGTAAATACCACGCTCGGTTCCTTCCCACACCACATACCATTTGCCATGATTTGTTGCCATACGCTGTAGCTTGTTTGCTGTTACGTTCACAAAAATACAAATAATTTCGCATCCCGCGCACCGCGGCGCCCAATTTTTCATTCTTCGCCACTTTTACGACGGCTTTCGTAACTATTCAGCGATTCATCTTTTTGAGTCGCCTGCGGCGAGAAATCATTCAAATCTAACCAAATCAAACAAATTTATATGTCGAAAAATATAAAGATTTGAATTGATTTGTGAGATTTCTGCCCGATAGGGCACTCCTT
>JAFUWD010000028.1 GCA_017483645.1 Muribaculaceae bacterium | reverse complement strand
CTGGTCAGTGTTCTTGACTACTATGAGATTAGGCATTCTTTGAAAACAAATTAAACCGCCGTATGCCGAACGGCACGTACGGTGGTGTGAGAGGAAAGGGAGCGCAAGCTAAACGCTCACGCTCCCCGACCTACTCGATTACGCACGTTTCATTATCAACGACAACATCGGACAACATAGTACAACATTTTTCAGGACTATACAGGGTGCCCGAAGGGCAGGGGCGTGTGTCCATGCGGCGAGGGGGAGCACATTAGAGAATAGCGTCTCGTAAAGGAACTTTAACACCCATGCTGCCCCCTGAGTGCCGCCTGTGACGACGAAGTTCCTCTTTGAGGCACTTGCCGGGTTGATTGTTTGGACCAAGCTGCGTGCATCTGCGATGCACTTGCATGGTCTTTCGCACAAAGTCGGGTCGAAGACCCGCCCTCTCCGTGAAATGTAACTATTAGCGAATCCTGTCTCACCCGCTGTCCAGTGCCCTTATCAGGGCAGAAATCTAACAAATCTGTCCAAAATCTACCAAATATATGATTTGAGTGATTTGTAAAGATTTGTAGGATTTCTCGCCGTAGGCGACTGCTATTCCGCTATCGACCCGCCTGGCGTCTTCGACGCAAACTGTCTATGTGCGCGTGTGCGATGCCCGCGACGCAGGCAGCTCTCGCCTAAAGTTAGGGGAGTGGTTTTGGCTGAAAAATTAAGGAGGCGGCGCTTCACAGCGTGGCCTCCTTAAAAAATCTACAATCTATAAAAACATATTTTTTTCATTAAGTTAGATGAAAAATCAATGGTGTTAAGATATGAGACTCCCCAAAATTAGTAAGATTATTTGACTTGTGCAATTTTTTTCAGTTTTTTTTATAAAAATGTGAGTTGGTGGTTACCTCGCAGGTTTCGGTAGGGTGGAGGGAACGATTATTTTTTTGATGTGTGCTCGGGCAGGGCCGGATGTTACTTTTGCCGCGAAAAAAACGATGAGTACCATGAAAAACACAAAAAAGATTATCGGCGTGGTGCCCCGCGGCACGCGCCATGCGGCCAATGGCGAGGCCGCCGCCGCCGGAGCGGCAGTGAGGACGGTCAATCTGCGCGAGCGCGAACAGTCGCTGCAAGTGGTGGGCCAGCCTGCCACGGTGGGGGCCATCGGTGCAGGGCACACGCTGGTGCTTGTGCACGAGGGCCACTATTTCTATCTGGACGATGACCGCCTTTACGTCGATGCAGGCACGTTGCTGCTCACGCTGGCCGGTGAGTGGGTCGACATCAAGGCGGTGGGCAGCTGGATAGTGGTGGTGACCACAACGGCGCTGCGTGTGCTGGTGGCCCGTGGCGACACCTATGTGGAGATGGATGCGAGCCAGGCGTTGCCGTCGATAACAGTGACCGAGCAAACCCTACCTCCGCTGAGCGCGACGGTGCCACCCTTCACCTTCGCCGAGCCATACCGCCAGTGGCAGGCTCCGCTTGCCGACGCCGACGTGCGCTCTCTCACCACGCTGTTGCGCGGCGTGGCCGGCGGTCTGAGCACTGATGCCGCCGATGCCGCCTCGCTGGCCGCGCCGGTGCTGGTGCGCTGGGGCGTGCGGCTGTGGGACGACAGCTACCTGTGGATGAGCGCTCCGCGGCGGTTGGGCGACGCTACTCTGGCCAATGCCGACCGCATCACCGCCCCGGTGGTCATCGACGGCGACCGGTTTGCGGGCACCCTGGCCGCCACGATGCCGCTGGCCCGCTACAAGCCTAAGGTAACTGTGGAAGGCGGTGTGCCCGCCGACTGGCGGCCGTGGGTCAAGGCCATCGACGTGTTTGCCACGGCACCGGCACCGTTGTTTGCCGCCAGCCGTGTGCTGGAGTACCGCTGCCTCACGCGCACCGTGGGCGACCGTACTTATGAGTTGGAGATGGGGCTGCGGCGTACCGACGCGGCCAGCATTGAGCACAGTCTGAACACATCGGACTGGCATCTGGTGGCCACCGCCACCGACGTGGCCAACCTGCGCCCCGACGCGTTTGTGCCTCCCGAGCAACCTGTGACCATCACCAATGCCCGGTGCGCCGCGCTGGCCCAGGCCAGGATGCTGCCGCTGCCCACCTGCGTGGCCACGGCCGGCGGCCGCCTCTACAGTGCCGATGCCACCGGCCTGGTGAGCCAGTCGCTGCCCGGAAATCCCTGGGTGACGGCTCGCCGGAGCGCCATTGTGGGCGTTCGGCCGCTGGCGCTTGCCGCCGTGTCGCGTCCACTCTATTCGGGCGGTTTCGGGCGCTATCCGGTGTACGTCTTCACCACCGATGGCATCTACGCCCTGCCGCAGAGTGCGCAGGGTACCATGGGCGAGGCCCGCCTGGTGCCCCGTGCCGTGATAGCCGCCGGCACGCAGCCGGTGGAGGCCCACCGCGATGTCTATTTCACCACCCGGCAGGGACACCTGTGCCGCCTGCGCGCCTCGGAGGTGAGCGTGGCGGTTGGGCATGCGCGGGTGGTGCAGATGGCGTGGAACGAGGACCAGGCCGAACTGTGGATGCTCGACGAGACGGGGACGACCCATGTGTTGCAACCCGAGGCCGGCAGCACCTACGAGCGCACACTCCTGCTGAACCAGCTCTACAGCGATGCGCGCGCGGCCGTGGCCGTGGACCGTGGCGGTAGAATCCTGGATTTGGAGCACGAGCAACCCGCCACGCAGCCGGTGACCTATCGCTCACACCCCGTGCTGCTCGACCGCCATGGGCCCTGCCGCCCCTATGGCGTGGTGTGGAACATTGTGGGCGATGACGTGCATCTCACCGTGGGAGTGCAAGGCGGCCGCGGCATCTGGCGGCATGATTTCGCGCTCAGCCGCCACACCCTCGACGGCGAGCAGCACCTGCCCTTGCCCTTGCCGCTCACCAGCGAACCCCTGCGCACGGTGCTGCTGGGTGTGGAGGGAGAGGCGGTCGCCGGCACCTTGCTGCTGCCGGTGCAGTTAGTAGTGACCTGCGAGCCATGAGAACGGTCATGGAAACACTGCCGCTGGAAGGCATCATGGCCGAGAACCGCCGCCGCAACGAGGCGCTGGCGTCGGCCTACGACCCGCTGCGGGGCATCGGGTGCTGCGGCGACCGGGTGGACGTGGACGACACACGGGTGCCGCGGTCGCTGCTGGAGCAGGTGCCCCATTATGCCGCGCTTCCTGCCCTGGAGCAAGCCCGGGCGCGCATCGCCCACGACTTTGAATACTGGGCGGCTACCTGTGCCACCATTCGCGACAAGCTCACGGCTCAAACCCATCGCTTCGTCCTCAACCGGCCCCAGCGCCGGCTGCTGGCCGTCATGGAGCGGCAGCGCACAGGGGACCAGCCCATTCGTGTGATTGTGCTCAAAGCGCGCCAGTGGGGATGCTCCACGCTGGTGCAGATGTACATGGCCTGGATACAAATGGTGCTGCGTTCCAACTGGAACAGCTTCATCTGCGGCCACCTGCGCATCACCTCGCAGGCCCTGAAGCGCATGTACGCCCTGCTGTTGCGCCACTATCCGCCCCAGATGCTCACCCAGCCGCGGGCGTTGCACCTCAAGAGCCTCGACGGCAGCCAGGCCGTGCTCACCATCGAGGGAATGGAGGGCAGCCTCATCATCCTGGGGTCGGCACGCAGCGAGGACGCCGTGCGTGGCTACGACCTGGCCATGGCCCACCTGAGCGAGGTGGCCTTCTGGCCCCACACTGCCACCCATTCGCCGCACGACCTGGTGCGCTCGGTGCAGGGAACCATCGCCCGCGAGCCATGCACGCTGGTGGCGATGGAGAGCACGGCCAACGGGGTGGGGCAGTTCTTTCACACCGAGTGGCTGCGGGCCAAGAGCGGCGACAGTGACAAGGTGCCGGTCTTTGTGCCGTGGCACGAGATAGAAATCTACCGCAGCCGTGTCGACGATGCGGCAAGCCTGTGGCAAAGCCTCGACGACTACGAGCGCGCCTTGTGGAACGATGGCTGCACCCTGGAGCAAATCAACTGGTATCACCAGAAACGCCGTGAATACAGCTCGCACGACATGATGATGGCCGAGTTCCCGAGCAACGACATCGAGGCGTTTGCCAACACCGGCCGCAACGTCTTCGACCTGAAGCAGCTCGACCGCTTGCGTGCCACCTGCCGGCCGCCGCTGGAGCGCGGCGATGTGGAAGCCGACTACATGAGTGTGCGCAACGTCCATTTTGTACGGCATCAGGCGGGACTGCTGCAGGTGTGGCGGCATCCCGACCCCGAAGCCGACGGCCGTCGGTATGTGGTGGTCACCGACGTGGGCGGCCGCAGTGCCAAGGCCGACTATTCGGTGATAACAGTGTGGGACTGCGGCAACTTGCGCACCACACTGCCCGAGGTGGCGGCGCAGTGGCGAGGTCACATCGACCACGACCTGCTGGCATGGAAGTCGGCCCAGGTGGCCACCTATTACCGGCAAGCGCTGCTGGCGATTGAGAGCAACACGCTGGAGACCGAGCAGACCGAGGGCGCTGCCGGAGAATATATCTTGGCCGACTTGCTGCATGTCTATCCCCATCTCTATTCACGCTCGCGACGTGTGGAGGACCGGAAACTGGGCTTCCAGACCAACCGCAAGACCAAGCGTGAGATGATTTACCGCCTCATCCGTGCCGTGCGCGACCTCGACTATGTGGAGCGTGACCATGGTGCTGTCGACGAGATGGCCACCTATGAGCTCACGCCCCGCGGGCAGTATGCCGCCATGAAAGGGCGCCACGACGACATTCTCATGACGCGTGCCATCGGCCTGGTAGTCATCGACGGCCTGAAGAAGTACAAGCCCGCCATTTCGGCCGAGGACAAAGCGTGCCTGAGCATCGGCCTGTGAGCGAAAAGAAGCGGCTCCGCATTTTTGGCGGAGCCGCTTCTCAAGTTTTATGTGTCGAATGGGTTATTTCACCACTTTCACAGCACGCTTGCTGCCGTCCTTCATGGTGATGACTTCGATGTTCACACCATTGAACGGAGTGGCACTCACCTGACCGGCCAGGTTCACATAGTGCACGCTGGCGGCGCGGTCCATGTTGAGGTCGGCAACTGCGGTGACGTCGTTCTTGTTGACAATAATCTGCAGGTTGTCGGTGGCCGCGATTTTCTTGGGCGCTCCACCCGATGTGTTGTTGACGGCAATCAGCTGGATGGTGTAGTTTCCGGCCTCGGCCAGACGGAAGTTGGCCCCCGGGCTCACCACGTCGATGGGTGCGCCGAGCAATTCGTCGCTCACCAAGCAGAAGAAGTTTCCATACTCGTCCACACCGCCGAACCATTTCATGCCCTGGGCGGCCTCCTCGGCCTGGTCGTCGGGCGTGGCGATCTTGAACTCAAGTGCCTCGGCCTCGCCGTCGGCATCGATGGTAGCCGAGAGGTTGCCATCCTCATCAGCCTCAAACTTCGGGGCGCTGGCCACTTCCCAGTTGTTGAATGCGCCCACCACGTAGAATTCGGCATCCTCCGGGTCATTCTCCTCCTCAGGCCAGTAGACGATTTTCGAGGCTTTGCGCTCGCCGTTCACTGTGTTGTAAACCTGAATGCCGATGCGGCGCTCGAACAGGGGCTCGTAGCCTGCGGCGTTGGTGCGATAGAAGTAGATGGCCCCTGTGGAGAAGTCGTAACCACTGTAGCCATAAGGAATTTCCGTCACATCGCCGTCAGAGCAAATCGAGTTCCAGCACCGTATTCTTCCTGAGTGAAAGTGAAAATCTGGTCATCGTCGGTGAAGATGCTGTAGCTCACGTTATCGGAAAGCAAGACGTTGCCGTCAACATCCTCCAGCGGAATGCTGAACTGCAATTTGGTGTAACCAGCCTCACTGCCGCTGTCGTACCATGAGAGGATGCTGGGGTCGGCGGGTTTTGTCGCCTTGATGTTGCTCATGTCGGAAAACTTGATGACCCAGGAATTCTCGCCACCGAATGTGTTGTCGCTGGCCCACTCGCAGCAGAGTCCCTCGCCCGCGAAGTTGGCGTACGTTTCGGCGTCGGCATTGATGTCGCCTTTACCGCCATCAAGCGTGATGGAGCCATCCTCGTTGATGCTGAACGAAACTGATTCCTTCTCGATGCTGTTGTAGGTAATGTAACCTTCATCGTCGACACCTGTCGCGCCCCAGCTAAGAATCAGTGTGTCCTCATAATAACTATCATAGTAGATTTCCTGTCCCAGCGGCACGGTGATTTTCTTGCCGTCGGCACTGAGCTGGCCTTCTACCCAATAATCGCCCTCGTTCCAATAGGAGGCGGTGTTGGGCAGGATGTTCTTGATGTAGACGGTGCTTCCATCGGCTGCAAACACGATGGATCCATCAGAGAAGGAGTTCAATCCGCTATAGAGGTATCCATAGTTGACATAGACACCTTCGGCCTGTTGTAAATAGGATTTTGCTTCACCTTCGGGCTGGCTTTCAATAATCCGTTTGGGAGCATGTGAAGCCACGGCGGTGGCCATCTTCACCCTGCTCGCTTTGAACGGAGAATTGATACCCTTGCTCTGCAAGGCTGCCGATGCGCTCAGCGTCACTGCGGCTGCTGCAAAAATGAGTAAAAACTTTTTCATAATGATGTAATTTTAAATGTTAGTAAAAAATGATGAATTGATGTGTGTAGACATATTCGGGTTAAAATAAATAATAAAACAAATGTAAAACCTGATAAAACATCACAAAAGTAATAGACCTAAAATCCGCAACTATCATCCAATACACGATTAAGGGTAGATTTATGAGTCGTTAGTAGCAGCTTTCAGTAAAAAGCAACAGCACAACATCAATATGTAGCCACCATCCCCTTACCCCACGATGCGACTTGAG
>JAFUWD010000027.1 GCA_017483645.1 Muribaculaceae bacterium | reverse complement strand
GGGGCGCCCGAGCAGCACCGACAGCCCATAATTGATGGCCGACCCCAGAAAGGCACCCAGCGTAGCCATTACGATAACCATCCACACATTGAGGTTGCTGCCCTGTTGCAATGCAAAATAGGCTGCCGGGGGCACCACTACCTCACTGGGCAGCGGAATGATACTGCTCTCGATGGCCATGAGCAGGACAATCACGCCATAGGTCATGTGGTCTTTGTACCAATTATAAAGTCCTTCGGCGCTGAGCGATGGCATATAATGGAGCACAACGGCCACAAGGCCAACCAGCACCACCACAGCCAGCAGTAATGTAATGTTTCGTTTCATCATGGCAAAATTAGTGCAAGTTGAGTGAAATGCCAAATTTATTTGAGCATTTCCGAAACGCAGCCTAATTTATCTAAAATTAGTGCAAGTTGAGCGAAATGCCAAATATAATTTGTATTTACCAGACCAAAGTTATGTGGTGACTACATGCCGACATCTCTACGAGAACATGCAGCCCAACGAGTTTAAATCGCCACACACATCGTAAACAACGATCCATTGATCTACAGATATTTGACGACAAAAAGAAATCATAGTATTTTTTATTTATAATCTCAGAAAGTAGGCCGCAATGAACTTCGACGGCTAAAAATTATTTTACATTTTTTGAGCAATTCAGCTATTATTTTAGGAAAAAGGACTATTTTTGTGGTTGGAAGTTGAACCAGAAATGGCAATACGTCCATTAAATAATGAAATAAGGAGCGTTTTGCTCATCACTCTTTGTTGAGAACTTAGGAACTTTTCAAACAAGATAGGAGGATGACAAAGCGGCTCTCACGCTATAGCGTGGGCTGCTTTTCACATCTCTATCTTTGGTATCCTAAGACCATCAACAAAAGGTGTGGCAAAGTCAGTCCGCGCTTTTGTTGTTTAACTAAAATATTTCTTGAGGGCTGCAAGAATAAAATTTATTATCAATGAAAAAGATTCTATCTCTACTGTTATTAAGTTTCTGCGTTCTAAATTCAGTAGCTCAAGCAAACTTTAAATTAAACGCAAATGGACAGTTCACCACCGAAAATGGTGAAGATTTTATCGTTGTTCCATTTGAGAACAAGTCCGCTCATGAAATTTATACCTTACTTACATCAAACGTAACTTCAATCTACAACAATGCCTCTAAAGTAATGAACACTGTTGAAGACAATACTGTTAAGATTCGAGGTTTTGCAAGTAGTGGAAAACTCTTCCCTTATGTCACAATGTTTAATTTTAGTGTTGAAACATATTACCAACTTGAATTCAAAATTCGTGATGGCAGAGTTCGCGTTTCAGCTCCGATTGTAGAAGATAATGGAAATATGACAGGTGGAACAAAAGGTCCAAGTGCTGTTAGCTATAGTGGTATGGTGCAGAAACATCTTTTTGAGAAGAATGGTACTGTCAAAAAGAAAAGAGCTAAAGATGTCACAGCGATTGAAACCTATATTAACACTCTTATAAATAGGATTCTTGCAGAATCAAGCCAAATTGAAGAAGATTGGTAAGTAGGATATCTTAATACAAAGAAAAGGGCACTTCATATTATTATGGTTCACCCTTTTGTTTTGCATAACATGATGGCATCGCTCTTTTGATTTGCGTGTGGCTACCACATCATTGTATAATCTTTTTTTGAGATTATCATGCTCGGCGGGCAAATATTGCTTACCTTTGCATTAGATTTTAAGGTAACACTCATTATGGAAGTCATCCAAAGTTTCACTATCGATCACACCCGTCTCAAGCCCGGCATCTATGTGTCGCGGATCGACAAGGGTTTCACCACTTTCGACCTGCGCATCACCGAGCCGAACAAGGAGCCCGCTGTCGCTCCTGCGGCCATGCACAGCCTGGAACACCTCATGGCCACTTGGTTCCGAAACAGCAAGATCAAGGACGACGTAGTCTACGTTGGCCCCATGGGCTGCCTCACGGGTATGTATGTCATCATGACGGGCACTTACACGGTGGAAGACATGCGCGGACTCACCATCGAGTGTCTCCAGTGGATTCTCACCCAAGAAGAAGTTCCGGCCACCACTCCCGACACTTGCGGCAACTACCTGCTGCACGACCTGCCCATGTGCAAATGGGAAAGTGCCCGCTATCTCGACCGTCTGCTGCACGACTTCCACAGCGAGTACACCAAGCTGCAGATTGTGCTTGACGACGGCAAGGTATTTGCCGACGCATAACGGTTCTTCATCCAGAGGACTTACTTGACAAGGCGGAGCGCCCACCGGCAGTGCGGCCCGCCTTATTTCTTGTTCATCAACAGCTCGGTGAGTTGCTTGTGGCGAGTGCCGGTCACTTGCAGGATGAGCCCGCACACGAAAAGCAGCAGCGCCAGCATGATGATGAACCCGCACACGATGAGTGTCGGGAAACGCGGCACAAGACCCGTGGCAAAATATTCGGCAAAAACGGGGATGGCGCCCACCACTCCGGCCACAAAGCAGATGGCCGCAAGCACCGAGAAAAACAACAACGGCCTGAAGTGGACAAACAACGAGAAGATAGTGCCGATGACACGGAAACCGTCGCTCACGGTGTTCAGCTTGGAGGTGCTGCCAGCCGGCCGGTTGGCATAGGCAACCGGCAATGAACGCACCACGAAATTGTTGTCGAGCGCATAGATGGTCATCTCGGTCTCTATCTCAAAGCCCTGGGAAAGCACGGGAAAGTTTTTCACAAAAAGCGGGCTGAAAGCGCGGCAGCCCGACATGATGTCGGGGACCGAACTCTTGAACATGCGGTTAATCAAGCCCCGCACCAGCAAGTTGCCAAAGTTGTGATAACGCCTGTTATTCACCTGCAGATAAGTCGACGACAAGCGGTCGCCCACCACCATGTCCACGCGCTCCTCCAGCACCATCTTCGCCATTTCGGGAAGGGCATCGACACCGTAAGTGTCGTCGCCGTCGATGAGCAGATAACAATCGGCATCAATGTCACGGAACATGGAGCGCAGCACGTTGCCCTTGCCCTGCCTGGGCTCGCTCACCACGATGGCACCCGCCTCACGGGCCAGCCGGGCGGTGTCGTCGGTGGAATTGTTGTCGTAGACGTAGACCTGCGACTCGGGAAGCACCCGGAGGGCGTCGCCCACCACCTTGCCGATGGTAATGGCTTCGTTGTAGCAAGGCACAAGCACAACCACACGCGGAGCTGTCTCAGGATTTGCGATGGATGAAGACATGGGATTTAAGTTTATGTATATCGGTGATTTTTAACAGGAAACAAATTAAGGCAAACCACGTCACCTCAAACATGCGCCAAGTGATGATGCTGTGGGTGAACGAGTGATGCGTGGCCACCGCATACCACACAAGTGGCAAAGCGCCCACAGCAAGCAGCCAGGCATTGCTCGTGAAGGCACGATGCCCACGAGGAACTAAAACGGCCGCCAGCACCAGAAGCAACAGGAATGACACCTGGCAAACAGTGGTGACCGTTGGGGCGAACCATCCCTGCAGCGACCGGAGCCACATCTGACCGATGGTGAGCCCGTCGGTTCCCAAGGAATGGGTTTGGATGGAATCGGCGGCCTCGGCCATTGGATTATAACCGGCAAGCACATTGGCTATGCCCCACTTCGATGCCCACATGAGCGCATAGCCCACCGCCCACGCGGCAGCAATACACACCATCGTCCGAAGCACTCGCTGACGCTCGTCGACGAGCATCATGGCCACGGCTGCCGGCACACCCAGCGTGATAACGGGCGTGGTGAAGAAGTCGAGAAATGCCGTCATCGCACCGATGACGAAAAAGGCCGGCAGCAGTCGCCGCCAGTCGCGCGTGAGCCACCGCCACGACAGCAGCACGCACAGGGCCATTAACATCACATAGTGGCAAGTGGAGAACTGCAGCGACCACGGCACCACGGCACCATGAGCCAGCAGCAACGCCACAAGCAGACTCAGTGCCACCCCGGCCCCCAAACGGCGCCACAGGAGCACCATCACAGCCACGAGCAGCAAGCCGAGCAACACACCATTGAGCACGCGCACGCCCCTATAATCGAGCACCGTGAGCAGCGGGCGCAAGGTCACTTGATAGCCGTGCCAGTACTTGCCGTACTCAAACACATCGGCAGGCAACGGACGCTGCATGGCCATGCGTGTGCACAGCGCCATGTCATTGTCGATGCCACGATAGCGATAATTGCGCATCGCCGCATCCACCGGGCGCGAGGCATCGACACAGGCCGCCACGTTCAGCATATAGCAGTCGGTGAAATTGTCCAAACGGGCGCCTCCCAGTGGTGTGTGCCGCATGGGATACATTCCTTCTTGCTCAAAGGTGGCGAGTGAACGCTCCAGCTGCGGCGCGATGGCCGACAGCGGAATTGTGTGGACGACGACCAGCAGCGCCGTGCACACCACAAGCAGCACCACATAGAGGCAGGCGGTGGCTATCAGTACCTTTTTCATACTGCAAGACGTATCCCTGAAGGGGACAGAACTATCTCGCTACCAGCGCTCAATCCTTTTGCAAGCGGTTATAGAAATCTTGCCGTCCGGCACGCAGCAACGAAAGGGCACGCGGCACGAAGTCGGCCAGCTCGGGCGTGCTGTCGGCCAGAATCTCAAAGGCCACCCACACATCGCGGTCGTCGCCCTCGCCCATGGTGTAGAGTTTCACCACCTTGAGCGAGCCATTGGTCTCGTTAAGGGCGCGCAGTACGGCGAACTCGTTGTCGTCGGTCACATCGTAGATGCCTGGCATCATCAGGCGAAAATACTGGTCGTCGTTGTCGTCCTTGAGGTAAAGGAATGTCGCCCCCTCCACCTTGAAAGCAATACCAAAGTTGGTCACATCGGGACGGTAACCTTCTTTGCGAAGGAATTCAAGCATTAAATCGTTGAGGTTCATAATTTGTCGGTTTTTAGTTATTATTAGTGAATAATCAACACTTCGTCACTGTCTCGCCCCCACTTGCAGGCGGAGCGAAAGCCTTGTGTTATCGGAATCCGATGGGCGGCAAGGCGTTTCGGTGCTCCACGCCATCCATTTTCTCACGGATTTCCTCATAAGTCTTGAGCACGTCCTTGCGAACACTGGAATGGATGCGGCTGATGGTTTTCTCCATCAGTTCCTGAGTGATGTCCTCGTTGTTGAAAGCGGCAATCATGGCAGCCTCGTTCACCACATAGGCAATGTCGCTGGCCACATACCCGTCGCTGAGTTTCGACAATTTGTCATAGTCCATATCCTGCTGGCAAGGCCTGCCCTTTAGATGAAGGGCAAACATCTCGCGGCGCGCCACGTCGTCGGGCAGGGGCACATACACCTGCTTGTCGATGCGTCCCGTGCGCAGCACAGCGGGGTCAATCTTGTCAGGGCGGTTGCTGGTGGCAATCACAAAGATGCCTCGCTGTGAACAGTTGTTGAGCTGCGTCAAGAACTCATTGACCTCGCCGGCCTGATGGTTGGCGCCCTCATTGGATCGATTGGGCACAAAGGCGTCGAACTCGTCAAAGCAAAGCACCGTCGGGGCGTTTTGCTGAGCTTTCTTGAAAAGGTCGGCAATCTTTCCCTGTGTTCCATGAACGTAAATCGAGCCAAGGTCCGAGGCTTTGACCAAGATGAAGTTGAAGCCAGTTTCTTCGGCAAACTTCTCGGCGAAAAAGCTCTTGCCGCATCCCGGCGGGCCGTACAGCAGCATGCCATTGGGGGGCGTGAGCCGGTAGCGTTCGCTCCGCTCTTTGTCCTTGAGGATGAAAATCACCCGCTGCTGCAGCATGTCCTTGAGTTCTTGCATGCCGGCGATGTCGGCAAAACCGTTGCCGCCGCCACGCTTCACCTCCACATCGGCTGTGGTGGCCTGCTCCCGCTCATCATCTTCCTTGTCGTCACGAGCCGGGTGCTCAAAGCCGCCGCGACGGCGCTCACTCTTGTCGTCATCATCGTCCTCTTCTCCCGGCGACTGCAGTGCGTGCAGCACTTGCTTGGCACTATCGTATCGGTCGACATAAGGAGCCTCCAAGCCACGTTTGAGCAGCCGCTTGAGGTCGTCGTCGAGATTGGGCTCACTCAGGTCCAACGGCTGCTTGCGTGCTTTTTTCACGCGCTCGATGCGCTCGCGGCGTTCCATGTCGGCCGAAAGTTCCACATGCCACGGCGCTTGGCCGGTGAGCATGGTGTAAAACACCGCCATGGCGGCAAACAAGTCGCTTTTTTCCTCATACATGCCCACAAACGTCTGATTGGAGCAATACTCCACGTCGAGGTCGGCGGTGTCGAATGTCGGATTGCCGCTGCAGGGCGGGGAAACGTGCCCCATGTCGATGAGCTCGGGCACACCGCCCGTCTTCTCGCTGAGCATGATGTTGTGGGGCGTGATGTCGTTGTGCAGCAACAAACGCGGTTCCATGTTGTGCATATAGTCCAGCGCACCCAATATCTCAATGAAAATGGCACGAGCCTCGTCGGGAGCGATTTTCCCTTCGCGCTGGATTTTCTCGGCAAGCAACTCGCCGCTGAAGTAAACAGTTATCATGTAGTGGCACACCCCCTCATCAATCATGAGCCGGCCGCTGTCGACAAACGAAATGATATTTCGGTGCGACAAATGCTGGCAATAGGCTATCTCTTTCACCTCGCCTTTATCGTTGATAAGACGTTGGGGCGTGTTTTTGATGCGGTACAATTTCAGGAAATAGGGCGTGTCGTTCTCGTCGGCTATGCGATACGTCTCACAGTACGCATTAGCCTTGATCATATACACCACCCTGTAGTCCTTTATCTTTTGGCCTTCTTTCAGAATACTCATTGTTACATTGTTTTCTTTACCAATTTGCGAAATTAGTGAAAGTTGCGTGAAATGCCAAATTTATTTTCCCCGAAGCACCATTTGTTTCCTGTTAACTCGCTTACTTATCTGTACGGTAAATTATTACCAGCGATAGATGAACAACAAATCACAAAGAACAAGAGAAGACCAACCGGAAGTGGTAGTAATTTCTTGATTTTTAAGTAGATTTCCATTGCAAATCTTTATAAGTCAAAATAAATTACATATTTTTGTTGTCTAATACTCAATAATCTATTAACACTTAAAAATTTTTCAAAATGATTAGAAAACTATTTGCATTTCTTTTGCTTGCCGGCGGCATCGCAATGCTCACGGCTTGCAGTAGCGACAAGAGCGAGAATGAGGCTTCATCGGACAACACCACAGAAGCCACCACCGCAAACGCCGAAGAACAGCCCCAGGCGGCAGAACCCGCTGAACTCTCTTTTGAGCAATTCTCAAGCGAATTGAAAGAATTTTGCGGACTTGAACCCATCAAGTTTGACGAGATGAGCAACATAAAGGTGAATCACGAGAACAGTGACCACGCCGATTACTCTTTGTATGCAAGTCTTGCTGCCGGTGGCGACACCGACAAGATGATGGGCACTTATTTTAACGCCATCGCCAAGATTGCCGACAACGGCAAAATTTACGGCATTGATATGCAGGGCGATCGAGGGAATGACACCTTCAGCAACTTCGATGAGTATGTAAAATTTATCAAGGCTAATGGTGTTTACGCAAAGGCTCGCTATTCTTACGACTATCAGGGCAAGCGTGTTGATGTGAACTGCATGGCCGATTACATCGGCGATGGCACATTCGGCCTTTCAGTGAAAAAGAAATAATCCTCACGTCGTTTTGGGCAAAAGCGGTTGAGTGACCTGTGCGTCCCTCAACCGCTTTTGCTGTGCCTGCGGCAACGGCCACACCACCCCACGCCAAAGGTCTTTTAATAGACCTGTTTGGAATGTATTGTGCCCGCGTTTTTGGTGATGATTGTATCAAAAATCCAGTCAATGTCCTCTTCATGCAACATCTTTTCCTCTCGCAATCGTCTGCCTCGCGGAGTGAGTGACTGGTATAGCAAAAGATAGGTTCCCTTTAATTCCGTCGCTGTCAACGGCAGAATCTTTTTGTCGCTTGGCAGCAAACCTTTGATCAGGAACAACTCGCCTTTTCCCTGATACTCAGTCACTCTTTCAAGGTCATAACCCATCCACGGATTCTCAGGCTTTATGCCCCAATAAAACCACGAACTTCTGTTCAAATGAACAATGAGCTGCGGTTTCAAACGCTCGATCTCTTCCTGAGTGATACGCAAGAGAGCGGCCTTCAGTTCGCGTGGCAGTTTCTCTAATTCGTATATTTGTGACGATGCCCGCAACGGAAACAGGTCGAGATAACCGGCTTGCATCTCGCTGGCACAGTTGTGACGAAAGCGATGTTCAACCAACTTCAATATCGGCGCCCAATGCGTTCCTTTGCAGCCATGAAACGACGGGAAGAACTTTGACCACTCAGAATCATGCGCCCAAGCGCCCGTCGGAGTGGGTTCTGCGGGACGTTTTGGGTCGTGCGAAGGATTGATTGCAGTCACCAACACTTCGGCATGGGGTGGATTTCCCCAACACGTCCAAAATCCCCGTTTCAGAACTTCCTCGGTTAATTCATCAAGCCGTTCGTTATTCCTTTTCAATTGCCCCAGCCAACTCATCTCGGCCGAATGGTAGCGGGCAAGCAAATGCTTCAAGTGAGCGTTGCATCGGTCCTCCCACTCCATGAAAAGTTTGACTAAACACTCATAATCCAGTGCCGCCTCGGCATAATCTTTTTCCTTATAGCGCTGGTCGCCGAATGCCTCGAACAAAGTGGTGAGGTGATGCCAGTCGGCTCGATGTTGAGAGTGGAATTCGTTTACTCGTTCGTTGACATCCTGCTCAGCAGCGTTTAAAAGAAATTTCCGCCATTCCCAATATATTTCAGACTCTTCACTCATAAAATGACCAGAAATCAATCTATCGGAATCTCGGGATGCTGAACCGAAAGAGGCGTTCCCTTGGGGGCCACGTAGAACATGTAGAGGATTACTGTTTCACCCCCATTGTTTTCACCATGGTGAATGGTTCCGACCATTTCAACAACGGCCTCCCCCTCATGAACCACCTTGACATTTCCATTGATGTCAATGATAGTGAGTTCGCCCTGCTGAACAAAACCGAAATTTATCACGTCATGATGGTGCCAACCAAGTTTCTTGCCTGGTGGAAACTCATATCTAACTGTGATTATCTCAGCATTTTCCTGAGGGAAAGCAGGAAGGTGTGCGCCGTCCCAACTTTGTGAGGTACGCAGCAATTCGGTACTCTTTACTTCTGCCATAAATCTTTTACTCTTTTGATAAACGCAAAGTTACAATTTTTTCCTGAAAGGACACTACAAACCCGTTGACCACAAAAAACCATCAGGTTCATGTTTGCCCAACCAGCACAAAGGCGAGCAGTTTGAACAGTAATAGCATTTTATGTGATTCGGGTAGGTTATTCAGTAATTTGTCTACTTTTGTTTTCGCGCAAATGTTGTAATTTTGCAGTAACAACATGAAGAATCATTATTATGAAACGAACAAAACACTTGATGATGTTGCTGGCCGCACTGTTTCTGAGCGCATGCAGCAGCAACAATGAGCCAAAGGCCGAGACCACCGGCCAGCAACAGGATTTAGGCTCCACACTGGTGGTGTATTACAGTTTTTCGGGTGATTGCAGCAATATAGTAGGCAGTCTCACCCAGCTCATCACTGCCGACGTGGCACGGGTGGAACCCGCACAGGACGGCGTTGACTATGCCGCCAACAATTATCAAGCGGGTGCCGACCTCATCAACGCCATCAACTCAGCCCCGAACAATGCCGGCAGCTATCCCGCCATTAAAAACGTGAACAAGGACGTGAGCAGCTACGACCATGTAATCATCGTTACTCCGCTGTGGCACAGCCGCATGGCGGCTCCCATGCAAGCCTATCTGTTCCAAAATGCCGCCAAGATAGCCGGCAAGCAGGTGGCCATGATTGTATCGAGCTACTCAAGCGGCATCAGCGGGGTGGTGTCCGACGCCAACCGCTTGCTGCCCGGCGCCACATTCACCACCAATGCCTTGTGGATTAACAACAGCAACCCCTCCCGCACTGCCTCATTGCTGAGCGAATGGATTGACAACATCAACTTCACACAACCCACCATGAACAACGAAAAAATCAACGTCATTGTTGGCGACCGCAAATTCATCGCCACCCTGGAGCAAAATGCCACGGCACAAGCTTTCAGGAACATGCTGCCCATGACCTTGTCAATGAACGAGCTCAACGGCAATGAAAAGTACCATTATCTTGACTCGTCACTGCCCACTCAAGCCACGTCGCCGGGTACCATCCACACAGGCGACATCATGCTGTACGGCGCTTCGTGCGTGGTACTGTTCTACGATACGTTCAACACATCCTATTCCTACACCCCCATCGGCCACATCGACAATCCTGAGGGACTTCGCGAGGCATTGGGCACAGGCGGCATCAGTGTGTCCTTTGAGCGCATCAACACCGGCATCGACCGTGTAGCGGCCGACCCACTGCGCAGCGGCGACAGCGCCGTCTACACCATCGACGGCCGCCGAGTCGGCACACCTGAGCATGGCATTTACATCAAAAACGGCAAAAAAATCATCCGATAATGCGACACATTCATCACATCACCGCATTGCTGGCAGGGCTGGCGCTAATGGCATGCAACAACAACCCTCAAAATAACGAAAACTTACGCTTCATGAAACATCAACCCCTTACCGAGAAATGGGACAAGACTTTTGCCCAAAGTCCAAAAGTGAACCACAAAAAAGTCGTCTTCCACAACCGCTATGGCATTGAGCTGGTGGGTGACCTGTACACACCACGCGACAGTGGCACAGCACCACTGCCTGCCATAGCCGTGAGCGGACCTTTTGGCGCCGTGAAGGAACAGTCGAGCGGCGTCTATGCGCAGACGATGGCCGAGCACGGATTTGTAACGCTGGCTTTCGACCCGTCGTATACAGGCGAGAGTGGCGGTGAGCCACGCCGCATGGCATCGCCCGACATCAACACCGAAGACTTTCTGGCTGCTGTCGATTACCTGTCGACGCTCGACGGCGTGAACCACGACCGCATAGGAATCATCGGCATCTGTGGATTTGGTGGCATGGCCGTGAACGCTGCCGCACTCGACCCGCGAATCAAAGCCACCGTGGCAGCTACCATGTACGACATGAGCAAGGTGAACGTGGAAGGCTATTTTGAGAGCGAGAACACCCCCGCACAACGAATGGACAAACGGCGCGCGCTGGCCGCTCAGCGTACCGTGGATTATGCTGCCGGAACCTACAAGCGCGCTGGCGGCGTCATCGACCCGCTGCCCGACGACGCTCCCTGGTTTGTCAAAGACTATCACAGTTATTACAAAACCGAACGCGGTTTCCACGAGCGCAGCGGCAACAGCACCGATGGTTGGAACGTAGTGGGATGCCAATCGTTCCTCAACCAACCCCTGCTGGCTTGGGCTCAGGAAATTGAGAATCCCGTGCTGCTCATCCACGGTGAGAAAGCCCATTCACTCTACTTCAGCGAGTATGCTTTTGAGCGTATGACGGGCGTCAAACCCGAGGGCAAGAGTATGGTGATGGGAAACAAAGAGTTGCTAATCATTCCCGGTGCCAGCCACGTCGACCTTTACGATAACCAGGCCGGCGTCATCCCCTATGACAAGATGGCAGCTTTCTTCAACGCTATGTGACCCACCAATCGCCACTCCATCAAAAGAAACGCACCTCCACCGCATGGCTGAGGTGCGTTTCTTTTGTTACGAGAATGAACTGACGATGACTACTCGTCAAGCAGTTTGGCAAGCTGGTCGAGCGAGGTGGCGGCAGTAATTTGTGAGTGGTAGTCACCACGAATCATGCCATGGCGCTGTAAGTCATCGAGAAGGGCCAGCAACGAGTTCCAAAAGCCCTTCATATTATAAAGAATCACTTGCTTGTGATGAAACCCACATGTTGCAGGTGCCGCCACAGTGAACACCTCGTCGAGCGTGCCGATACCGCCGGGTAAAGCCACCACAGCGTCGGCAAGCGAAAGCATCATGTCCTTGCGGTCGCTCAAATTCTGCGTGTAGTGTACTTCGTCAAGGAAGTCACACAATTTGCCATCGTGTGTGAACGAGCGCGGAATCACACCGACAGTGCGCCCGCCCGTCTCATTCCATGCCTTGGCCAGGCAGCCCATCAAGCCCAAATTGCAGCCGCCATACACCAGCGTGTGCCCCTCGGCCCCCAACCGAAGGCCCATTTCACGGGTCATTTCAAAAAAATCGGGGTCAATCTGATTGTTGGCCGAACAAAAAACTGCTATTTTCATTGTATCAAGTGCATTTATTTTAGTGCAAAGTTACGAATAAGCGAGTGCAGAACAAAATGAGAAACACAGTTTTTCATTTTTTATGCCGAGCGAAAGTAACTTCGGCGAAGCCAACGTTACGAATAAGCGAGTGCAGAACAAAATGAGAAACACAGTTTTTCATTTTTTATGCCGAGCGAAAGTAACTTCGGCGAAGCCAACACCCCACCCTATGCTTTTTCAATAAAAAGTTACAAGCCAACTGCACAAAGAAAAACAACTTTTCAATAAAAATGTTTAACTTTGTGCAAAAATATAGATTTCCGTATCATGAAAAAAGTGTTATTATCCATATTGACGCTCTTGGTTTCGTTGACGGCGGCGGCTCAGACCACAGTGAGTGACAGTGTGCCCGCACGGAAAAAAGTGGCCGTCGTGCTCAGTGGTGGCGGCGCGTTAGGAGCCATTCATGTTGGCGCGCTCAAGGTTATCGAGGAGGCCGGCATTCCAGTCGACATGGTGGTGGGAACCAGTATGGGCAGCATCGTGGGAGCGCTCTACAGCGTGGGCTACAACAGCACCGACATTGCCACCATGCTGCGCACGATGGACTGGACCGAACTGTTTCTCGACCGAAACGACCGTCGACTTCTCACACTCAGCGACCGCGACGCTCAAAACACTTACATCTACGAGCGGAATTTTTATGTCCTGGGAGGCATCGACCCGCAACCCGGCGGCGTCATCCGGGGCACCAATGTGGAAAACGTGTTCAGGCACTATCTGTACGGACACACCGACAGCATCAACTTCCTGCGTGACTTGCCACGACAATTTGCCTGCGTGGCCACCGATTTGGTGAAGGACGAGCAGGTGGTGCTCACACACGGCTCGTTGGTGAAAAGCATCCGCTCCAGCATGTCGATTCCGGGAGTGTTCACTCCAGTACACATGGGCGACATGGTGCTGGTGGACGGTGGCGCGAAAAACAATTTCGCAGCCGATGTGGCACGCGATCTGGGAGCCGACATTGTGATTGGTGTGAAGTTTGACCTGGAACTTGGAACCGACAAGGAATACCGCACCCTCATGGATGTGATGGAGCGCTCGGCTGGCAGCGACGTGAGTCGCAGGGCCCGTGAGAACGAAAAGTACTGCGACCTGCTCATCAAGGTGCCCGTGCGTGGCTACAACAGCGGCAGTTTCTCGGGTCGCGCGCTCGATGCGCTCATGGAACGTGGCGAGAAAGCCACGCGCGAAAAATTCGACTCCATCATGGTGCTCAAGCAGCAAGCCGGTGTCCTCCCCCACACCGACTGCACCATGCATCTGCGCGACATCAACAAGGTGCCAGAAAATGACGAAGAACCGTCTGGATTGACCGATTTCCGACAGAAAAACACTCTCACGGCATCGGTGACCGCTCGCTTCGACAGCGAGGACATCGCCGCTTTACAACTCAACGGCAAATATTTTTTTGGCGAGAAACTCAACAAGGAGCTTGATTTGACTGTGCGATTAGGCATGAGGTCGATGCTGCGCCTTGATTTCAACATCGAGCCACGACCATTCCGAAAGTTGGGACTGAGCTATGAATTTTGGTATAAATACACCAACATCTACACCCGTGGCAAGCGCAGCAACAATTTGTCGATGCTTTATCAGCATGCCAATCTGAAGCTCTTTTCCGTCGATGCCATGAACTTTGACTGCGAGCTGGGGCTGGGATGGCAACACTACCACCTCTTCAACGAGTTGTGGAATGAAAACAGCGCAATTGAGTTCAGGCCTAATGAGCACTTTTTCAATTACCACGCCAAGCTGCGTTACAATAACGAGGACAATCATTATTTCGCCACTCGTGGCGTGAGAGCCGAAGCACGTTATGCCTACTGCACCGACAACATGGCCCAGTGGAAGGGACACTCGGGATTCAGCGATGTGATGGCCATGTGCCAGGTGACCATCCCGCTCACACACTCCACCAGTATTAGGCCCGGGGTATTGGGCCGGATGCTTTTTGGCGACGACCTGCCCATCATGGCTGGCAATGTGGTGGGTGGACGGAGCTATGGCAAGTTTTTTCCGCAGCAGTTGCCCATAGCGGGCATGGGACGTGCAGAGTTCTTCAACTCCAAATTTGTGAGCGCAGCACTGCGTCTGCAACAGCGAATCACTGGCCGACACTACCTGCTGCTCGACGGCAGTGTGTCGGAGCAAAACGATGAACTGGACAAGATTTTTGACAACAAACCGTTATGGGGCGCACAGATTGCCTATTACTACGATAGTGGCATCGCGGGCCCGCTGGGTTTGTCACTGGGATGGAACAGTTACACCCGTCGCCTCCACTTCTTCCTTTCGCTCGGATTTGATTTTTGATTAAGTTACGGCAGGAAACTGCGCACCCGGCTGGCCTTGAATGCCCAACAGGTGTTTTGCTCCAGCTGCCGCCTGAGAGGGGCCATGCCGGCACTTTCCACATGGTCGCGCCCCATGGTGAGCACACCGTACACCTTACCATCGCGCATCACGGGACTCCCACTCGACCCGTGGGTGATGCGGTCAACCGTTGCCAGCCGCAAGTAGGCTTTTTCGTCTGGCTCCTTGATTACCAAACTTTGCGTTGCCAACCGTTCCGGACCGGCAGGACGCATCTGCCAGCACACCACCTCCAGCTCATCATCGGGCCGGGCATCATCATCGGCCAGCGACAAAGGGCTTTGCAACCCAGGGACGGGGTAAAAAGCCACATCCCAACCATGCTTGTCGAATGCAGGCACCTGCTTGGGTATCCATTGGTCATGAAGCAGGGGATGCCAATCGGCGCCGTTGCGCACATAGTAAGTGGCATCATCAGCCACCACATGGCCGGCCGTCACCAGATAGCCGTCGATGCAGAATGCCGTGCCCGCAAACGAGCGCGTGTCGCCCATGCGTCTGAACAGTGGCATCACATAATCGTGCCGATGGATTGCTGTTGTCATTTGTCATCAATCATTTTTGACAATCTTTGCAAAAAATATTCCACACTGAGAAAACTGACACTTTTCTGACAAAACTGACACTTGCCTGCACAAAAACACTGTCCATGCTTCGGCTTTTAACCCATATTTTTGTATCTTTGTGGTGAAAAGCATTTTTAACACCTCTATTTGTCATGAAATCTAACACTGATGCATCCTCCTTCTACAGTTTGATGCAAAACCAGGCCGGAGATTTGTTGCTCATCGTCGATGCCGAAGAAACTGAGCCTCGCGACCCGTTACTGATTTACGACGGGGGCGACACCATGCTTCTGCACCGCAACATAGATAGCACACGCGCCTTGCGCAATCTGCAGGACAACGTGCCAAAAACACTGCTAAGCGCCAAATCGGTTCATGTGGTGGAGTATGACGGCGACGACTTGGTGCGCGACTACGATGTGACGGTGCGCATCGTCGACGACGTGAACGCTTTAATTTGGTAACGTCACTTGATTCCTTACAGAAACACATTGATCATTTATCTATTAACAACTAAATGCTATGAGAAAGAATTTCACAAAAAATCCTGTCGTAACACCGCTCCCCGTCTTGATTATCGGCACTTATGATGAAAACGGTGTGCCCGACGCCATGAATGTGGCCTGGGGAGGACAGTGCAGCGAGCGCCATGTTGCCATCAACATTGGCCATGTGCGCAAGACGCGCGACAACATCACGCTCAAACGTGCCTTTACCGTGAGTTTTGCCACCAAAGGAACAATGGTTCAGGCCGACTACTTCGGCATCGTCAGCGGACTGCATGAGCAGAAAGTGGACAAAGCCGGCTTCCATGCTTTCCCGAGCAGTCACGTCGACGCACCTCTTTTCGAAGAATTTCCACTCACCCTTGAATGCCGACTGCACGACATGCAGGAAACCGACACCGGAGAAATACGCATCGTGGGAGAAGTGGTCAACATGAGCGCCGACGAGTCGATTCTCGACGGTGACGGTCGCATCGACCTGGGCCGGCTTGAGCCTATCATGTTCGACTCGGCCGCCCTCGCCTACCGTGTCGTGGGCGAAAAGGTGGGCGACGCCTTTCAAGAAGGCAAGAAGTTGAAATAAGCCCGACACCGCGTTTTTCACGACCGAGAGTTTTTAATTCAATCAATAATGCACAAAATATGAATCGAATCAAAACAGCCCTCACTACAGTGGCCGTGTTTATGGCCACCACAATGGGGGCAACAGAAACTATGGAACTTACCACCGCACAACAAGCGCTCGTGACCATCGCGGCCAACGAAGCAAGAGGCGACATCGCCAAACTGCGCGTCGCCATCGACAACGGCTTTGATGCCGGTCTCACCGTCAGTGAAATCAAGGAGGCTCTTTCGCAACTCTATGCCTACACAGGATTCCCGCGCTCGCTCAACGCGCTGGGAGCCTTGCAACAGGTGATGCAAGAACGCCAGCAAAATGGACGGCCTTGTGAACCGGGGCGTGAGGCTTCACCACTGCCTGCCGACTACAACGCACTGCGTAGCGGTACTCAGGTGCAAACCAAGCTCACGGGAATGCCTTTTGACTACAAATTTGCTCCACAAACCGACTACTACCTCAAGGCTCACCTGTTTGGCGACATCTTTGCCCGCGACAATTTGAGCCATGCCGACCGCGAGATAGTGACCGTGAGCGCCATCAGCGCATTGCCCGGGTGCGAGCCGCAACTGCTGGCCCATGTGCACGGAGCACGCAACATGGGCGTGACCGACGCTCAAATCCACGACATTGCCACCGTGATGCAGGCCACTGTGGGCCCCGAAGAGACCCAGCGCCTCCGAACAGCCATCGCCAAAGAGTTTGGTGAACCGCAGTCCCAGCAAGATGTGAAAACGGTGGATTTCTCCGTCTGGCCCAAAGGCGAACTGAATACCGCTTACGCCAAATATTTCATCGGGAACAGCTATCTGGCTCCTCTCGATGCCGAACATGGCGGGCCGGTCAATGTCACATTTGAGCCTCGGTGCCGCAACAACTGGCACATTCACCATGCAAGCGTGCAGGTGCTGGTGTGCGTGGCCGGGCGTGGATGGTATGTCGAAGAGGGCAAAGCACCGGTGCAGATGACTCCGGGCACTGTCGTCGCCATTCCCGCCGAAGCCAAACATTGGCATGGTGCCGCTCGCGACTCATGGTTTCAGCACATCACCTACATGACGCAGGTGGGCGAAGGGGCCAGTAACGAGTGGCTGGAACCGGTCACCGACGAGGAGTACGACAAACTGCCTTGACAGCCCCTGCGACTCCCCACCACATCAATCGAGTAGGTCGGGGAGCGTGAGCGTTTAGCTTGCGCTCCCTTTCCTCTCACACCACCGTACGTGCCGTTCGGCATACGGCGGTTTAATTTGTTTTCAAAGAATGCCTAATCTCATAGTAGTCAAGAACACTGACCAG
>JAFUWD010000004.1 GCA_017483645.1 Muribaculaceae bacterium | reverse complement strand
TGACTACTATGAGATTAGGCATTCTTTGAAAACAAATTAAACCGCCGTATGCCGAACGGCACGTACGGTGGTGTGAGAGGAAAGGGAGCGCAAGCTAAACGCTCACGCTCCCCGACCTACTCGATTGTGAATTAAACGAAAATCCTGAAAATCAGTGTGGTTTCGGTGCATCATGACGGTGATGACCGGGTTTTTCACGGCGCAGGGTCTCGGCATATTCACTGATGCGGCGCAACTCCTGCGGGATGCGTATGCGCTGTGGGCAATGGGGCTCGCACTGTCCACAGCCGATGCAGTGGTCGGCCTGCCGCAGACGGGGCACGGCACGGTCGTATCCCACCAGGAAGGCGCGCCTGCGCTCGGCATAGTCGGGGTCCATGCGGTCGTTAGGCGCGTTGTCCTCGCTCAGGCATTTGTTGTAGTGAACAAAAATGGCCGGTATGTCGATGCCGTAGGGGCATGGCATGCAGTACTTGCAGTCGTTGCAGGGTATGGTGTTGTAGCTCACCATGTCGGTGGCGACCCTCTCAAGGAATTGCATCTCCTCGTCGGTGAGAGGCTTGAGTGGGCAGTAGGACAGCAAATTGTCCTTGAGGTGCTCCATGAAGGTCATGCCGCTGAGCACGGTGAGCACCTTGGGATAGGTGCCGGCATAGCGGAACGCCCAGGAGGCCACGCTGCGCTCGGGGGCGCGTTGCAGCAGCCGGTGTGCCAGCGGGTCGGGCAGTTTTGCCAGGCGTCCGCCCAGCAGCGGCTCCATGATGACCGACGGGATGTCGCGCTTCACAAGTTCACCGTAGAGGTATTCGGCGTTGGTGTTGCGTTCGTTGATTTCCTTGGCATGTTGCCAGTCGAGGTAGTTGAGCTCGATTTGCACAAAATCCCAGTGAACCTCGCCGCGGTCGTGCATCTGCAAGGCGTGGTCAAAGACGGCGATGTCGCCGTGATAGCTGAAACCCAGATTGCGGATGGTGCCTTTTTGTTTTTGCTCGATGAGGTATTGCAGGATGCCGTTGTCGATATAGCGGCTGTTGAACTCCTGCATGGCATCGCTGCCGCCTCCGATGCTGTGCAGCAGCAAGTAGTCGATATAGGTGACCTGCAGCTCGCGCAGCGAGTTTTGGAACATCTCGATGCTTGCGGCGCGTGATTGCGTCTCGGGGCTGAAATTCGACAATTTGGTGGCGATAAAGAACTCTTCGCGCTTGTGCCGGGCGAGCGCTATGCCGGTGCAATGCTCGCTGCGGCCTTTGCAATAGGCCGGCGATGTGTCGAAATAGTTGACCCCATGCTCAATGGCATAGTCCACCTGCCGGTTGACCATGTCTTGGTCGATTTCGGCATCCCCGTCCTCGCGTGCGCTGGCTTGCGCCCCCACAGTGGGGAGGCGCATCATGCCGTAGCCCAGCAGCGACACGCGGTCGCCGGTGTTGTGGTTGGTGCGGTAGGTCATTTTGCCCACAGGAGGTTCTTGGGGCGATTCTTGGTGGTCGGCGGTGGCGCATCCCACGATGGTGGGCACGGCAGCCGTGGCAGTGCCCAGTCCGAGGGCTTTGAGGAATGTGCGGCGCGACAATATTTTTTTCTCGTTCATGTTCGGTGAGGTGTTTTCCGGTGGAGTGAATAAATCAAATTTCCTGATGTTGCTCATGCCCCTCGACGTAGATGGCCGAGAACGGGCGGGCCGGGCACACATATTCGCAGGCACCGCAGCCGATGCAGCGCGAGCGGTCCACGGCGGGTACCATGGGCGATGTGTCGTCATCGGGGTCGAGCGGCACCATCATGATAGCCCCCGACGGGCAGTGGCGCGCGCAGTTGCCGCACGACACGCCGTCGGTGAGAACCACGCAGTTATCCTTGATCCACACAGCGTGGCCAATCTGCGTAGAGGCCTTGGCGGCATGGCCGATGGGGCGGATGGCCCCTGACGGGCACACTTGTGAGCAGTGGTGGCACTCGGGGCGGCAGTATCCGCGCTCGTAGCTCATGACGGGTTGCATGAAGGTCTTGAGGTCGGTGCTGGGGCGCAGCACGTCGTTGGGGCACTGGGCCACGCACAGTTGGCAGGCCGTGCAGTGGCGAGCCATGTTGGCCGCGCTGATTGAGCCTGGCGGCGTGATAGGAGTGGTGCGCTTGGGCTGTTTTTTGTCGATGATAACGGCCAACCCGCCGTCGACTTTCTTGCCTGCTTGTGCCAGTGCAGCATCAGCTGCCACAATGGAGCCACCCACCAGGAACGCACGCCGTGCGGTGTCGGGTTGCTGGTCAGGAGCCGGCTGTGTGGCCGGCTGCTTCATGGGGCGGCCATAGCGCAACGCGCCAAATTCGCATTTCTCCAGGCAGTTGCCGCACGTCACGCACCGGCTGTAGTC
Source organism: Muribaculaceae bacterium (assembly GCA_017483645.1). Taxonomy (GTDB): domain Bacteria; phylum Bacteroidota; class Bacteroidia; order Bacteroidales; family Muribaculaceae; genus Sodaliphilus. The sequence continues at coordinate 59,391 of JAFUWD010000004.1, read as the reverse complement.
CACACGATGGTTCTTGTAGTCGATGCAGCTGGCCTTGCAGTTCTTGCTGCAGAGGCTGCAATTGCGGCATTTGTCAGTGTCGATATAGACCTTGAACCACGAGAAGCGGGCCAGCCAGCTCAGCACGGTGCCCACGGGGCAGATGGTGTTGCAATAGGTGCGTCCACCACGCCAGGCCAGCACGGCCAGCAGCACCAGTGTGAGCACGGCCACAATCAGTGTGGGGACGCCGCGCAGCCACACGTCGCGGCTATAGAAGGCGTAGCTCTCATAGTGCTCGGCGATGGCCGCCAGCCCGTTGTTACCCCAGATGTAGAGCGGTTGAAGCAGGTTGGCCACGATGCGCCCGTAGGCGCTGTAGGGTGCCAGCAGGGCCACGATGGCTCCCACGCCGGCTGCCAGCGCCGCCAGAAACACTGCCAGCACGCCGTAGCGCAGCCATCGCTTTTCGGGAGAATAACTGAAGTGGTTTTTCTTGCGGTTCATGCTCGACAGCAGGTCCTGCATGATACCCAGCGGGCAAATCACCGAGCAGTAGATGCGCCCGAAAACGAGCGTGAGTAGCACCAGTGCCGCCACCACTACCACATTGAGTGCCAGCACAGCCGGCAGGAACTGAATTTTGGCCACCCATCCCATCCAGTGATGGACTGTGCCTGTGAAATCGAGCAAGAGCAGAGTGATGAGTGTCATCATCACCGTGGCGAGAATAATGCGGATTTTCCGTAGCATGAAAGAATAAGGTGTGTAAACAGTTTATGAAAGATTTAGCACAAAATTACTGTATTTTCAGTTTTTATGCAAATACTAATCGGATTTTCAGTAAAAATGGGCCAGGGGAGAAGGTGGTGGTCAGAGGTCGATGGTTTCGAGGTCGTCGGGGACGACGATGTGGCCGGTGAAGTGGCTGGCGGCCTCGGTGGCGTAAGCTTGGTGCCGTGTGGCCAGATGGGTGTCCTCGGTGTGGTAGAGCAACAGGTTTTTCACGCCCAGCTGTTGAGCCGTTTGCCCGGCATCGAGGGCAGTGGAGTGATTTTTCTCATAGGGGTTGAATTGCGCGCGGTCGCCGTAGAGGCAGAACGCCTCGCACAGCAGCCAGTCGGCCTCGCGGGCATATTGCTCGGCCACAGGGTTGTAGGGCTCGTCGCCCAGGCAGGTTACGCGTTGGCCGTCGGGCAAGATGGCACTGAAGCCGAATTGCTTGGTCTTGATGGTGCCAATGTCGAAAAAAGTGACCTCCATGTCGTCGATGGTGAGAGTTTCGCCGTCGGTAACCTCGCGCAGGATGATGGTGTCGTCGAGCGCGCTGCAAATTTTCCGCGGCATGGTGAGGCGGCAGATGGTGCGCACGGCATCGGCCACTTCAGCGTTGCAGTAGATGGTGAACGGTGCTGTGTGGCGGCCCTTGTGAATCATGGGTGAGATTTTGCGCACCATCCACACCACTCCCAGGATATGGTCGGTGTGGACATGGGTGACAAACAGGTTCCTCACTTCCTCCACGGTGACGTGCGCCTTGTAGAGCTGGCGGAAGATGCCGTTTCCGCCACCGGCGTCCACCATGAGGCCCCCGCCGGGTGTGCGCAGATAAAAACAGGTGTTGTAGCACCGTGTGCACATGGCGTTGCCTGTGCCGAGCATGATGAGTTGTGAGGGGGATGGCATGGTGGTGGGTTGTTAGGTGATTTTTGGTATCTCGATGGCAAAGGTGGTGCCGCGCCCCAGTTCGGAGTCCTTGACGTAGATGCGTCCGCCGTGGTATTCCTCGATGATGCGCTTCACCAGGGTCAACCCCAGTCCCCATCCACGCTTTTTGGTGGTGAATCCCGGGTTGAAGACGTTCTTGAAGTTTTTGCGTGCGATGCCCTTTCCGGTGTCGCGCACGAGAATCAAGGCATTGTGCTCGTCGCTGCCGACATCGATGTCGAGCCTTCCCTCGCCGTCCATGGCGTCGACCGCGTTCTTGGTGAGGTTTTCCATCACCCAGGCAAACAGCGGCAAGCAAAGCATCACACCGCAGTTGGTGTCATCATTGGTGCCGATGGTGAGAGCCACACGCTTGGGGATGCGGGTGCGCATGTATTCCAGGCTGCTTGTCACAGCCTCGTTGACATAGGCCAGTTCCTTGTCGGGCATGGAGCCGATTTTTGAGAAGCGGTCGGCAATCATGGCCAGGCGGTGTACGTCCTTGTCCATGTCGTTCACGATTTCCTTTTCCACGCCCATTGATTCGAGCATCTGTGTCCAGGCCATGAGCGATGAGATGGGCGTGCCCAGCTGGTGCGCCGTTTCCTTCGACAATCCCACCCACACTTTGTTCTGTTCGGCCTTCTTGACACTGATGAGCGCAAAATAGGCTACGGCGATGAAGATGAGCAGCACCGCCAGTTGGATGTAGGGGTAATAGGCCAACCGTCGAAGCACGGTGGAATCCTCGTAGTAGAGATGCTGTGTGGTGGTGGGGTCGATTTTTATCTCGATGGAATTGGTGCCGCCCTTGAGGGCCTGCAGTTTTTTCTTGAGAAACGCCATGTTGGCCGGCGAGATGTCGTAGGGGTTCATGCTGTCCACCGGCTCGGGCAGACGGAAATTGCGGTGCTGCAAGATGTTGTCATCGTCATCCACCAGCAGCACCGGAATGGTGCGGTTTCCCTCGATGATGGAAAGCAGGAAGTCCACATCGGTCATGGGCGGCGGGTTGCCCAGGCTGTCGACCGGCTCGGTGTTCATCGTGGCGAGTTCCTGCGTGGCGCTGGCCCAGATTTCCATGCGGTCGCGCTCCTGCGCCGCCAGGTCTTTTACCAGGCGGTTGGAGATGTAGAGGAAAGCTGCCACGAGTGTCATCGAGATGGCGATAAGGGCAATTTTCCAGATGCGCCGCGAATCGTATATGTTTCTCAAATTGGCCACGATGGTCACAAAATTACAAAAAAATATTGATAAGTAGAAATCCTCCTGCAACTCAATACCATAGGGGCGGTTATCTTTGTAGCAAGTCATTAAGAATCCAGTGTGGCACGGCATCGGCCGTATTGGGGCCGGTGATTTCATGGGCCGCAGCTTTCACCTCGTCGAAAGCGTTGTCCACTGCCACGCTCCATGTGGCTGCCCGCATCATGGCGATGTCGTTGCGGTTGTCGCCGAAGACCACCACGCGTTCCACACCCAGCCGCTTGGCGAGTCGCTTGATGGCAAGTGCCTTGGTTGTCCCCGGGGCGCAGATTTCAAGGTAGCCGTCGTCGGGGTCGAAGATGTCGTGGTAGAGCATCACCTCGCACTGCACTTGTGGCATCACTTCGTCGACGATGCCCTTCAGCACGCGGTATTTGTTCATGGAGAAGATGAGCAGCGCCGGGTCGGGGCTGGTGCGATAATGGGCGTCATCGAGAAAAAAGCGTTTCAGGGGCAGGTTTTGGCGCTGAGCCACAAACCGGCTCTCCTGGTCGCTCATCGGGCCGAAGTGATGGGTGTGAAGCAGCGAGCCGTGCTGCCGGTAGATGAACGGGTGTAACGAGTTGCGCTCGAAGGCGTCGGCAATGGTTAGAACGGTGTCGGGCTTGATGGGTCGTGCCTGCTCGTAGGCATTCTGCTGCACATTCCACAGGGCCGCTCCTCCGATGACGATGAAGGGCAGCGTTGCTTCCACCTGCTGCATCAGCGGCACCACGGTGGCCGGTGTGCGCGCCGTGGCCACGGTGAACAGTGCGCCGTGCTCGGTGATGAGGTGGTTGAGCAGCCGGGCACTGCCGGCCGAGAGCCGTGAGTCGGCACCCAGCAAGGTTCCGTCCAAGTCGCTCACATAGAGTGTTTTGGTGTTTATTGTCATGTTCTTGATTAGAAATGCTGGATGAAGTCGGTGAGATTGTCGCCAGCCTCGAGGTTCAGTTTTTTACGCAGGCGGTAGCGCGCCGTTTCCACCGAGCGGACACTGGTGTTGAGCAGCGAGGCCATTTCCTTGCTGGTGAGCCCCATGCGCAGATAGGCGCATAGCTTTTTATCGGTTATTTTCAGGTCGGGGAACTGCTCAACGAGCCGAATCATGAAGTTGTCGTATACCAGATTGAAATTTTCCTCAAAGCGCTCCCAGTTTTCGTCTTCCTTGATGTTGGTTTTGATGTCGTGACGGATGGCGTTGATTTTTTTCACCAGCATGGCTTTGTTGTCTTCTTTCCACAGCGTGGTGGCCAGTTCCTCCATCTGTCCGTCGAGCAGTTGCAGCATGTCGTTTTTTCTCACCAGATTCATGGTGCTGTCGGCCAGCTCGCTCGATTTGTGCTTCAGTTCCATCTCCAGCTGGTCGCTGCGCAGATGGGCCAGCTCACTCTCCTTGCGGTGCCGTTCCAGCTCGAATTGGGCTTGCTGCTCGCGCATCTGGCGTTCATTTTCCTTCTCCATGAGTGCGATTTTGCGTGCCTGTCGCCGCTGCACCACTTTTGCCACCATCCATGCCGCTGCACCAGCCGCCATGGCATAGAGCATCCATGCCCACCATGTCTCGTACCATGCCGGCTTGACCCTGAGTTTCACCACCAGCGTGTCGGTGTGTCCGCTCACTTGATTGGTGGCCTCGATGTGAAAGCGGTAATTGCCTCCCGGCAGCTGGGTGTAGGTTTTGAATGGTTGCTCTTGGGGTCCTCCCCACTTGCTGTCGTAGCCCTCGAGGAAGCAGCGGTAGCTGATGTCGCTGGTGCGCACATATTCGGGCATGACAAAGTTGAAAGTGAGCGAGTTATGGTCGTGAGGAATGGTCACCTCGGGCTCTCGGTCATCGATGGGAAAATGCAGCGTCAGGCTATCGGTGTCGCTCATGGCGTAAAGGCTGCGTAACACCACCCGGTGGTTGCTCGGTACGGCCGAATAGCGGTTGGCGGCGATGATGAAGCCCGACCCGCAATTGAGGATGGTGTGTGCCGAGTCGAGTGAACTGAAATTGCCCAGAGCCATCTGCAGCCGGTTGCTCAAGGCCTGGTAGGACAGCGTGTCGGCCTCGTAGCCGCTTGCGGCGGGGCGTGCCACGGCCACAAAGCTGCTGTTGTAGGCCCACAGATGGCGCGATGGCGTTTCGTAGACGTTGAGCGATTGGCCCATGCTGCCGAAAAGTTTGGTGAGCCACTCGGCAGCCCGCAGCTGGTGGGTGCTGTGGTCGTAGGTGTGAAATCCGTCGACCGATGAAATGTAGATTTTTCCGTCCACCCGGCACAGGATGTTGTTGTCGTCGACCAGCAGGCCGTGGTTCTTGTCGAACCGCTCGCTCTTGGTCACCCGCAGGCAGTCGTCGCTCAGCCACAGGTGGTAGATGCCCTTCTGCCAGTGGCTGAGCCAGATGGTTCCGTCGCTGTCCTCGATGAACGATGCGCTGGTTTGGTCAAAACCACTCACGCGTCCCACAAAGCGAAAGCCCCCGCCCGCTGTGCGTTCCATCACGTAGAGCGAGCGGTAGTCGCAAGCCAGCACTCGCCCCGGGTGCCGCGTCAGCTCGATGAAGTTCCAGGTGCCTTCGGGGCCGGCAATGGGAGCCGCAATGCCCCCCACGATGGTGTAAGCCCCGTGGTCGTTGCCGCAAAGCAGTGTGCCGTCGATGGCTGTGAGCCGCCAGGCTTGTCCGCTCAGTCCCACGACGGGTATGGGTGCAGGCGGGATGGCGCTGTTAGGGATGGGGTGGGGCAGGTAATAGACACCCTGGTTGGTGCCCAGGTAGAGCCGTCCGTCCCACACGAGCGAAGTGTATCCGGTGCCGATGTTGTTCACGTCGGTGAGCAGGTTGCCGTAGGGCGAGCCGGGCATTACGTAGGCCAATCCTTGGTCTAGCCCCAGCCACAGATTGTTCAGCTCGTCGAATTTCATGCTGAGCACGGTGTTGTTTTTCAATCCGGTGGCCATGTTGGCGTATTGTGTGGTTCCCGTTTCCAGATTTTTGATGACTGCGCCGCAGTGCACCGTGCCGAAAGCCAGTTGCTTGCCCTGAATGGCGGCACAAAACACCTCGTTCTGTTTTAAAAACGGCGTGATGTCCATCAACAGCGGTTTCAGGGAGTCGCCATCATAGATGTAGGCTCCGTCGTTGCTGGTGGCGATGACCATGGTGCCGTTGTCGAGCGGCAGCATGGAGCGAATGGTTTTTCCGACGAGCGTTTCACAGCCTTGTTGCTGCACCATCTGCCCGTTCACTACCTCGAAGACGCCTTGCTTGGTGGCTACCAGCAGCCGTCCGTCGACCACTGCCGAGCAGTCAATCAGATGCTCCGATGGCACCACGGTGAGTGCCCCCTTGTCGCTGCGCAGCAGCACGCATTGGCGGCACTGGAACACCAGGCCGTTTTTCCACGGCATGATGCGCCACACCTCGCCCACGTCGCGCTTGCCGGCCGGCAGGTCGCCGATGATGGAGTGATAGCCAATGGTGTGCGTGGCCTTGTCGTGGGAAAAATACCCCGCTTCGCCCGTTCCTCCCACCCAAGCGCAGGCGCGCGCCTCATCGTAATAGACTGCCCACATCGAGGAGTAGTTGGGCAACGGCATTCTGTGCCACAACTGGCTGTCGTAGCTGATGAGCCCCTGGTTGTTGGCAAAGAGCAGGCGGTTGTCGGTGGTCTTGCTGATGCACCAGTTCTGGGTGCCGCCATTGTAGTCCTGTGGCGTGAAGTTATAGAGTAGCGGGCGTTGCGCCGGTGCAATCGCGCCGATGAAAGTGAGCAAAAAAACAGAAAGATATAGTCTCATGGCTTGTGTGGTTTTCTTGTGCTGCAAAAGTAGGCAAAAATCGCCAAGTTGAGGTTGAATATTTTATGTTTTACAACATATAAATTTCATAAAGCAAAATAAATCAGCCGATTATGTGTGATGCTGGTTTTGACCTTGTTCTCAAAAAGTGAGGTTTTTGTGAGGTTTATTATTTGGTGTGAATGCGCGCGATAGCTTAACTTTGCGGCAGATTTTATAACCTGCATTCAATCAAACGAAAAAAATAATACCGATGAAACTGAAATTAGCGATTTTTTTGCTACTGCTGATGCCTTCAGCACTGATGGCACAGACTATGAAAATCCAGGGCACGGTGGTCGACGACAGCGACGGTGAGCCGTTGCCCGGTGTCACCGTGACGCTGGAAGGTACGAACAAAGCCACTGTCACCGATTTTGACGGACAGTATGTCTTCACTGCCGACAAGCCCGGCACACTTGTTTTCTCCTTCGTGGGAATGAGAGCCGAGAAACGTCAGTTCACCGGCTCCACCACCATCAATGTGAGAATGGGTGAGGACAACCAGATGCTCAGCGAGCTGGTGGTGGTGGGTTACGGTGTGATGAAAAAGAGCGACCTCACCGGCTCGGTGGCATCCATCAGCGCCGACAAGCTGAAAAAGACACCGGCCGCCAACCTCGACCAGGCCCTGCAGGGCCGTGCCGCCGGTGTGACGGTGAACGCCAGCAGCGGCCAGCCCGGTGCGGGAGCGCAAGTGCGCATCCGCGGTATAGGCACCGTGAACAACAGCGACCCGGTGTATGTGGTGGACGGTGTGATTTGCAACGACATCAATTTCCTCAGCCCCAGCGACATTGAGAGCACCGAAATTCTGAAGGATGCCTCGGCAACGGCCATCTACGGCAGCCGCGGTGCTAACGGTGTGGTGCTGGTCACCACCAAGAAGGGCGAGAAAGGCCAAAGCCACGTCACGTTCGATGCCTACTATGGCTTCCAGCAGCGCTGGCGCAAAATCGACCTGATGAGCAAAGACGATTTTGTGCGCACATATATTGCGATGAACGCCACCGCGCGTGAAAAAGCCTACTTTGAGGAAAAAGGCTTCAACGAGTGGCTCTATCAATTCAAGACCCGCGGCGACGACCACTATATGCAGCCCAAGACCGCTGACAACCCCGACGGTCTTGACTATTCGGCCATCAATCACGACTGGCAGGACGAAATGTTCCGCACGGCTCCCATCCAGAACTACCATGTGAGCGTGGATGGCGGCACCGACAAGGCCAATTACTCGTTCAGTGCCAGCTACTTCCAGCAGGATGGTACGCTCAAGGCCAGTAACTTCAACCGCCTGACGGTTCGTGCCAACACTTCGTTCCAGGTGAAACCCTGGCTCAAGATAGGCGAGAATCTCTCGTACGTCTATTCTTGGGGCCGCAATGCTGCCACCCAAGACTGGTCGATGGACAGCAACCTGTTGTCGCAGGCCATCTCCATGGCTCCCTGGGACCCCGCGTTCTACCCCGACGGCCGCGTGGCTCCTCCCAGCAACTTCAAGAATGTGTACAGCCCCATCTCCATGATTACCTACTCCCATCCTCAGGACAAGACCAGCCGATGGATTGGCGACATCTATCTGGAAATCACTCCCATCGACGGGCTGACCTACCGCACCGACTTGAGCTACGACGATGTGAATGTGAACCATCGCCTGTTCAAGGACAAATATGAGGTGTCGAGCTACGACAATCTGGACAAAAACTTCCTGGAGCGCTCCATGACTCACTATAAGACGCTGGTGTGGGAAAACACGCTCACCTACATGAAGCAGCTCACCGACAAGCATTACATCAATTTCATGGTGGGCCAAACCACCGAGGAGTGGAATTCATACAACATTGGCGGAAGCGGCTCGAACATCTTGCTGCCGGTGCAGAATAACTGGTACTTGAGCCAGACCACCGAGGACAAGGGTTATGCCGGTGACGGCGTGGGTCGCACGCGTCGATTGAGCTTCCTGGGCCGTTTCCACTACACCTTGATGGACCGTTACATGGCCACCGTGAACTTCCGCGCCGACGGGTCGAACCGCTTCCCTGAGAACACATGGGGCTTCTTCCCCTCGTTGGCACTGGGTTGGCGCATCAACAAGGAGAACTTCCTCAAGGATGTGCAATGGCTCGACAACCTGAAGTTGCGTCTGGGCTGGGGACAAATCGGTAATGACAAGATTGGAAATGATGCTTTCAACCAGACCATTTTCCACACCGGCCCCACATTTGTCACCTATCCCTTCAATGGTGACTATAACCTGAATGGCGCCACCATCCTCACCTATGTGAACCAGGGTGGCAAGTGGGAAAAGACCGAAACGTGGAACGTGGGTGTGGACGCATCGTTCTGGAATGGACGTCTGACCACTACCGTCGACCTCTTTATCCGTGACACCAAGGACATGTTGCTCACCGTCAAGGGTCCGGCATGGGTGGGCAACCGCTACGATGCCCAGTCCAATGTGGGTACCGTGCGTAACAAGGGTATTGAAATCACACTCGGCCACCAGAACACGGTGGGCTCGTTCCACTATGCTATTGACGGAAACGTGTCGATGATTGACAACAAGCTCACTGCCCTTAACGGTGGCGAGAAAGCCTGGGACGGCATCGCACTGCGTGTGAATGACGAGGGGCTGCCTCTCTACACTTATTGGGGCTATAAATTCTTGGGTGTGTTCAAGACCGATGAGGAGGCCAACCAGTATCTCGACGGCTATGGCACCAATGCCGGCGGCGTGTCGCTCAATCCTTACCATGCCGGCGATGCCAAGTACGAGGACATCAACCACGACGGCATCATCGACGACAACGACAAGCAAAATTTGGGCAGCTCGTTCCCCTGGCTCACCTACGGCTTGAACTTGAGCGCCGATTGGAAAGGCTTTGACCTGTCGCTCTTCTTCCAGGGCGTGGCGGGAGCCAAGGTGTATAACATGATGCGCACACGCACCGAGGGAGCGGGCTTGCAGACACAGCTCAGCGCCGACATGGTCAACGTGTGGACCCCCGACAATGTGGACGGCACCATCCCCAACCCCAAAGGCAACAGCGCCAACACCAGTTATAGCAGCCGCTTTGTGGAGAACGCCAACTACCTGCGCCTGAAAAACGTGCAGCTGGGCTACACTCTGCCCAACAACATCGCCCGCCATCTGGGGATGAGCCGCTGCCGCGTTTATGCCACTGTGAGCAACCTGCTCACCTTCACCAAGTACAAAGGCTATGACCCCGAGGTGGGAAGCGGCATCGACTATGGCAACTATCCGCAGTCGCGCACCTATCTGTTTGGCATCAACCTGTCGTTCTAAGTAACCGAAACGTATGACCTTTGAAAATAAAACAACGATGAAAAAGTTTTTATCATATGCGATGATTGGCGCACTGGCATTGTCCACTACCTCATGTCACGACTGGCTCACCGAGGAAACTCCCGGTGTGAGCACCCGCGACGCTTATTTTGCCACGGCCGAGACGGGTATTGAGGTCGTCAATGCGGCTTATATGCCACTGATGTGGGAATATGGCCCCACCTATTATCCCGAATGGTTCATCGGCGATGTGGTGAGCGACGATGCCCTGAAGGGCGGTCAGAGCGTCACCAGCGACATGGGCGATGTGTACGACATGGAGAATTTCAAGACCAATACCGACAACAAATTGCTGCTGGGCTTCTACCGTGCTCAGTGGCAGGGCATTGCCCGTTGCAACCTTGCCCTCGACGAGCTTGAAAAAATCCCGATGAGCACCGACTACACCCCTGCCTTGAAAAAACGGCTCAAGGGCGAGGCACGCTTTGTTCGCGCTTACTATTATTTCCGCCTGTTGCGCATCTTTGGCGGCATGCCGCTCATCACCGATGTGATTGACAGCAATGCCAAGTGGAAACAAACCCGTGCCACCCGCGATGCCACGTTCCGCTTCATTCTCGACGACCTGGAGGCCGCCGACACGTTGCTCATTGAGAAGAGCGAGTATCCCGTGGAGGATGCCGGCCGCGCCACTATCGGAGCCGCCGACGCCATGCTGTGCAAGGTGTGGCTCTATCGTGCCGGCTTCCTGGCTCAGGGCGATGAAAGTGTGGACGGCGCCACGGTGGAGCAGTGCTATCAGCAAGCCCGCACATGGGGCAAGAAGGTGATTGAAAGCGGCGAGTATGACCTCACGCCCACCTATGCCGCCATCTTCACGCTGGCCGAGGAGAACGGCATTGAGTCGGTCTTCGATATCCAGTACACCGAGGATCCCATGAGCGACTATGGCGAGGGTGAAGGGTTCACCCGCGGCACGTTCACCACCATTCTGCAACGTCCGCGCACCACGGCCTTCGGCGAGAGCGGCTGGGGCTTCGACAAGCCTTCGCAAGACCTCTACGATGAGTATGAGACCAACATGGCCACCACCACCGCCACGCGTGATGTGCGGCGTGCCAACAGCATCCTCACGCCCACCGATGACCAAATTCAGAATGAGGAGCAGGAAATTTATCTGGGCACACGCCACTGTGCCCGCAAATACAACATGATGAGTGACGGCCCCGGCGGTGCCATGTATCACCTGACGCATGCCACACGAGGTCCGGCCAACAGTCGACAGATTCGTTATGCCGACGTGCTGTTGATGTATGCCGAGGCTTGTATTGAGCTCAACGACTTGGAGCCCGCTGTGGAAGCCATCAACCAGGTGCGTAACCGCGCCAGCAACCGCCTGCCCAAGTTCCCCTATACCACCTACATCCGCGGTCAGGTGGTGAAACTCGAGATGAATCAGGCCGACCTGCGCACGGCTCTGCGCCACGAGCGTCGTTGTGAGCTGGCTATGGAAGGTCATCGCTGGTTCGACCTGTGCCGGTGGGGCATTGCCGCCGAAACGATGGAGGCCTACTTTGCCGGTGAGACCGAGGAGTGCCGCAGCCATGTGTCGCCTTTCATCAAGGGCAAGCACGAGCTTTTCCCCATCCCCAGCGAAGAAATCACGCTGAGCGGCATTGAGCAGAACAATGGATGGTAATAATATTGCAAGACATAAAATTAATAAAATACAAATTTTTTACTAACTTTTAAAATCACAAAAAATGAAAAAGATTTTCGCTATCGCAGCATTGCTGCTTGCTGGCTCTGCACTGGCCAGCGCACAGTATGTTACCAAGGCTTACAACGACGTGACCGGTAACTACGATAAGTTTGATTGGGAAAATGCCCACAACTTTGTTCCCATCGCCGTGAGCACCGGTGTGGCCGAGGCCATGGAATCGGTTACCGAGCAGGGCATCAAATTCGACCTGCGCATCAATGAGGAAACCACACACGATTGGTTCTGGGATGGCACTTATGTAGGCATTTCCGACGGCGGTGAAGGCGGTGAGAACTCGTTCGGCGAGCAGGAGAACCACTTTGCCATCCGCGTGTCGGGCGCACAAAATTGGTCGGGTCAGGGATTCGTGAGCGATGTGCCCCTGGATTTGAGCTTCCTCGACGAGAACTACTACCTGCACTTCGCCATCAAGGGTAACCCCGATGTGGTTCACGCAATCGGTATAGGGTCGGCCAAAATGTCGGTGGGCAACGGACAGTTTGATGACGGTGGTAAACTCTACATCAATGTGGGTACCTATGAGAATGACGGTGAATGGTACTATTTCGACATTCCCTACAGCGTGCTGAAACAAATCGCTACCAGCGCACCTATCAATCAGGATGATGTGTGGGAGGCCACCGAAGGCGGTGCCAAGGCGTACAGGAGCAACTACTTCTGGACACTGAGTGGTGGCGTGGCCGGTGCTGAGCTCCACATGGACAACATCTTCTTCTACACCAAGGGTCTTGTAGAGGAAACGCCCGAGCCTGTGACTGGCGACACCTGCGACGTGAACCACGACGGTGAGGTGGGAATTGCCGATGTCACCTACCTCATTGAGCACGTCATGACCGGTGGACACACCAACCCCGCTGAGTAATTGACTATTAACCGGTTTTCCTACCCGGCCCGGCAGAATCTCCGGGCCGGGTGAGAAAACTTTTATTAAACATTTCCAAGCATAAACATAGAGTACAAACCATGAGAAAGTTATTGTTTTTTGCGGTGCTGGTGTCGATGGCCGTGAGCCTGACCGCACAACCTGCACGCAGCTTCAAACGCGGAGCCAGTGAGAACGCATTTGGTTATCCCGCTGAGATTCACTCATTGTCGCCTGGAGTGTCGTGGACTTATAACTGGGGACCCACCCCCACGTCCTATGTGCGCGATGTGGTGGGCGGAGCCGATGCTGAGATGGAGTTTGTGCCCATGGCTTGGAATGGCAATTTCAATGAGTCGGCGCTGCGCTCGTTCTACACCGAGCACCCCGATGCCAAATATCTGCTGGGATTCAATGAGCCCAACTTCAGGGCCCAGGCCAACATGACACCCCAGCAAGCTGCTGCCCTGTGGCCCCGCTTAGAGGCCATTGCCGACGAGTTTGGCCTCAAACTGGTGGCTCCGGCGCTCAACTACCCCGACGGTGCCATCAACGACGGCAACACCTACCAGCCCGAACAGTGGATGGACGCGTTTCTGGCCGCTTATCCCCAGGCTCGTATCGACTATTTGGCCCTTCACTGCTACATGAACTCTCCCTCGGCCCAAATCGGCTTTGTGGAGAATTTTGCCAAGAAATATGGCAAGCAGGTGTGGCTCACCGAGTTCTGTGCTTGGGAAGGCACTGTGGACTCCATTTCTCAAATGAATACCATGGTGCAGAAAATTCAGGATCTGGAGCTTAGTCCCTATGTATATCGTTATGCCTGGTTCAAGGCTCGCGGCAGCAATGCCGCCCCCTATTACAGGCTGCTTATCACCCCCAACATGGTGACACACTTGCCGCCTGCAGGCACACTCACCTGGATGGGGCAAATTTACACCTATATGTCGCCCTTCGACACCACCTACTACTATCGCCCGGCGGAACTTATTCCTGCCACCAACTATGTTTACAGCAAGGGGGTGCAGCTCCGTCCCAACACCGACGGGGAGAGTGACGTGAAACTGAACATCAGCTCATTTGGCATCGGCTCGGTGGGTGAGTACCTGGTGGAAGTGCCTCAAGCAGGTGAATACAAACTCACGCTGCGCCACTCGAGCATGAACTTCATCTCCACCCCTCGTCTGGAATTGAAATGCGACGGTGTGCTGGTGGCCAATCTCGACCTGCCCTACACCGGTATGACATCGACCCAAGACAAGTGGCAGACCTACGAGGCCACTGTCACTTTGCCGGCAGGCAAACACCGCCTCACCTTTACGGGTAAGTATAGCTCCACCTGCAAGCTGGCATGGATGCGGATTGAGTCGCAAGGTGGCTTTCTGAAGGGCGATGTGAATGGCGACGGTGAAGTGTCGATAGCCGATGTCACCACACTGGTCGACCTGGTGATGCGCCAAACATCGAACGAACGCAGCGATGTCAACGATGACAACGAAACGAGTGTGGCCGATGTCACCGCGCTGGTCATGATATTATTGAACCAATAAAACCATTTTATTCCAACCTCGTTCACCGACATGAAAAAAAACGTTTTTTTTGTGGCATTCTTGTGGATGTCGCTGGCTTTGGGTGCGCAAAAAGCGCCGGCCTACCTTGACGAATCGCTCAGCGAGAATGAGCGTATCGACGACTTGATGTCGAGGCTCACACTCGATGATAAAATCGCCATTATCCATGCGCAGAGCAAGTTCTCGTCGCCGGGTATCAAGCGCTTGGGCATCCGTGATTTTTGGACCGATGACGGACCGCACGGAGTGCGCCCCGATGTGCTGTGGGACGAGTGGGAGCAAGCCGGCCAGACCAACGACTCGTGTGTGGCATTCCCGGCATTGACCTGCCTGGCCGCGACCTGGAATCCCGCTATGGCGCACCGCTATGGCGTGGCGTTGGGCGAGGAGGCGCGCTATCGCAGCAAGGACATGATTCTTGGGCCGGGTGTGAACATCTATCGCACGCCGCTCAACGGACGCAACTTTGAGTATATGGGTGAAGACCCCTATCTGGCCTCGACGATGGTGGCGCCATATGTGCGTGGCCTTCAGTCGCAAGGTGTGGCGGCTTGCGTAAAGCACTATGCCCTGAACAATAACGAGCTGAATCGCCACACCACCAATGTCATCGTGGACGAGCGAACACTGCACGAAATTTATCTGCCCGCTTTCAAGGCCGCTGTGCAGCAGGGGCATGCATGGGGCATCATGGGGGCCTATAACCTCTACAAAAATATCCACAACTGCCAGAATCCCTATCTGCTGGTCGACATTTTGAAGCGTGACTGGGGTTTTGACGGCGTGGTGGTGAGTGACTGGGGTGGCGCACACGACACTCATCAAGCCATTGTAGGTGGCCTTGACATGGAGTTTGGCTCGTGGACCAATGGCTTGAACGAGGGCTATCCCAATGCCTACGACAGTTATTATCTGGCCCAACCCTACAAAAAACTCATTTTAGAGGGCAAATACACCACCCGGGAGCTCGACGACAAGGTGCGCCGTGTGCTGCGCCTTTTCCTGCGCACCACGCTCAACGCACATCGTCCTTTCGGCTCGATGTGCAGCGAAGAACACTATCAGGCCGCGCGCGACATTGCCGGTGAGGGCATTGTGCTGCTCAAGAACCAGAATGGCGTGTTGCCCATCGACCTGGCCAAGACTCACAAGGTGCTTGTGGTGGGTGAGAACGCGGTGAAAATGATGACCGTGGGCGGTGGCTCCAGCTCGCTCAAGGTGCAGCGAGAGATTTCTCCGCTCGACGGGCTCAAGGCACGGCTGGCCGGCTTGGCCACCGTGGATTACGCCCGTGGATATGTGGGTGATGTCACCGGTGAGTACAATGGTGTCACCACGGGTCAAGACCTCAAGGACGACCGCACGCCCGACCAGCTCATCGCCGAAGCCGTGGCCAAAGCCCGCCAGGCCGATGTGGTGATTTTCTTTGGTGGCCTCAACAAGAGCAACCATCAGGATGCCGAGGAGTACGACCGCCTGGACTTCGCCATGCCTTATGGGCAAGACCGGGTGATTGAGGCGCTGGCCGCAGCCAATAAGAATCTTGTGGTGGTCAATGTCAGTGGCAATGCGGTGGCCATGCCTTGGGTCAAGAAAGTGCCCGCCATAGTGCAGGGGTGGTTCATCGGCAGCGAGGCCGGCACGGCGCTGGCCAGCGTGCTGGTGGGCGATGTGAATCCCAGTGGCAAGTTGCCTTTCACCTGGCCCGAATCGCTCAACGACGTGGGTGCCCATCGGCTGAACGCTTATCCCGGCGTGAAGCGTGCCAATGAAGAAGTGTGGGATTTGGAATACAAGGAGGGGCTTTATGTGGGCTACCGTGGCGTGGACCATTTCAAGACGAAGCCCACCTTTGCTTTCGGTCACGGCTTGAGTTACACCACCTTCGAGTTGGGTAAGCCCGTGGCCAGTGCCAAGTCGATAACGAAGGGCGACAGCATCACCTTCACAGTGAATGTGAAAAACACTGGCAACCGTGCCGGGGCCGAGGTGGTACAACTCTATGTGAGCGACCTCAAATCATCGCTGCCGCGTCCTGTCAAAGAACTGAAAGGCTTCAAGAAAGTGTACTTGCAGCCCGGCGAGAGCTGCGATGTGTCGATTACCATCGGCGGTGACGCCTTGAGTTTCTACGACAACAACAGCCACCAGTGGGTGGCAGAGCCGGGCGACTTTGAAGCTCTGCTGGGCACTTCCAGCGACCGTATCTTGTCGAAGGTGCGTTTCACGCTCCAGTGACCCCCTATGGCATCAAGCGCGGGGCGGCAACCATCTTGGTGTTGCCGCCCCGCGTTATTGTTGTCTGAAAGTTGAGCTGCCTAAATCATGGGGAACAGGCCATAGAGGATGGAGTCGATGCGGTCGGTCACCTGCACAAAGTCCTCGGGACGGTCGCCAAACTTGCAGTTGTCACCATCGATGATGAGCAGCTGCCCCTTGTAGCCGGCAATCCACTCCTCGTAGCGCCGTTCCAGGCCCTGCAGATAGTCCAGACGGATGCTTTGCTCATAGTCGCGTCCCCGTTTCTGGATTTGCGCCACCAGGGTGGGGATGCTTGAGCGGATGTATATCATGAGGTCGGGCAGCTTGACCAGCGACAGCATCAAGTCGAACAAGCTCTTGTAGTTGTTCCAGTCGCGCTCGCTCATCAGTCCTTGTTCATGCAGGTTGGTGGCAAAGATGTAGGCGTCCTCGAAGATGCTGCGGTCCTGAATGATGGTTTCTTGGCTCTGTGCAATCTCCACCACCTCCTTGAAATGGTTGTTAAGAAAATAGACCTGTAGATTGAACGACCATCGGGGCATATCGGCATAAAAGTCGGCCAAATAAGGGTTGTCACCCACCGATTCATATCGTGGTGTCCAGCCATAACGCTGCACCAGCATTTGTGTGAGAGTGGTTTTTCCGCTCCCGATGTTTCCAGCAACGGCAATGTGCATAGTGGTTTAGGTGTTAAAGGTTTTGTCCGCTAACAAAAGTAATCAATTTTTTCGGCTCCCACAAGCAGCATGCCCTGAAAATGGATGTGCCCTGTTTTTGGGTTGTGCCTTTACAGGTGTAGCTTCACTAATGGCTTGATTTTCATTTTGTGCATCTCGCTGGTGTTGGTGAAGGAGAACGAGCAGCCCAAGTCCATGAACTTGTGCGGGGCGTTGAGTGTGCCTTGCGCCTCGGCGCCGTCACTGTTGATTTCCACATCGAGGTCGCTGGTGGAGATGAACTTGTAGGAAGCCTTGTCCACATGGGCCTTCACTCCGCCGATGGGAAGTTTGCCTCCCTTGACTCGCCTTACGGCGGCGGTGCGCTCTTTGGACACATCGAATTTGAAGCTGGCTGACGCTGCCACCGGCCCGATGTCGGGCAAATCCATGACGTGCCCGATTTGCAGGGCATCGGTCTTGACATGCCCGCTCATGTGGTGCGTGAGTTCGTCGAGTCCGAAGTCGAATGTCATGTTTCCGGCCTGGGTGCCGAGCTGTCCTGCAAATAATTCACGTTTCCACAGCACGTCGAAGTGGCCGGTATAGGTGATTTGTCCCAACCGGGCCAGCTGTTCCATCATGAATTTCTTGACGGTGAACTGGTTGATGATTTGCTCGGCTTCGGTGGCTGTGGTTTTCATGTGGCTTACGTCAAAATGCACGTGCAGCCCCTTGGGGTCTTTGAGTTCGTGGACATATCCGCTGGCCTGGATGGCGAGGGCATTGTTTGTGCGCCGCACATCAACGTCTGTGAAATGGATGGTGTTATTGTCGCCGTACATGCGAGTGCGCAGTTTCAGTGGCAAGGTGAAACGGGCCAATGCGGGTGCAAAGGGGCGTGCGATGTCTCGCAACAGGACATTCCCGGTAATGGTCGAGGTGGAATAAGCAAGCGAGGTGCCCCGCTCTTTGTCGGGCAGGCGCATCAACCCTTGTGCAAAAACCAGCTGGATGCTACTCCCCTGCTGAATGTTGACATTGGTGAACTCGATGCCTTGCTTGGTGGCCGCCACGGTGGCTGTGAGCCGCCGCAGGTCGATGCCCGCCACGCTGTCGGTGGCCGTGAATTGGGTTAAGGTGGCATGCAGTGAGTCGGCATCGGCATGGTCGAGCTCCAGTTTCATGCTTGCTGTGAGGTTGAGGTGCTCGGCATCGAAAAAACCACGATGGGGATTCCCGGCATTTTTGCGCGGCTGATGGTTGTCGGTGAAAAATCGTAGTTGCTCCACGTTGATGCTGCGCTGGCTGTCGGCCTGCTGGTAGTCGATGCGTTTCACACCCAGTGAGTAGTCCACGAGATATCCTTTGCCGTTGGTTTGCTTCCAGGCAGTGCTCAGATTCTGTACGGTGGCGGTGGCTTTCCCCTGACGGGGTTGCTTGTAGTCGGCGCGCCCCAGCGTCACGCTGTTTTCGTTGTATAGTATTTGGATCCGCTCTCCGCTTGCCTGGTCGATGTCAAGTGCAAGAGGGTGCTTGTTGCCCTCATTATGTTGGTCGGGGCTGTGCTTTGGTGCCAGCGCGTCAATCAGGAATTGGTAGTTCGGTACTGAGTCGCTGCCATCTTGATGCAATTCAGCCCTCAGTCCGGCCACTTTCGCCTTGTGAATGACTACCCGATGACTGATGAGAGCCCACAGGTCCACATCGAGTTGTAATTGTTCAAGCCTCAGCAGGGGGCGCTGCTGGCGGTCGTCGACACTCATGTTGTGTAGTCTGATATCCTGCGAGAACAGGTCCACACTTGCCCGCTCAATGCTCACCCGGGTTTTCAGTTTGTCAGTAAGCATTTGTGTGGCGTGTTTCAGTATTTTTTGTTGCACGGCATCAGTGTTGAGCAGCAGCATGGCTGCCATGAGCAGTGCCGCTATGGAGGCGAGTGTGATGCCTGTCGCTTTCAGAATTGTGCCTGTGTTTTTTGTCATGGCAAGATTTTTTGTTGTTCGGGATGGTAAAGTTAGGCATTTTTTGTGGCATGAAAGGATAAAAAAATAATGATTTTTTTCCTTAATTGTTGCAAATGACTACATTTATGGGTAATTTTGCAAATTAGACAATAATAAATATTCAATTTAATAACTTAATTCCAAAACTACTATGTGGTTAACTAATTCATCGATAGGACGAAAAGTGGTGATGAGCGTCACCGGGCTTTTCTTAATCCTATTCTTAACCTTCCATGCGCTGATGAACGCTGTGTCCCTCATTTCGTTCGATGCGTATGAGGCCGTATGTGAGTTCCTCGGCGCTAACTGGTATGCTCTGGTGGGCACAGCCGTGCTGGCCGCCGGATTTGTGATTCACATCATCTATGCCTTCTGGCTCACATTGCAGAACCGCAAGGCTCGCGGCACCGACCGTTACGAGGTGAGTGCCCGCCCCAAGACGGTGGAATGGGCTTCGCAGAACATGCTGGTGCTGGGCATCATCGTGCTGTGCTTCTTGCTGCTCCACTTGTTCCACTTCTGGGCCAAGATGCAGCTGCCCGAAATCATGGGTGAAGCACCCCTTCGCGGAAAAGAGGCCCTTGAGCTGGCCTTCAGCCAAGTGTGGGTGTTGCCGGTCTATCTCATTGGTTTTGTGGCCATCTGGTTCCACATCACTCATGGCTTCTGGAGCGCATTCCAGAGCCTGGGCGCTGCCAACGAGAAGTGGATTGAGCGTTTCAAATGCATCGGTTGGTGGTGGGCTACCTGCGTGATGGCATTGTTTGCTATCGAGGCTTGCTACTTTACCTGGTTCTTTGCTTTTTAAGTCAACGCTGAGTAACTAACATTCAAATCTTTAACAAAAATGGAAGAAACTATCAATAAAACTGCTCAGCCGGTCATCGACTCTAAGATTCCCGAAGGGCCTATCGCTGAGAAGTGGACCAACTATAAAGCACATCAGAAACTGGTGAATCCCGCCAATAAGCGCCGCCTCGACATCATCGTGGTGGGAACCGGTCTGGCTGGCGCCAGCGCTGCCGCCACACTCGGTGAGATGGGTTTCAATGTGCTCAACTTCTGCATTCAAGACTCTCCCCGCCGAGCTCACTCCATCGCCGCACAGGGTGGTATCAATGCCGCCAAGAACTATCAGAACGACGGCGACTCGATTTACCGATTGTTCTATGACACAGTGAAGGGTGGTGACTATCGTGCTCGTGAGGCCAACGTTTATCGTCTGGCCGAGGTGTCGAACAATATCATCGACCAATGCGTGGCGCAGGGTGTTCCCTGTGCCCGTGAGTATGGTGGCTTGCTAGCCAACCGCTCGTTCGGTGGCGCTCAGGTGAGCCGCACATTCTACGCCAAGGGGCAAACCGGCCAGCAGCTGCTGCTGGGTGCTTATTCCAGCCTGAACCGTCAAATCCAGGCCGGCAAGGTGAAAAGCTATAACCGCTACGAGATGCACGATGTGGTCATTGTTGACGGACGTGCACGTGGTATCATTGCCAAGAATCTGGTTACCGGCAAACTGGAACGTTTTGCCGCTCACGCCATGGTGATTGCCACCGGTGGCTACGGAAACACCTATTTCTTGAGTACCAATGCCATGGGTTGCAACTGCTCGGCAGCAATGGCTTGCTATCGCAAGGGCGCCATGTTTGCCAACCCCGCCTACGTTCAGATTCACCCCACCTGCATCCCCGTTCATGGCGACAAGCAGTCGAAGCTCACACTCATGAGCGAGTCGCTGCGTAACGACGGCCGTATCTGGGTGCCCAAGGACATTGAGGACGCCAAACGCCTGCAAGCCGGTGAAATCAAGGGCAGTGACATTCCCGAAGACAAGCGCGACTATTATCTGGAGCGCCGTTATCCGGCATTTGGCAACCTGGTGCCGCGCGACGTGGCCAGCCGTGCCGCCAAGGAGCGTTGCGACAAGGGCTATGGTGTGAACAACACCGGCCTGGCTGTGTTCCTCGATTTCAGCGAAGCCATCAACCGCCTGGGCATCGACGTGATTCGCCAGCGCTATGGCAACCTCTTCGACATGTATGAGGAAATCACCGATGTGAACCCCGGTGAGCTGGCCAACGAAATTGACGGCGAGAAATACTACAATCCCATGATGATTTTCCCGGCCATTCACTATACTATGGGCGGCATCTGGGTCGACTACGAGCTGCAGACGAGCGTCAAGGGCTTGTTTGCCATCGGTGAGTGCAACTTCAGTGACCACGGCGCCAACCGTCTGGGTGCATCGGCTCTGATGCAAGGTCTTGCCGATGGATACTTTGTGCTGCCTTACACCATTCAGAACTACCTGAGCGACCAAATCACCGTGCCGCATTTCTCGACCGATTTGCCTGAGTTTGAGGAGGCCGAGAAGCGTGTGCAGGCCAATCTGGACAACCTGATGTCAATCGGTGGCAAGCGCTCGGTCGACAGCATCCACAAGGAGCTGGGCCACATCATGTGGGAATATGTGGGAATGGGACGCACCAAGGAAGGCCTGCAAACGGCATTGACCAAGCTCAAAGAGCTGCGTCATGAGTTTGAGACCAACCTGTTCATCCCCGGCACCCAAGAGGGCATGAACGTGGAGCTTGACAAGGCATTCCGCCTGCGCGACTTCATCACGATGGGCGAGCTTATTGCACACGACGCCTTGAACCGCAACGAGTCGTGTGGCGGTCACTTCCGCGAGGAGTATCAGACCGAAGAGGGAGAGGCCAAGCGCGACGATGAGAACTACTTCTATGTGGCATGCTGGAAGTACAACGGCGACGACGAGACCGCACCCACTCTCATCAAGGAGCCACTCCATTACGAGGCCATCAAAGTACAAACGAGAAACTACAAAAACTAAATAGCACTATGGAGAAAAACATCAGCTTCAAGCTTAAAGTCTGGAGACAGAAATCTCCTAAGGCTCAAGGACAATTTGTGACTTACGATGTGAATGACATCCCCACCGACACTTCGTTCTTGGAGATGCTCGACATCGTTAATGAACAGCTCATCGAGAAGGGTGAGGAACCCATCGTGTTCGACCACGACTGCCGCGAGGGTATCTGCGGTATGTGCTCGCTCTACGTCAATGGTCATCCTCATGGCCCGGCCACCGGCGCCACCACTTGCCAGCTCTATATGCGTCGCTTCAACGATGGCGACACCATCACCGTGGAGCCCTGGCGCAGTGCGGCGTTTCCCGTTATCAAAGACCTGATGGTGAACCGCAATGCTTTCGACCAAATCCAGCAAGCCGGCGGCTATGTGAGTTTCAACACCGGCGGCGCGCAAGATGCCAACGCCATTCCCATCAGCAAGGTGGCGGCCGATGAGGCCATGGACAGCGCGTCGTGCATTGGCTGCGGAGCATGTGTGGCGGCTTGCAAGAATGGCTCGGCCATGCTCTTTGTCAGTGCCAAGGTCAGCCAGTTTGCTCTGCTGCCGCAGGGTCGTGCTGAGGCCAAGAAGCGCGTGAAAGCCATGCTCAGCAAGATGGACGAGCTGGGATTCGGCAACTGCACCAACACTGGTGCCTGTGCAGCCGAGTGCCCCAAGAATATCAAGTTGAGCAACATCTCGCGCCTGAACCGCGAGTTCTTGGGTGCCAAGTGCTCTGACTGACGTCACGAGAGAAGTCAATTAAAAACTGTGCGGCTTTCCATCAGGAAGCCGCACAGTTTTTAATTTGGATGAATTTGTGATGCTCATCTTGTCAGGAATTTGCTGGCGATGTAGGCATTGAAAGTTTCTTTGTAAATGTCGCCAATGGGGAGCGATGTGTCGGCATCAATGGTCACATGGTTCTTGCTCACCTCACGAATTTTCTTGAGGTTCACGATGTAGGAGCGGTGGATTCGCATGAATTGTGCCGACGGCAGTCGCTCTTCCATTTTTTTCATGCTCAGCAGCACTATCACCGGGCGGCTGAGTGTGGTGGTGTAGATGCGCAGGTACTCACTCATGGCCTCGATGTAACGGATGTCCTTTATGTTGACCCTCACCACCTTGTATTCACTTTTCAGGAACATGGCATCGTCCTCATCGACTTGGCTCACCTGCGCGGCGTTAAGCAATTCGAATTGTGTCTTCAATTTTTCAGCCGCACGCCTGAATTCATTCAGGTCGAATGGCTTGAGCAGATAGTCGATGGCGTTGGCCTTGAAGCCCTCCACAGCGTATTCGCTATAGGCCGTGGTGAATACCACCAGAGGCGGGTTTTCGAGTGAGCGCACAAAGTCCAGTCCGTTCAGGTCGGGCATGTTGATGTCGATGAAGATGGCGTCGACTTGCTCTTTTTCCAACAATTCACGGGCTTCGATGGCACTTTGGCATTGGCCAATGAGTTCCAGATAAGACACTTTTTTCACATACGAGGCCAGTTGTTGCAGGGCCAGTGGTTCGTCGTCGATTGCAATGCAGCGTATCATGATGAATTGAGTTATTGTTTCATGGTTACACGTTTAGGGGAATGTCGAGTTGCATAGAGTAGACTGTGGGGCCGTCGGTGGTGGTGAGGTGGTAGCTGTCGCCGTAGATGAGGTCGAGCCGCTTGCGCACATTGGCCAATCCCACTCCGCCACGCTCTTGCTGGCTGTCGTTCTTGCTGTTGCTGCAGGCAAAGTGGAGAATGTTGTCCTCGATGGTCATAGTCACATCAACAAACGACAGGTTTTGATAGCTCACTCCATGTTTGAAAGCGTTTTCCACAAAGGGCACCATGAGCAGTGGCGGAATCTGCACTGCGGGAATCTCCGACGGCACAGAGAAGTTGATTCTCACCTTGTCGGTGTAACGCAGACGCATCAGTGAGAAATAGTGTTCCAAAAAGTCGATGCCTCGTTGCAAGTCGATGCGCTCCTGGGTACCCTCATAGAGCAGGTAACGCATCAGTTTGGACAGCTCCACCACGCTCGTTTTGGCTCGGTCGGGGTCGATGTCGACCAAGGCATGAATATTGTTGAGCGTGTTCATGAAGAAGTGTGGGTTGATTTGGTATTTCAAATACTCCAATTCTTGTTCCAGGCTGGCTTGCTTCAACTCTTCGTATTGCTTATGGTCTTCTTGTGATTTGAAATATTGTTTTACACCCAAGTTTGCGCCAATCATAAACAAGAAGAGCGCAAAGGCTCCCACGTCGTGCATACCCATTGGTGGGCGGTTGGGCGGGGGCATGTGCCGCATGTGCGGCTCGGGTTTGTTTTTTTCCATTGCCATCTCTCGCGGATGCCGCGGCCCCCGCGGATGGTGTGAGCATTGAAAGACAGTGAAAGTTGCCATCAGCAGTAAGATGCCCGCCACGTACAATTTCGTTTTGTGTTTGAACACAAGCAGCGGTGCCAGCAGCCAGTTGTGCAGGATAAACGCCACAAAAAACACAGTGATGTTTTCCCACATTATCAAGACAGGCCTCCACTCAAAGGGCCGCTCCTCGTTGAGCTGCGAGTGTGAGTAAATCACTACCAGTGGAGCGATGTACCAAATAATCCAAACGACCAAGTAGATGAGTTTTTCTTGGTTCACCAATTTTTTGAAAGATGCGGTGGTCATGGTCTATGTCTATGATAAACAAAATTAGGTTATGGAAAGTGAACATGCAAATAAAATCAGCGATTGGCTTTGTTTTATAGGTCAATCGCTGATTTTGAGTGTTTACATGTTTTTCACTTCGTGGCAGTCACTGGAATATTGATGCGAAAGAGCTAAAACTCAATGTTAACCGATCGCTCAGTTTCGGTGTAGGCTCTATAGCCGTCGCTCACAGTTACACCGCCGGCCACGTCGAGTGGCTTGCTTTTGGAACTGTAGGTGTAGAAGGCACCGCTTGTCACCGAAAGGGTGCCGTCACATTTCACGCCTTTGGGTGCGGCTAAATCTTTTACCCCCTGCGCCACGATGGTGACATTGCCGTCGGTCATCACAATGTTGTTGTTGCAGTTGATGCCCTTGCCGCCATCGCCCGAGGATTTCAAGCAAAGTGTGCCGCCGGTGATGGTAAGCAGCGTGTCGGCTTTCAGTGCGGCACACGATGTGGTGTCGTTGCCCAGCTCGGTGCTTTCAATAACGGGTGCGCCGGTGGTGATAACGGTGGTGCGTCCGCCGTTCACTTCCATGACGCCTCCGCAGTTGATGCCTTTCGCTCCATTGGCGGTGACCCGGATATTGAGCACTCCGCCATCGATGAAGATGCCGTCGTTGGCCTTCACGCCATGATTGGCGCTGCTGTTGATGTTGATGTGTGTGCCCGGCCTGAAACGGATGTAGTCGTCGCTGGTGATGCCGCTTTTGCCCACAGCATCCACATTCAGGCGGCCTTTGCCCGAAAAGATGATTTGCCCCTCGCTGAAGAAAGCCGCCTTTTGGTCCTCAAGCTCCACCTCGGTATAGGTTTCGCCATCGGCCAGATGGTTGTCGGTTCCCTCGGGCAGCACCAGATAGAGCGTTTTTCCACATTGGTTGTTGATGGCGGCACCACTGGGATTGGTGAGGTCCAGACCATTGAGCGTGAGGCAGAATTTCTTTTCGCTGTAAATCTTGAACGAGCCGTCGCTACTGCTTCCGGTGAGCACATATTTTACGTTTTTGATGGCCGAAATCACGG
This sequence comes from Muribaculaceae bacterium, assembly GCA_017483645.1. Lineage (GTDB taxonomy): Bacteria > Bacteroidota > Bacteroidia > Bacteroidales > Muribaculaceae > Sodaliphilus. The sequence goes on along the minus strand of JAFUWD010000004.1, from coordinate 33,587 downwards.
TCACATGGGCGCCGCTGGTGGTGATGCTCACGCCCGTGGGCCTTCCGCTTACGGCTGCACTGTTGCCGTCGTAGGTGATGGTGACCGTGCTGGTGAAGGATGCGTTCTCAATGTAGTCGCCATAGGCGGGTGCGTCCTCGTCGTCTTCCACCACATCGGCTGCCTCGGTCAGGTCGCTGTCGTCGAGCGTCACTTTTCGTGGCGCCTCACTGTCGAGAACCAGATTCACCAGCGAGGTGATGTCGGCCACACTCACTTCATCATCTTCGTTGACATCGGCCATCGCATTGCTTGAGGCGTCTTCGCTGAGTACAATGTTCACCAGCGATGTCACATCGGCAATGTTAACCTCGCCATCGTTGTTGACATCGCCCACAAAGGTGTAGGTGGCAGCCGCTGCGGTCAGACTTGCGACCATGCAAAAGAGCAGTATTTTGAGTTTCATGTGTGGTGTGTTCAAAATAGGATGTTTATTGAGCGTTTTTTGGTTTCATACCGGGTACGGTTGCTGGCTACGGTGAGTATTCCGTTCACATCGAGCGGAGCAGCCCATGCGCTGTAGCTGTAGAGGTGGCCGCCGGTCATGGTCATGTTTTGGTCGCATTTCACGCCCTTGGGCGAGCCTGCCTCCTTGATGCCCGTTGCCACAACAGCCACATCGCCGCCACTCAGGGTGATGCTTTGATTGCAGTTGATGCCTTTTCCGCCCTCGCCGGTGGCTTTGAGCCGCAGCGTGCCGGCACTGATATTGAGCACGCTGTCGACCTTCAGTGCGGCGCAAGTGGTGGTGTCGGTGCCCTCAATGCGTGTGCTGCCTGTGGTGATGGCTGTGGTGCGTCCGCCGCGCACGTTCACAAGCCCTTCGCTGTTGATGCCCTTGGCTCCGGATGCGCTTGCGGTGATATTGAGCACCCCGCCGTCGATAAACACCGCATCCTTCCCTTTTACACCATTGCCGGCCGTGCTGGTGACGTTGATGTGCGGGCCGGGCCTGAAGCGGATGTAGTCGTCGCTGGTGATGCCCGCTTTGCCCGTGGCGTTGACAGTGAGTGAACCGCTGCCCGAAAAGATGATTTGTCCCTCGCTGAAGAGTGCAGCCTTTTGGTCCTCAAGTTCCACTTCGGTGTAGGTGGCACCGTCGGCCAGATGATTGTCGGTTCCCTCGGGCAGCACAATGTAGCACGATTTGCTGCTTTGGCTGTTGATGGCCGCTCCGGCAGGATTGGTGATGCTCACGCCGTTCAGGGTGATGCAATATTTGTTGAAGCTGTAAATCTTGAAGGAGCCGTTGGTGGTGCTTCCGCTCAAAATGTAGTTCACATGCCCCTTGGCCGAAGTCACTGTCACATGTGCGCCGTCGGTTTCCACCATCACACCGCCCACCGTCCCGCTGACGGTGACGCTGTTGCCGTTGTAGTCGATGGCAATGGTGTTGGAGAAGTTGGTATTCTCCACGTAGTCGTTGAAAAATTCGTCGGTTTCATCGGTCACCGGCTCATCGGGAGCCTCGGCGAGCGCGCTGTTGTCCCACTCGATGTTGATGTCGGGCTGAGCCTCGTATTCGGCTATCACCTCGTCAAAATTGGTGTCATCCTTTTGGCAGCCTGTGGCGGCGAGCATAATGGTGATGCCTGCGGCCATTGCAATGATGATATGCTTGATTACGCTTTTCATTGTTCAAAATTTGAAGTTATAGCCCAGTCCCACCATGTGCATGTCGGTCTCGGTTTCGTCGTCATCGCCGTTCACGGCCTGGTAGCGATAGTAGAGTGACAGGGTGTGTTTTTTCTGGATTTTATAGTCGGCTCCCACCTGCACGCGTGTTTTCTCAAGTCGCAATGCGTTGAAAAACTCCACACTGCTCCAGAAATCGACGGGGCATTTGCGAGGGTTGTATTCCAGCTTGAGCCGGGAGCGCAACACATGCTTGCATCGGCTGTCGACATCGGTGTCTTCCCAGTATGCATTGTCGAAATCGTAGCGCCGTGTGGTGTGTGTGGGGCGCCAAGTGAACTGATATCGCTCACGCAGCGACACCGAGAAACGTTTTTTGTAAGTGTAAGTTCCCGTGAGGGTGGCATTCAGGCGGTGACGTGTGCCCCAGTAAGAAGGTCGCCAATTATTCAGATCGCCCCCAGTGTGATAGGATATTTTCTCGGGGTTGTTGTCTACCAGCAGCACATAACCTGCTCCGGCTTTGAGCCAGGGCAGGAGTCGGTATTGTGCGTCGAGCGAAAGCGCCAATCGGTCGGCCGTGCGCCAATTGTTGCGTGTGCGCCATTCCAGTTCGGTGCCTAAGGTGAGTTTTTTATTCACTTTCTTGTCGGCTCCCACCGATATGATGAGCCCGCTGTCATCGGCTTTGACCGGCAAGGCCACGCTGCCCACCAGCAGCATCAGCACTAAGAGCCGTATCAATTTTGGTTTACGTCTTCCCATTCTTGTCGAGTGATTTTACTTTGATGGTTCACGGCGTCGTCGCTTGCCCCCACGCCGGGGTCGGTGTAGTAGATTTTGAGCATGGCCATGTCGCGCAGGAAGTCGATGGCTCCTACGTCGATACGTTTGATTTCAAGCCCGGTGCGTTCTTGCAGGTCGGCCAGCAGTTCGTCGTGCCGTTCGGGCTTGATGAGCTCAATGCGGTCGTATTGCACAAGTTTCGACATCTCTTTGCCTCGAAGCAGCAAGCCCTCGCACAGCCCGATGGCCAACAGAATGATGATGTTGGGAATCAGTTGCTCGGCAAAGCTGATGGTTGACCCCAGTGCATTGATAACCGACATGCAGATGATGGTGAACAGATAGGTCATTTCCCGCACTGGCATGGCGTCGGTGCGGTAGCGCATGATGCTGAAAATGCCGAACAAGCCAATGCCGATGCCGATGCCTGTCTTTCCTTTCAAATCCTCCAGTACATAAATCATGAAGTACACCAGGAAGTAGATGGTGATTCCCAGCAACATGAAGGTGAAATAGAAATCACGTCGATGGCTGCGGCGGAAGTACAAGAAGTGGATGATTATCCACACAAACAGCATGTTGAGCAGAAAAGTTGCTAATGAGATGTGTCCAAAATCTCCTGTTGTGAAGAATTGAGTGAGCAATGCGAGAAAATCAGTATTCATAATGTGTGTTGTTGCTGAGGTTGGGAGTATAAGTGAAAAGAACTGCCGGTGAGGCGTTCCAGTGTGTGAAGCCGTTCTTTGAAACGGTTGCGTTTCAGCGTGGGGTCGGTGAGCAGTGAGCCGATGCAGTACTTGCTGAATCCCGTGGGCATGATGCGTAGTTGGCGCAGCATCTCAAGCACGGGCGACGGTTGTAGCCCGTCACGCTTTAGTTCCACAATGGCCAGTGTGGGCAGTGAGTAGTCACGGCCGGTGAACAGATTGTGAAATTGCAGATTGGTGTCGATGGTGAGCCGCTCGGTGCATCTGCGGTTCACCAGTGTGATGCGGTTGAAGCGGTTTTGCAGCCGTGGTGTGAGCGCGTCGGGGTCGTATCGCAGGTGCTGGTTCAGGAAGGCCACCTTGGCGGGCTCTCTCAGGTTGTCGTCGGTGACCGAGATGCGTTTTTTACGCGTGCGCCCGTGGTTGTTTTTCGTTTTTACTTCCAGGAAATCCATGTGCGAGTCCACATAGGTGCGGATTCTCACTTTTTGTCGTCCGGAGTGTCCGTTGTGGTGCGCGATGAACATGTCAAGCGCCGGTGTGTCGAAGTAGACGGTGCCGTAGGTCATATTGCGCAATCCGTCTATTTCTTGCATGCGGTAGTCGTCTTGCGCCAGTTTCAGCAGACGCAGCAGCAAGGGAACCGTAGTGACAAACTTGGTGTCAATGCGGTTCATTAGTTTGATTCCCGACATCTCGTCAAGACTGATGGGGGCAAACCGGCTGAAGTTGTCGCCTGAAATATTCATTTGTTTATATTTCAACGCAAAATTACAAAATTTTATTGTAACATAAGTACTTAAACCTATAATCGGTAGCCAAATGTCGACCAATGGAACTATTTATCCCACCAAAGCTCGAATAAAAAGCCCCGTTTTGGCATCGGCGACTACCAAAACGGGGTGATGTTGTGCACAGTGAATGGCGTTATTGGGTAAGCACCAAATTCACGAGTGCCGTTACATCAGCAATGCTGATTTCATCATCACTGTTCACATCGGCACGATAGAACAAGTCGGCATCGGTAATCTGCTCGTCGGTGAGCAGCAGGTTGATGAGCGCTGTAATGTCGGCCACACCAACTTCTTTGTCGTTGTTCACATCACCTTTCAGCCCTGTTGGTGTTCCGGCGTCGTCGGTGAAGTAAAAGTAGTTGATGTCATCTAAGTTCAATGTGCTGACGGTGCCATCGGCCAGCGTGAGCACAGCATTTCCGTTGTCGAACGTGATTTTCAGACCATCGGCGGCAAAAGGTTGCTCGTTACCACCTGTCAGGTTGAATTTTACATAGCCAAATCCATCGGCCTGAACATTCAGCCCCACAATGGCCAGCATGATAATCAATATAATCTTTCTCATTGTTTTCGATAAATTTTTGCAAAAATACAAAATTCTTTTGATTACACACTCTTAATTATAATTTTTTACCATCCCCATCCGCCGCTGCTGTTTCCTATTTGAAAATAGGGGGTGGATGCCGCCTTGCTTCCCTGGGATGTGCCTGTACTCGTCACGGCGTCGCCGTTATAGTACAAGCCGTGCCAGTTTTCCTTGGCGGTGTTGACCGATGTGCCACTGTAAAAGTTGTAGGTTGTGCCGCTGGTGAGTTTCGGAGCGCTCATCACCACGGTCAGCGAGCTGCCGCCACCGCCGCCGGGCCGGCCGCCACCGCCACCGCTGAAGGTCTTGGTCATTGTGTAGGCCATGACATTGCTGCTGGTGGTGCCCAGTGCGTAGTTGGTGTTGGCCGTCTGAGTGCCTTTGTAAATCATGACAGGCTGCGCCGTGCCGATGCCCATCGAGGTGGTGGGGCTGTGCGGGTTTGATGTGCCTCCGCCCACGGCCAGCACATAGCCGCCTGTGATGTAGAGGTAGCCTGCCACGCCGCCCTCGCCGTCGATAGCATCGAGGCCACACTCAGGACTGGAGGCGCCGTAGGCCACGACCACGCCGCCAGTGATGATGAGGTTGCTGTTGGCGTCAAGGCCATCGTTGTTGGTGGCATTGACATACACTTTTCCGCCATTGATTCTCATTTCGCCCGCCGAGTTGATGCAGTCGTCATAGCCGTTGCACTCGATGGTGCCGTCGTTGATGGTGAGTGTGCTCTTGGACTCGATGCACTCCGAGCCGTCGCCCGAACCGGTGGCACTCACATTGAAGGTGCCGCCGTTAAACACGATGGCCGCATCACATTTGATACCCTTGGGCGAGGAACGCTTGTTGCTGCTGCCACTGGAGCTGCCCGGTCCCCAACCGCCGCCACCGGTGCTGCCGTAGGTGTAGCGTGTGCCGGTGGTTTTGATGGTGAAATCACCGTCGTTGAAGGTCATTACGCCATCGCCACTGATGCCTTTGCCACCCTGTCCGCTGCTGCTGAGCGTGAAAGTGCCGCCGTTGGTGGTGAGCGTTCCTCCCACTTTCAGGGCCGCGCAGGCCTTGGTTTCGTTGTCTACGGCATCCCAGCGCGCACCGCCGGTGGTGGTCGACTTGATGGTTCCCCCATCCACCACCATGTTGCCCTTGCACTTGATGCCCTTGCTGGCCACACCCGTGGTGCTGGCGGTAATGTTTCCGCCGGTGATGGTGATGTTTCCGTCGGTCTTGATGCCGTCGGTCGAACCGGTGTAAACGGTGGAATTATAGGTGTAGGTATAAATGGCTCCTGTGGTAGTAGCCGTCACCGTGCCGCCGCCGATGGTGATGCCCGTGTCGGCATTGATGCCCTTGCCGCCGGTGCCGGTGGCCTTGAGTGTGACTTGTGTGTCGTCGCCGGTGATGGTGACGGTGCTGTCGCTCTTGATGCAGGCGCTGGTCTTGGTGTCGAGGTCGGTGGTGTCCCAAGTACCGGGTGCGCTCGAAGTGATGTCGGTCGTTCCGCCGGTGATGCTGATGTGGCTGTCGGCTTTCAGGCCCTTGGTGCCGGCTGCGCTCACGGTGACTTTGAGTGAGCCGCCGTTAATCAGTATTTGTCCGTTATATTCATCCGTCTCGTCGTCGGTGACACCCACTTGGATGCCGTCGTCGGCCACGTTGTTAATCAGCACGTTGCCACCATTGAGTTGGAAATACTGGTTGATATTGAAGCCGTCACCGGCCGACTTGGCCACGGTGATGGTGCCGGTGAATTTCTTTTTCAGTTGCAGATATTCGCCCGTCCACAATGCGTGCTTGGCATTGCCGGTGAGGGTGAGGTTTCCGCTACCTCCCACTTCGGGATGACCCTTCACGGCAAAGCAACCCTTCTGGCTGCCAGAAGCTCCATCGGCAAGCACATTGTCACCCACAAGCGTCACGGCGATGCGCTTGCCGTTGCGGATGTTCACGGCGGCGCTGTCGGCGCTGGTGAGCGTCAGATTGTCGAGCACAAGCGTCATTTTATACTTGCCGTCCATCCAGAACGACCCGTTGCTGCTTGTTCCGCTCAGTGTGTAGGTGTACTCGTCGGCCACAGCTTCGGGGTCTTGGATGATGGCCACATTGGCTCCGGTGACGGTTGCCAGGGTGATATTCTTTGCAATGTTGCCGGCCACGGTTACTTGGGCTTTCGAGCCGTTGTAGGTCACGGCAATGTTGTTGTCGGGCCATTCTTGCTTGTCGACAGTGATGCTGTCGATATCGCTCACGGCAAAAACTTTGTCGAGGATGGTCACCGATGTCGCATCGGCTATGGGCATTTGTCCCAGCTGAGATGTGGTGAACGCCCACTTCACTTGACCGGTGTGCACCCACATCGTTTGCTGCGCCTCCATGCACAATGTGCATGTCATCAGGAGCGCAAAAATGAATAATTTGTTCCTCATAGCGTTTGAAGTTAGGCTGATAATACGTTTGTTTTCGATAATTCGCAAAATTACTTTAAATGTGTTCGATGCCAAAATTTATTCAACAAAGCAAAAAGAAAAATCGGCAAAACGCACTCTTTTCTCTATATTTTTCGGTTAAGGGCGGCACACCGTGTTTGCAATTTTCGAGAAAAAAATTTAACTTTGTGCCTCATTGTCAGTCTAAAGATAAACCAACCTTTAAATGCTTACCGACATGAAAAAGTTAAGATTATATATCACCGCCTTGGTGCTGGCCCTCGCCGCCAGCTTCACTGTGCAGGCACAAGTGCTGCGTGATGCCAACTATAACGCCATAGGCCGCATCAACGGCAACGGCGTGGTGCGTGATGCCGAAGGCCATTCCATCGGCAGTTTTGACGACGATGGCACCGTGCGCGACAAGGCCGGGCATGTGCTGGGACGCATCGCACGCCTTGAGATATTCGACAAGGACGGTGAGCGCATCGGTTACATCAACAGTGACGGCAACGTGCGCGACGGAGAGAGCCATCCCATGGGTGCCGTCAACCTCAGTGACGGCAAGGTGACCGATGCCCGGCACAACACGCTGGGCTATGCCCGTGGCATACGCGTCGACTGGATCGCCTGCTACTACCTGTTCCGCTTCTTCGACCGATGATTGTACGTGCTGCCGTTTTAGTGGCTACAATATGCGTTGCGCTGTCGACCGCTGCCCAGCCCTTGCTGCCGCCCGACTCGGTGTTGCAACGCATGGCTGCGCGGATGCTCATGGTGGGCTTCAAGGGCGATGCGGTGGATGAAAGCAGTGATGCGGCACGCTATGTGCGCGACTTGGGAGTGGGAGCCATCATCCTCTTTGATGTGGATCTTACCGGTGACGCCACCATCGGTTCGCGCAACGTCACCGGCAAGACACAGCTTCAACGCCTCACCAGCCAGCTTTACCGCTGGGCCCGTGACGGCCAGTTGCTCATCGCCTTGGATCAGGAGGGTGGGCGCGTGGCCCGCCTGAAAACCGAATATGGTTTTGAGCCTACCGTTTCGGCCGCCTATCTGGGTCAGACCGACAACCGCGACACCACCCGGTTCTATGCCGGGCGGCTGGCTCGGGAATTGCGTGAATGTGGTGTGAGCGTGAATCTTGCTCCTGTGCTCGACATCGGTGGCGACACGCCCGGCCTGGGACGTCTGGGCCGATGCTTTTCGACCGATGTGAATGTCATCACCCGCCATGCGCGGTGGTTTATTGACGAGTGTCACCAAGCCGGAGTGCTGTGTGCGGTGAAGCACTTTCCTGGCCACGGCAGTGCGCGTGACGACTCGCACTGGGGCTTTGTCGATGTGACCAACACTTGGAATCGTGATGAACTGCAACCCTTCGCCCGCCTCATCAAGCAGGGTAAAGTGGACTTGGTGATGACGGCACACATTTTTAACCGCCAAATCGACCCCGATTATCCCGCCACATTGTCGCGCGCCACGCTCACGGGCTTGCTGCGCCGCGACATGGGCTATGACGGCGTGGTAGTGACCGACGACATGTATATGCAGGGTATCATCGACAACTACAGCATCGAGCGGGCTGTGGTGATGGCCATCAATGCCGGTGCCGACATGCTGTGTGTCGGCAACAATATCAACACCGGGTTTGAGCCCGACCGCCCGCAGCGCTTGGCGCAAATCATCGTCACGGCCGTGAAGCAGGGGCGCATCCCCTATGGCCGCATTGTGGAGGCCAACCGCCGTATCGCCCGCCTGCAGCGCCGTGTGGCCCGCCGCTGACGGAAAGCGAAAGCCCCTCGACTTTTGATTTTTTTGATGTGGCTGCCTGTGGCAGTCACTCATTATTTTTGCGCTCGTCATTTTTCAAAAAAAGAACCATGGAAAACACAAAAAGCACTATCGAACGCAACCAGGCCGTGCTCCGAGCGGCCTACAACGCTTGGATGGCGGCCGCGCCCTTGCGTGCCTGCCGGTTGAGGAACAAACGCTATGCCTACGGCGACCAGTGGGCTGATGTCGTGCGTGATGCGCACGGGCGATGGGTCACCGAGAGAGCGTTTTACACACGAAACGGCCGTGAGCCGATTACCAACAACCTTATCCGTCAGCTGGTGAAGACCATTGTGGGGCGTTTTCGCGCTCAAGTCATCGATGAACGCCCTGCCCGCCTGCCCGACAAGTTGAAGTCCATTCATGAGGTCAACCGACTTGACGAACTCGACAGCCGAGCACTCGAGGAGTTCGTCATCTCGGGTTGTTGCGTACAGCGCGTTCACACCATGCCCGGTGAGACGGCTGTGGTGGAGAATGTGAGCCTGAGTCATTTTTTCGTCAATGCGATGACCGACGTGCGCGGTCGTGATTGTGAACTGGTGGGGCAATTGCACGATATGAGTCTGGCGCAGTTGTTGCAGCGGTTGCAGTGCACCTCGCGCCGTCAGGCCGCCTGGGTGCGGCGCCTCTACAGCGACCACTCCGACGAACGCACGGCGCAGACCGCCACCGCATTGGGTGCCGATGTGCACTCGGGAACCGATTTTTGGTATTCGCGCACGGGAAAATGCCGTGCAATTGAAGTCTGGACTCTCGATAGTCGCGAGCAGATGAGTCGAGGCACATGGTCGGTGACAATGGTGTGGCATTGTCGCTGGTTCACCCCCATGGGCGACCTGCTGGCCGAATACGACTCGCCGTGGCTACACCGCTCACACCCCTTTGTGGTGAAGATGTACCCGCTCATCGATGGCGAGGTGCATGCTCTGGTGGAGGATGTCATCGACCAGCAACGATTGGTCAACCGCCTGGTAACTATGGTTGATCAAGTGATTCGTTCCAACGCCAAGGGTGTGCTGCTCTTTCCCGAAACGGCTTTGCCCGAAGGCTTCACTTGGGAAGACGTGAGACGGTTGTGGAGCAGTACGGGCGGATTGTTGCCTTATGACCCCAGTCGCTCCGATGCCCGCCCCGAGCAAATCATCGCCGCAGGAGCCGATGCCGGTGCCTACGACATGATTAACCTTCAACTCAAACTGATGGAGCAGGCATCCGGCGTGTCGGGAGCCTTGCAGGGCAAGAGCGACACCGCCCATAATTCGGCCTCACTCTATCAAATGCAGGCCGACAATGCCAACATGGCACTCACCGATGTCTACGACACGTTTGCCGACTTCTGCCGACAGCGCGACGCTTTGCTTCAAAGGCTGTGACCCATCGGGGGAAAATAATGGCTGCGGGTTAGAAAGGCCGTCCGCCGCCGAAGCCACCCGGCCGTCCACCACCAAATCCGCCCGGTCGTCCGCCGCCATCCCTGCGTCCGCGTCCGTCGGGACCGCCAAACTCACCGTCCTTCAACTTGGGCTCTTCTCCACGCTTGAACGTGGTGAAGCGGTAGGTGAACATGAGCATGGCATAGCGCGTGAGTGAATTATATTGCACATCTTCAATATAATTGGCAGTGACGTTGCGACTGATGTTCTTGCGCTGGCCCAGAATGTCGTAGACCGACAGCGTGAGCGCAGCTTCCTTGTTGCGCAGGAATTGATAGGCGATTGAGGCGTTCCACAGCCATTGGTTGGTGTTGTAGCCACTGGTGTAACCGCTGGTGGAGCTGAAATTCAGGTCAGTGCTGATAACCAGTCCGAAGGGAGCCGAATAGGTACCGTTGAACATGGCTCCGTAGGTGTGGACGTTGCGGCTGCTGGTCATTTGCACACTGTTGTGCGTGGTCTGCAGGTTGTAGCGGGGCCGCAGCTCCAAATCCCAAACACCGGTGCGGTAAGCCAGTCCGGGCATGAAATTGATGGTGAATGAGCCGCTGCGGTTGAACTGTCCGTTGTTATAGCCCTTGGTCGATGCGTAGCGCATAAAGGTGTTCTGTGTGTAGTACCACGCTTTGCTCCCACCAAATGGGAAACTGAGCATGTTCATGGCCATGGCGTTCCACACACCGTTCACGTTGGCATAGGTGGTGGTGCGTCCGCCGGTGGCTGCATCGTAATCGGTGGTGGAGATGATGCTGTTTTGCTCGAAGTTCACATTCAGCATGGCCATGATGCTGCGCTGGCTCTGCTGGTCAAAGTCGCTGTAGCGTGTGTTGAACCGATGCGAGAAGGTGGCTTTCAGGTTGGGGTTACCCACCACGATAGCCAGCGGGTTGCTCTCATCGGCCACCGGTTGTAACTGGTTGATGGATGGCTGGTTGGCGCGCATGCGGTAGTTGAGCGTGAGGTTGCGCGTGGCGCTGAACTTGTAGCGCAAGCGTGCATAGGGGGCTATGGCCCAAGCCCATCGGCTGGGGATGTCGCGTGCCGAGTTGATGCGGTTCTCGCTCGACGACATGGCTGAGTTTACCGTGACACCCACATTCAGATTGTATTCTTTGCGCACCTGCCTGAAGCCAATCTGGAACGACTGGTCGAGGAACTTGTTGCGGAAGCTGTTGCTCAGTTTCTCGTTCCATTCCCCGGCCCCTGCAGCGCCGCCGGGGATGTCATAGACCATCTTTTCCGCTTTGCTGTACCGATAACGGCTGTTGTAGGCAAATTCCAGGAACCGCGCGTTGCGCACATCGCCCAGCGGCTCGGTCCAGGTGATGCGGCCGCTCACGTTATTGGTGGTGCGGTGGTTGGAGTTGTCCTGGTTGATATAGGCAATGGAGTCGAGCAGGTAATAGATGTTGTTAGTGAGCGTGTTGCCGTCTTCATTCACGCGGCTGAAGTTGTAGCGCATGTTGACACTGAAACTCCGGCCGGGCTTGTTTTTGAATTTGTGGTTGAAAGTTGCCGACAAGCCCGCTTCGTAGCTCTTTCCGTCGTTGCTGTAGCTGCTCATGCTCTGGTTTACCCGGCTTCGTGCCGCATCGCCGGCGCGGGTGAACGAGGAGTCGGTGCGCTCGCTTTTGTTGAAGTTGAACGAGAAAGTGGGGCGCACGTCGAGTGTGTTGAACGAATCGATTTCCCATTTCATGCGGAAGTCGCCGCGCAGGTTGTGGCCGCGGTCGCGCGCCTTGGTGGCCGCGTCGTAGTAGCTGGTGGAGTCCTCGAAGAGGTACTGCCGGGCGGTGTTGTTGCGCGTGTCGCGGTCGCTGTGGCTGTAAAGCAGGTTTCCGCCCACTCTGAAATGCTCGTCGTCCTTTGAGCCGGCACTGAAGTTGATGCCCAGGTTTTGCGATTTGGTGATGCCTCGGTCGCCCCCGAAGCGCTGGAAGCGCGTGGCGCCGCCGTCACTGAACCCCAGGTTGTTGGTGTTGTTTCCGCCACCCAGGAAGGTGAGCTGATTACCCTCATGGAAATAGTTTGCGATAAAATTGCCGGCGTAGCGGTTGTCGGTGCCGTATCCGGCATTGACCGTGCCGAACCAGCCGTTGTTCATTCCTTTTTTCACCGTGAGGTTAATCACCGTCTCGTCCTCGCCGTCGTCGACGCCCGTGAGTCGTGCCAGGTCGCTCTTGCGGTCAATCACTTGCAGCTTGTTGACCATGTCGGCGGGTATGTTTTTCGATGCCACGGTGGGGTCATCGGCGAAAAATTCTTTTCCGTCGATGAGAATTTTCTTCACTTCTTTGCCGTTGGCGGTGATTTTTCCGTCGGTTCCCACCTCTACACCCGGCAGGCGCTTGAGCAGGTCTTCCACCACGGCGTTGGCCTGAGTCTTGTAGGTGTCGGCGTTAAATTCCACGGTGTCCTCTTTGACGGTGATGGCCGTCTTCACGCCCACCACCACAGCCTCCTGGAGCATCACGGTGTTGGCGTCGAGCGTGATGACTCCCATGTTGACGTCGCGGCCGTCGGTTCCCACGGTCACATGTTTAATCAACTCGTTGTAGCCGATGTAGCTCACCCGCAACAGGTATTTGCCCGGTTGCACGCCCTTGATGTTGAACACGCCGTTGAAGTCGGTGGTAGTTCCTTTGACAAAGGTGCTGTCCTTGTTGGCACGCACCAGTTTCACGGTGGCTTCAATCAGGCCGGTGGTGTCGGCCGCGTCGACAAGCACGCCATTGATGGTGGCACCTTGCAAGCCGGTAGTGAAAGCCATTACCAGCAATATGAGAAGTGCAAATTTTTTAGTCATGACCATTCGTTATTGATGGCACAAAGGTAGCATGATGCCCACAAGACACCAAATAAGATATATCAATCTAATCTTTTTATCGACTAAAGCCTCAGAATTCCACCCCTATCTTGACAAACAAGTTGTGGAATGTGCCGCCTTTTTTCACATAGGAGCCGCCCCGGTCGTCGCTGATGGCCCCCGGCGTGTCGCCCAGGCACCACAGTTTGTAGGTGGCGGTTTGCAGGGCGTAGCCCACGCCCACATTGATGGTGAAGAACTGGTTGGTGGCAAAATGATAGCCGATGGATGGCGAGGTGAAGAATCCGGTGTGGTTGATAAACGTGGCACCCACTTTCAGGTCGACCCACGGTGTGTGCTGGCTCTCGCTGCGCAGGTTGTAGCGCCCGTTCAGGTAGAAGGGGATGAACGGATATTTCCAGTCGGGGTCGTTCGGTTCGGGCACGGTCTTGTCGTTGCGCAAGGGGTAGGAGCCCACATTGGCTTTGAAGTGGTGCAGAGCCACGCCGGCGCCCACATACCAGAGGGGCGTGACTTGGTAGCCGAATGACGTCTCGATGAGCCAATAGTTATTTCTCGGCTCGCCCACGCCCAGGGAGTAGCCCAGGTCGATGAAACCGCGGAACTTGGCCGTGTCGTAGTTTTTCTTTTTCACATCGTGAGTGATGTAGTCCACGTCGTTCATGTCGTAGATGTATTTCATCTGGTCGTCGGTCACGATTTCCACCATCTGGTTGTCACGGGCGGTGATGACGCCCGTCACAAACTCGCCGCTGCGCAGGTGGATGGTCGATTTACGGGCGGCCTTCTCGGCTGCCAGGCTGGTGATGGCAAGCAGTGCCACCATGCAGAAAATGACATACAGTCGCTTCATTGTCTTGTTATTAAGGGTTAATGCCCACATTGTGGCCTGTGCCAGCATCGTGGTCAGTGCAAAGTTACGAAATTTTTCTTATTATACTTCCATCAAGGGGCAAAAGTATAGTTTTGGATAGCACTCCCTTGCTGTCAGGTGTTAGAACTTCTGCATGTCCACCAGGTGCTTGTAGGCGCCGTTGCGTGCCAGCAAGTCGGTGTGCGTGCCCTGCTCGATGATGCGTCCGTCTTGCATCACGCATATCACATCGGCATTTTTGATGGTGCTCAGCCGGTGGGCAATCACCAGTGTAGTGCGCCCCTTCATCAGGTTGTCGAGTGCTTCCTGAACCAGATGCTCGCTTTCGGTGTCGAGCGCGCTGGTGGCCTCATCCAGAATGAGGATGGGCGGATTTTTCAGGATGGCTCGTGCTATGCTGATACGCTGGCGCTGTCCGCCGCTCAGTTTGCAGCCGCGGTCACCGATGTTGGTGTCGAAGCCATCCTCGGTGGCCATGATGAAGTCGTAGGCGTTGGCGATGCGTGCCGCGGCCTCCACCTGCTCGCGTGTGGCATGCTCCACACCGAAGGTGATGTTGTTGTAGAATGAGTCGTTGAACAAGATGGCTTCCTGGTTCACATTGCCCATGAGCGCGCGCAGGTCGGCCACGCGGTAATTGCGGATGTCGACACCGTCGATTTTCACTTGCCCTTGCTGCACGTCATAGAAGCGTGGCAGCAAGTCGGCAAGGGTTGTCTTGCCGCTGCCGCTCTGTCCCACCAGCGCCACCGTCTGCCCCCGTGCAATATCGAGCGACACACCGTCGATAACCCACTGCTCGCCGTAGCGGAAACGCACATCTTGGTAGCTGATGCCCTGGTGCATGGCCTTCAGCGGCACAGGCTGCTCGGGGTCGGTGATGGGGTTGGTTGCGGCCAAAATTTTGTCGATGCGCTGCATCGAAGCCAGGCCTCGCTGGATGGCGTAGCCGGCTTTCGACAAGTCCTTGGCGGGGTTGATGATGCTGTAGAAAATCACCATGTAGTAGATGAACTTGGGAGCAGTGATGCTGCTGTGGCCACCCAGGATGAGTGTGCCGCCAAACCACAGCACCACGGCGATGGTGGCTGTGCCCAAAAATTCGCTCATGGGGTGAGCCAGTTCGTAGCGGCGCTGCATGCGTGTGGTGATGGACCGGTAATGCTCGTTTTCGCCCTCAAAGCGGCGACGCACCTTGTCCTCGGCATTGAAGGCCTTGACAATGCGCAGTCCGCCGATGGTTTCCTCGATGTTGCTCAAAAGCACACCCCACTGGTTTTGCCCGGCCAGCGACACGCGTTTCAACCGCTTGCCCACACCGCCCATGATGGCTCCGGCCACAGGCAGCAAGATGAGCACAAACAGCGTGAGTTGCCAGCTGAGCACAATCATCATCGTGAGGCACACGATAATCATGATAGGATTCTTGAACATCATGTCGAGTGACGACATCACCGAGTTCTCCACCTCGGTCACGTCGCCGCTCATGCGCGCCATGACGTCGCCCTTGCGCTCGTTGGAGAAGAACGCGATGGGCAGCGACACGATTTTGGAGTAAATCTGGTTGCGGATGTCACGCACGATGCCTGTGCGGATGGGAATCATGAAGAAAGCGCTCATGTAGGCGCTGCCGGTCTTGAAAGCTGTCATCACCACCAGTGCCAGCGCGATGCTGGCCAGTGCGGCCGACGAGCCGTACCGCTCGATGATGCATTGCACATAATAATAGAAGTTGTTCACTGCCACGGCATCGAGCTTGCTGGCCGTCCACGGCATGAATTCATAAGTCTGCGTGTTGAGCCCGAAGAGCATCTCCAGGATGGGGATGATCAAGGCAAAAGAGAACAACGTGAGGAACGCTGCCAGCAGATTGAAGAATATGTTGAGAAACAGAAATTTCTTATACGGTGGCACGAAACGGGCCAGTAATTGAAAAAATCCTTTCATTCAAAATGGTTTTAGCATGCAAAGATAATGCAAAAACGGCACATTTGCGTTAATGCACCACAACTTTGTGGCCGTCGACGATATAAATGCCCGGTGAAAGTCCCTGGGTGTCGCTGCTGGCGCGGCGCACCTGCCGGCCATCCAGCGTGAAGATTCCTGTGCTGCCATGCAGCCCGGTCTCATCGGTCTTTACCTCGGTCACGGCAGTCGGTTTGGGAATGAACAGGAGCGACACGTCGGCCTTGAGCGACATGGCACTCAGCCCGAAGGAGGCGTCGGGGGCGTCAGCGCCTGCGCCCGAGGCAAATCGCGTCCACCCGTGTTCGGGGCGGTAATCTCCGAAGTCGCCGGCAAACTGCACACCCTGATTGTCGGTGGCAGTGCCGTTTTTGTGAACCATGATGGCGAGATTGCCGCCGTGGTATTCAAATTCGTGGTCCAGCCCGATGACGATTTCCTTGTCGCCGGTGGTGACGCCCACCACGCCGTCAAACACCTTTGTCATCTGGCTGCCGGGCAACGAGCCGTCGGTGAGCAGGGTCTGCTCTGTTTCGCACAGCCACACCTGCAGCGGCACCACAGGATAGGTGTAGGTGCATTGTGTGAGAGGGTAGGACAGCATTTTCAGCAACAGGCCGGCATGGCCGTCGAAATGCTCGGCGGGATAGATGGTTTGGCTGATGGACTCGTCCGACATGAACGACATGGGCACCACCAGTAGATTCTGTGTCTTGTCACAGCGCACATCCACCCGCTTGCTCTCGGCAGGCACCACACACTGTGCCACCGGTGCGCTTTGGTCGTTGGTGGCATCATCGTCATGGCCCGTGAGTCGTGCCGCCAGTTCAAAGTCGCCCACAGTGTTCGGCCGATAACTCAGTGTCACTTGTGCCTGCTTCATGCTGCTCAGTCGGGGTGCGGGGGCTTCAGCCAGAATAAGGCCACTGCTCAAGTCCACTATTTGGATGTTGCGGTCTTGGCTGGGTTGAACGCCTCGGTTCATGATGTTCACCACACATTCCACGGGTTGGCCGGCCACGGGGTAGCCGTCGGTGGTGAATCGTGTGATGGCCAGGTCGTTCTCAGGCTTGATGACTGTGCTCACGGCGGCAATCCAGCCACGGTCGGCTGTCAGAATGTCGCTGGTGAAAACAAAGGTGAGCGCTCCGTCGCTGTTGGCGGCACTCAGGTGCTGCAATTCGGCCGGAACCGTTGTGGCCGAGAATTTGCCTATCAATGGCGCATCGGTGTTCACACCGTCGTACACCCGCAAGTCGTCATAATAGTCGAGTGAAAAATCGGTGAACTTTGCGGTCACATAAGCATTGTCGGTGGCTGGTCTCAGTGTCAGGGTGTCTTGTTCGGCATTGGGGTAATAGCCCGTTCCGCCGGCATCATAGAAGGTGTAGTCCGTCTCGTTGTCAACGATGACTTCACCATTGTGCATCACAATCCAGTCGGAGGGCTTCACCAGAATAGCATCGCTGCCCGTGGCCGGACCCAACCCTGTTTCGTTTTCGGCGGCAATGGTATAGGAGCACCATCCGAAGCCGGGCTTGTCGGTGAACGATGTGGAGGCGCCGTTGTTCACATAGAAAGTCGATGTGGAGGCTCCGCGTGTGCGCCTCACCACATATCGGGTGATTTCAGCGGGGTCGAATGGGCCGCCGAACTCGCCCTGGCTGGGCGGTGTCCATGACAGGAGGGCCACATTGTTGCCGGCGGTGGCGGTGAATCCGGTTACCGCTCCGGGCGCATTCGGCCCCACAGTGGCGCGCACGTCGTCGGTGTCGGCTCCGCCGTCGCCCTGACCGTTGACGGGCACCAGGCGATAAGTGTGGTGCCCTTGTGGCACATCGGTGTCGGTAAAAGAGGCTGCCTGTCCTGCATCGGCCATGCTGAGTGTTACCATACCCACCTGCTCTCCGTTGCGCAGCACCCGCACGCCGGTCAGGTCATTCAGGTCACCTCCCTGTGCATTGGTGGCGGGATTGGTCCAAGTGAGGGTCACTTGGTTGCCCTCGATGCTCACCGAGCGGTTGCTCACACGGTCGGGGGCACCGGGTGCCACATGGATATAGGGTATGAAAAGACTGTTCAGGCTGTCGTACCCGGTGCGCCCAATCCTTCCCACGCGGGTGGCGCTGCCGCTGGCGGTGTCGATGGTATACAGCACATAGTCGCCATTGTTGGCCCAGTAAAGGGTGCCGGTGGCATAGTCGAAACACATGCTCTGCGTGTAGGCGGCATCCACCCCCAGCGGTCCTACCGGTGTGCACATGGCATTGGTGGTGTCGATGGTGTAGAGATTGTCGTCGGTGGCCACGCCGTACATCACCCCGTCGGTGGTGGCGGCGATGGCCAGCACATACAGGCTCGTGCCGTCGGCCTTTTTGAACGCGCCCACGCTCTTGGTGGCACCGGTGGTCAAGTTCACGGTCATCAGGTGGGTGTTGCCGTTGCGGATGCCGTACATCATCCCCGAGGAGTAGTCGTAGGCCATGTCATTGAGCTGGCTGCCCGACCTGCCTACCACTGTGCGATCGCCGGTCACCAGGTCGATGCTGTAAAGCCCTTCCACGCTGCTTTGGGTGCCATTGAGGGTGATTTGGGCATACCATTTATAGTTGTAATAGGTGCCGGCATAGCAGTCGCCACGGCGGGTTTGGTCGGCCAGCAGTGTCACTTGGGTGGGGTCAGCGGCATCCACGGTCACGGGACCGCACACACTGGCCTCGCGTGCGTCGTACTGATAGTTGCGGTAGGCATAAATGATAGGGTTTGCCGCTGTGCTCAGGGCGGTGATGCCGCTGAGTATCAAAGAGGAAAGCAGGTGGCGTGTCATGGTTATTAGGGTTTAGAGGTTATTTGTTGATAAATAAGGTCGAAGGTAGAGCGCATGGCGGCTTCATCGGCAAGAAGTCGCCTGAAGTCCTCCAACCGCTGTGCGTTGTCGCTTTGTTCAATCCACAGACGCAGGTATCCGCACGGACCGTATTTGACGCGTAGGTGCTCCATGAGCCGTCGGAATTGGCCTTCACGGTCCAGCTCGGGATAATTCGCCAACCCGTAGTGCAGTGCTCGCCGCACTATGGTGTCGGCGTCAATCTGACGGTCGGCTTCGGCCAAGATGCGGCCGTAGATGGTTCGTGGCGCTTGTTTGCTCGATGCGCGGTGGTCTTCGGCGGCCTGCGCCATGACCTCGATTTCCTGGGGCGAGAACCATTGCAGCAACCTGTGGTCGTTGCGCAAGATGCGTCCGCTCACCAGCTGGTGCTGCTCGCGTCCTTCGCACAGGCCCAGGTCGTGATAGGCCGCGGCCACGACCACGAGGGCGGGGTCCACATCGGCGAAGTGGCGTGCCAAGTGCAGGCCTTCGGCCATCACATGATGGACGTGCTCGCGCCGGTGCCCGGCATCGAAACGGTCGTATTGTGGCACAATCTCATCCTCAAGAAAACGGGTTATTTCATCAATTTGCCGCATTACAGAGATAAATTATTTACAAAGCTACTAAAAAATCAAGTATTTCAATTAAATTTGCATCAAATTTAAAGCTAAAAATAAAATGATTAAAAAATTTCTCACTCTGTTGTTGATGGTGGCACTGCCCATAGCAGTCATGGCCGCCACGCCCAAAAAGAAAGTTGCCACTGGAGCCAAGAAGAAAACTACGGCTGTCACTACCACAAAAATGCCCGCCAAGACAGCGTTTATCGTGATTTCAAAGAAAGACCTCAATCTCAGGGTCTATGACCGAGTGGGAAAAGATACGGTGCTGCTGGCGCAGTTCCCGGCCTGCTTGAGCAAGAACAAAGGCAACAAGCAGCGTGTGGGTGACATGCGCACCCCCGAGTCGCCGACCGGCAAGCCGTTCAAAATCACTGCTATTCAGGACGCATCGACGTGGAAACACGACTTTAAAGACGGCCGCGGAAGCATCAAGGCCTACGGCCACTGGTTTCTGCGACTGCTCACGCCTGGGCATTCGGGCATCGGCATCCACGGTAGCACCAACAACGAGTCGTCGGTGCCCGGCCGTGCCAGCGAGGGATGCATTCGTTTGCGCGATGCCGACATTATCACCCTCAAGAGCAAATATGCCTATGTGGGCATGCCGGTTATCATCAAGGCCGAGGAGCAAGGGCTGCTGCCTTGGGAAACAAGGGCTAAAAAGAAATAACTGCTATGGAGAACGATTTTATCCAAGTGCGCGATGTGGTCAAGCAATATGATGGCCACATGGCGCTTAATCACGTCAGCCTGAATGTGCCGCAGGGCTGCATTTATGGGCTGCTCGGACCCAACGGTGCCGGAAAAACGTCGCTCATCCGCATCATCAACATGATTACCCGCCAGGACAGTGGCGAGGTGCTGTTGGATGGACGTCCCATGGTGCCCGATGATGTGTCGAATATTGGTTATCTGCCCGAGGAAAGAGGATTGTATAAGAAAATGAACGTGGGCGACCAAATCGTGTATCTGGCGCGTTTGAAAGGCATGAGCAAGCTCGATGCCCGCAATGCCATGCGTCAGTGGCTGGCACGCTTCGACCTCACCGAGTGGGAAAACAAAAAATTAGAGGCGTTGTCAAAGGGTATGGCACAGAAGGTGCAGTTCATCGCCACGGTCATCCACCAGCCGCGGTTGCTCATCTTCGACGAGCCGTTCTCGGGATTTGACCCGGTGAATGCCGAGCAACTCAAGGTGGAAATTTTGCGCCTGCGCGACGAAGGCTCCACCATCTTATTCTCCACGCACAACATGGAGAGTGTGGAGGCTGTGTGCGAGCAGATTTCGCTCATCAACCACTCGCAGGTGGTGCTTCAGGGCCATGTGAGCGACATCAAGCAGCAGCACAAAAAGAACATCATCGCCATTGATGTGCGCGAGGGTACGCAAATCGCTACCAATGACGACTTGTTCACCCTGTTGCCGCCTGTTGCGGGACAGCAAGCTACACACATCAAGGTAAATCAAGGTATTGCCGTGCGCGATGTCATCGCTTGGCTCAATGAGCATTGTCAGCTCACAGGCTTCCACGAGGTGTTGCCCAGCATGCACGAGATTTTCATCGAAACCGTTAAAACAGCCTGATTATCATGGAGAAGCTCAAACTTATCATACTGCGAGAGTATTTGTCGATTGTGGGAAGGAGGTCGTTCATCGTCATGACGCTTCTGATTCCCGTCATCATGATATTGTGCATGGCGCTGCCGGCTGCCATCGGTTATTTTAACAACTCGGCCAGCGAGGCCGAGACTGTGGCGGTGATTGACGAGACCGGGCGTTATGGCGGAGCCATTGCCGACAATGAGTTGTTCCACTTCGTGCCGCTTCGTGCCGACACTGTGGCTAACCCGCATGAGTTTTACAAAAAGGCCGATGGGCAACTTGCTGCCGTGGTGGTCATTCCGGCCGATGTCGACAGTACATCGGAGGTGACCGTATACAGCGAAAATACCATCAATCTGGCGCTCAAAGAGCGCATTGCCAATCAATTGTCCGACACTTTGACCCGTGCTCGGGTGGCATCCTATGGCGTGCCTGGTCTGCAGAAGATGATGGACGAGTCGAACGTCAATGTGAACCTCAAAAGTGTGAAATGGAACGCCGAGGGCGACGAGAGTCAGTCATCGACCGAGGTGGCACTGGCCGTGGGGTTGATACTGGCGTTTCTCACCTATATGTTTGTGCTGCTTTATGGCGCCATGATTATGAATGGCGTGATAGAGGAGAAAACCAACCGCATTGTGGAGGTGATTGTGGGCAGTTGCAAGCCTTTCCAGCTCATGATGGGCAAAATCATCGGGGTGGCGCTTGTGGGACTTACCCAACTTGCCATTTGGGTGGTCATTATGGCGGTGGTGGGTGCCGTGCTCAGTGCCATCTTTGGCCCCGCCGCACTCTCGGCAGCCTCGCCCGACGGAGCGGCCGCTATGGCCGCCGCTGCCGACGATTTCGACATGGGAGCGGTGATGCAGGCTGTGAGCAGCGTGAATTATGTCTATATCCTGATGAGCTTCGTGTTCTATTTTATTGGCGGATACCTGCTCTATGCGTCGCTCTTTGCGGGATTTGGCTCGGCTGTGGACCAGGCCAGCGACGCCTCGCAGGCCACCACACCCATCATCATGATTATGGTGGTGGCGCTCTATGCCGGAATGGCGTGCATCGAGAATCCTAACGGCCCAATGGCCGTGTGGTGTTCGATGATTCCGTTCACTTCGCCAGTGGTGATGATGGTTCGTCTGCCTTATGATGTGCCGTTGTGGCAATTGGTGCTGAGCATTGTGCTGCTCTATGTCACTGCCGCGGCGTGTGTGTGGTTGGCCGCCCGCATCTATCGCACAGGTATTCTGCTTTATGGAAAGAAACACTCCTTTGGAGAAATCATGCGCTGGATTAAGCGATGAACGACACCATTCGCCGATGCATGCCTTTGGCGGGACGCCTGCTGGTAACGGCGCTGACACTGCTTGCGGTGTTCACTGCGCTCCTCACGTTGGCCAACTGTATACCTCACAGTGCTGTGGCCGAAGGCACGACACGCTCGGTGCACACCATTTTCGAGGAGGGGCAGCATCCTGTAATTTGGGGTGAAAAACTCAACCGTCTCGACAATTTCACCGATGCCCTCATCTTGAATATGACCTTTATGGCCGATGAGCGTCAGCCCTTGCAGGCTTCCATGCGCAACCGCATCGCTTATAAGGACAATTTGATGGAAGGCACCCGGCGTGCTTTTGATGAACCGGACGCTCCGTTCGACATCGGTGAATATAACCGTTACTGGCATGGGCATCAAGTGCTTGTCAGGCCCATGATGGCGATGACCGACCTGCGTGGGCTGCGGGTGGTGAATTGCATTGTCATGTCGGCGCTGCTGCTTTTGCTGGTGGCTCTCACATGGATGCGCCTGGGATGGAAAGTGGCGGTTGCGGTGGCGGCTGTGGTGATGTGGGTGGCAGTGCCCAGTGTGCCGTTATGTATGCAGTTTGCCCATGTGTTTTATGTGGCTTTGGTGGGCGCCCTGTGGGTAGTGATGCGACGCAAGCCGCGCACTTCGCCGCCAGTGATAGCGTTTTTCGTGATTGGGGCGTGTGCGTCCTACGTCGATTTGCTCACTGTGCCGTTGGTGTCGCTGGCGCTGCCGGGTGTGCTGGCGGTGTTGCACAGCACCACCCGCAACAAGATGCGCTTGACGTGCATGCTGGTGATGGCCTGGGCGGCAGGATACTTCGGCTTGTGGGCGGCCAAGTGGCTCATGGTGTGGATTGTCACGGGCGAGGGAATGGCTGAGCAGGTGATGCACTATATGGCCATTCACACCTGGAGTGAACATTACACGCCGTGGTCGTTTGTGGGGCAAATGCGGTTTTCCCATGCGCCGCACATGCTTGCGGGCGTTTTCATTCTTGTTTTGCTCTATGCGCTGTTTGCACGGGGGCGGCAGGCGTTTGTCGACAACGCCTGGTTGCTGGTTTTTGCGGCAGTCTATGTGCTGTGGGTGCTGGTGCTGTTCCAGCACACGGTGTGGCATTTTGCTTTCACCTGGCGCGGAACACTGGCGCTGGTGCTGCCCGCGCTTTTGTTCGTTATGGCCACTTTAGGCCCGCTGCGCTTTGGCCGTTCGGCAAGGGGCGGTGCTCATCGCTGATCGGTGCCCCAAAGCAACTTGTGGCGCAGGGTGCGCGCGAAATCATGACCTTCGAGGTGAACGACATGTGTCACAAAGGGTGCGCGGTCGATGGTCACCATACTTCCGGTGGGGCACACCACGGTCTCACCGTCAATACTCACTTGATAGTGCGTGGCCCGCGAGTGTGTGACGATGTTCAGCACAGCATCATCTCCCACCACCAGCGGCCTCATGTTCAGGGAGTGTGGCGACAGCGGCGACAGCACGATGCAGCGTGTGGTAGGCTCCAGCAAGGGGCCGCCGGCACTCAGGTTGTAGGCCGTGCTGCCGGTGGGGGTGCTCACCACCAGCCCGTCGCCTTTATAGGTGGTGAGTGGGTTGCCACGCAGCAGGGTGTCCATCTCAATCATCGATGAAGTGTCTTGCCTGAGGATGGCTATCTCGTTGAGCGCATAGGGGTGTTGCACTTCCATCCCTTGACATTGCACGCGCAGCATCGACCTTTCCTCGATGGTGTATCGGCCTGCCACCAAATCGGCCAAGGCCCGGTCGGCCTGCTCCAGTGTGGCCGATGTGAGGTAGCCCAGATGCCCGGTGTTGATGCCCAAAATGGGGAGGCCTCGGTCGCCCACCCACATGACTGTGCTCAGAAACGTGCCGTCACCGCCCAGGCTCAGGGCTACGTCGCCCTGGGGTAGTGCTTGCGGGCAAAATGTCGCCACACTGTCAAGACCCGTCACGCCGCCGGCCCTCACATGGCGCTCAAATGCATCCTCCATAGCCATCTCGATGCCCATGCTGCGCACTGTCGACAGCAGGTGTGCGATGCCTTCCATGCTTTTTTCTTGGTGCTCGTGACCGAAAATCAGCAATTTCATGGTTGTTATTATTATTTTTTTAGGTTTTTTATTTTGTCATGCGTCAGGTTTGCTGTACCTTTGCCTAATTGAAGCATTGTGGCGCAACGGCAAAATTACGCATTTTTCCGAAATTTGGCCGCATTTGACTTAATAAAACGAAGAGAAAATGACCAATCTGAGTGTAAACATCAACAAAATAGCCACTCTGCGAAATGCTCGCGGAGGAAATGTTCCCAATGTGGAAACAGTGGCAATCGACTGTGAGCGATTTGGAGCCGACGGCATCACCGTGCATCCCAGGCCCGACCAGCGGCACATCCGCCACGACGATGTGCTCGCCCTCAGGCCGCTCATCCGCACGGAGTTCAATATCGAGGGCTATCCCACCGAGGAGTTCATGCAGCTGGTGCTGCTGGTGAAACCCTCCCAGGTGACGCTTGTCCCCGACGCACCCAATGTGCTTACGTCGTCGGCGGGATGGGATGTGGAGCCCAATCTTGAATTTCTCTCGTCAATCGTCGACCGCCTCAAGGAAGTGGGTATCCGCACCAGCATCTTCGTGAGCACCGATATCGAAAACATTCGCATGGCGGCCCGAACCGGTGCCGACCGTGTGGAATTATACACAGGCCCTTATGCCGAGGCCTTCAAGACCGACCCCGAGGCCGCTGTGGCACCCTATGTGGAGGCCGCTCTGGCTGCTCGCAAGGCCGGGTTGGGGCTGAATGCGGGTCACGACCTGAATTTGGAGAACCTCAAGTTCTTCAAGGAGCGTGTGCCGCATCTGCTTGAAGTGTCCATCGGACATTCGCTTATCAGCGACGCCCTCTACATGGGGCTGGAACAAACCATCCAAGCCTACAAAGCCTGTCTGAAATGAAAACAAACACGAAACATAACAAATAACACTAAATCATAATGGCTTTACTCAGCACAATTTTGGCGCAAGTGGCAGTGACCGACAGCGCCACTCAGCCCATTGCCGACAGCGTGGCCGCCGTAGCCGATACCGTTGCAGCCGCCGTGGCACCGGCAGCCCAGGCAGCCGTGCCTGTGGTCAAAGAACTTTCTGTGTGGAACCTTACCATGGCCGGCGGCTGGCTCATGATTCCGCTGGCGTTGCTGGCCATCGTCAGCATCTACATTTTCTTTGAGCGATTCTTCGCTATCAATGCGGCATCGCGCGAGGACAAATCGTTCATGAACCAAATCAAGGGATTTATTCATGACGGGCAGGTCGACAAGGCTTTGCAGCTGTGCAAGGACACCGACACGCCGGCGGCACGCATGATAGAGAAGGGCGTGACCCGCATAGGACGTCCCATGAACGATGTGCTTGTGGCCATCGAAAATGTGGGCAACATGGAGATTGCTAAACTGGAAAAGGGCTTCAACTGGCTCGCCACGACAGCCGCGGGAGCACCCATGATTGGTTTCCTCGGAACGGTTACCGGTATGGTGCAGGCCTTCTTTCAGCTGGCCAGTGCGGGTGCCAACAGCAACGTTTCCATCTTGGCCAGCGGCATCTATGAGGCATTGGTTACCACGGTGGGCGGTCTGATTGTGGGCATCATCGCGCTTTTTGCCTACAACTACCTCACATCGCGTGTCAACAAAGTGATGAACAAGCTGGAAGGCAAGACCATGGAGTTCATGGATTTGCTTAACGAGCCTGCCAAGTGACGCTACACTCATTTTTCTAAATTGTGTCAGTATTATGGCTCTGAAAAGACAACACGAAACCCTGTCGATGTTCAGCATGGCGTCGATGACCGATGTCATCTTCCTGCTGCTCATCTTCTTCATGGTCACATCGACGTTTGTCTTCCCGTCGGCGCTCGAGGTCAACTTGCCGCAGAGCAGCCAGCAGACGTCGCTCAAACCCACCACGCGCATCTACATCGACAAGGATATGAACATGTTTGCATCGCAAGGCGATGAAAACACCCATGGCGAACTCATGCCCATGCCTGCCGAGCAACTCATGGGATTCATGCAGACGCTCAAGGCGGCCAACCCCGATGAATTTGTCGCGCTTTATGCCGACGAGGAGGTACCCTACGGAAAAATCGTCGACATCCTCGACAAAGGCAGCAAGACGGGGCTTAAGATAGTGCTCGCCACCAAACCCGCCAGCGCCACCTATGCCGCTCCCGAACCCGAACCCCCCGCGGCCGACAGCCAACAACCTGCGGCAGCCAACCAACCCAATGAATCGATTTAATCGCTCAAAATGGACAATAACGAACGCAAAAATGAATTGACGGCCGCTCTGCTCACGCTACTGCTCTTCGCAGGCATCGTGGCGCTGCTCATGTTCACCAATTTGCGCTATCAGTGGCCCCCCGACAACATGGTGCTCACGCAGCTCAAGCAGGACTCCATCATGTTTGGCGGTGAATTTGTCATGTTGGGCAATACACCCGACCCCACCGAGTCCAGCGAAGTGGACAGCGAGGCGCCCAACGAGGCCGAAGACGTGTTGCAGCAGCCCAGCGTGGAAGGCGACGACATGGATGATGCCGGACCGCAGGCCAAGCAGCCTAAGCCGCTGGTCACCAATACCGACCCGTCGCCCATGAAGGTGAAGGAAAAGCCCAAAGAGGAGAAAACCAAACCCTCGGGCCCTGCCAACAACAAGAAACCCGAAGAAAAGAAGGTGCAGGTGAAACAAGGCACCGATGCGGCCACCAACAGCCGTGTGAAGAACGCCTTCGGAAAATCGGGCGGCTCGGGAACCGGCAAGCAGGGCACGCCCGACGGCAACGCGTCGCACGGTGCGCTGGGAGGAAAGCCCGGCCTGGGCGGCCTGGTGGGATACACCCTTGAATACTGGGGCCGACCCCACAGCAAGTGGGAAGGCAAGGTCAACGTGCGTGTGCGCGTCAACACACGCGGCAAGGTCATTGAGGCGAGGGCCGTGAGTGGCTCGGGTGAAGCCTGGGCTCATCCCGAGGTGCGGCGCTCGTGCGAGGAAGAGTCGCTCAAGAGTGCGTTCTCGGTGCCTAAAAACACCACCACCGAGGGCATCGGCACCATCACTTGGCGCTTTATTTGACCCTGAAAGGAACGAAGAACAATCTTGCCACAACTGCAAGCGCAAATCAGAGTGGCTGGTAATAAAAAGTTTGATTTCGCTTTGTCGGGGTCAAACTTTTTTGTGCAAATTAAGGAGTGCCTGTGCACTGCAGGCATCAACTCCGAGCCGGTTCCATACCCCCTGTCGACTTTCATCTGCTGATGTGCTCCGAAACCGCCAAAATCAGGTGACGCAAAATGAAAAAAGCGAAAAAAACGGGCGGTGATTGCCATTTGTCAAATTATTGCAGTATCTTTGTAGGTTAAAAACCGTAAAATAACAAAAAACCGACATAAAAAGTTTATGAATATTTCGTACAAATGGCTGAAGCGATACATTGACACCGACCTCACTCCCAACGAGGTGAGCGAGGCGCTGACGTCGCTGGGCCTTGAAGTGGGCGCGCTGGAACGCGTCGAGACCATTCGCGGTGGACTGCGCGGATTGGTGGTGGGCCATGTGTTGACTTGCGTGGAGCATCCCAATAGCGACCATCTGCACATTACCACAGTGAATCTGGGTGATGAAAACGACCCTGTGCAAATTGTGTGCGGCGCACCCAACGTGGCTGCAGGGCAAAAAGTGATTGTGGCCACTGTGGGCACCAAACTTTACGACGGTGACAAGGAATTCACTATCAAACGCGGCAAAATCCGTGGCGAAGAATCGCGGGGAATGATTTGCGCCGAGGACGAGATTGGAGTGGGTACGAGCCACGACGGTATCATTGTCCTGCCGGAGGATACGCCGGTGGGGATGCCCGCAGCCGAATACTACGGTGTGGAAGACGACTGGATGATTGAGGTGGATCTTACGCCCAACCGCATTGACGGTGCCAGCCACTATGGCGTGGCACGCGACCTGTGGGCATGGATGCAGCGCCACGGCAAAGACGGCAAATTGATGAAGCCCCGTGCCGAAGCCTTTAAGACCGACCGCACCGACGGAGCCATCGGAGTGACGGTGGATAACGCCGAGGCCTGCCCGCGCTACAGCGGCCTCACCATCCGTGGCGTGAAGGTGCAGGAAAGCCCCAAGTGGTTACGCGACCTGTTGCTGGCTGTGGGGCAACGCCCCATCAACAATATTGTGGATGTGACCAATTACATCCTGCTGGGGATGGGACAACCCATGCACTGCTTCGACTTGGCCAAGGTGAAAGGCGACCATGTGGTGGTCAAAACGGTGGCCGAAGGCACCAAGTTTGTGACACTCGACGGCGTGGAACGCACCCTCACCGAGCGCGACCTGATGATTTGCAACACCGAGGAGCCCATGTGCATCGGCGGCGTGTTCGGCGGTCTTGATTCGGGCGTGACCGAATCGACGACCGATGTGTTTCTGGAGAGCGCTTATTTCCATCCCACTTGGATAAGGAAAACCGCCCGCCGCTTCGGATTGAACACGGATGCGTCGTTCCGTTTTGAGCGCGGCATCGACCCCAATGCCACTGTCGACAATCTGAAACTGGCCGCCATGCTCATCAAGGAGGTGGCAGGCGGAGAAATCTGCGGTGATGTGGTGGATGTGAAGGCCCACGACTTCCCGGGCTTCGAGCTGAGCCTGCGCTACGACTATGTGCACAACCTCATTGGCAAGGAAATAGGGCACGACACCATCAAGCAGATAGTGAACAGTCTGGAGATGACCATCACTGCCGAGGACGACGAGCATCTGGAGCTGGTGGTGCCCACTTATCGCGTAGATGTGCAGCGGCCGTGCGACGTGGTGGAAGATATTCTGCGCGTGTACGGTTATAATAATGTGGAGATTGGCGAATCGGTGCGCAGCACCCTGTCAATCAAGGGTGAGGTGGACTACTGTGACGATATGCAGGAGCACATCAGCAACCAACTCACTGCCACAGGTTACCGCGAGATGATGAACAACTCACTCACCGCTGCTGCCTACTATACCGAGTTGGAAAGTTATCCCGAGGCCGGGTGCGTGCACATCATGAACCCGTTGAGCAGCGACTTGAATGTGATGCGTCCCACCTTGCTGATGGGTGGTTTGGAAAGCATTGCACGCAACATCAACCGCAAGAATGCCAATTTACGGCTCTACGAGTTCGGAAACGTCTACCATTACGACGGCAGCGCCAGCCAAGAGCAGAAGGCGCTGGCTCCCTACAGCGAGCACACCGAGTTGGGACTGTGGCTCACCGGGCAGACGCACGATGAAACTTGGGCCGACAAGGCTCGCGCCACCGGTGTCTACGACTTGAAAACCACGCTGGAGAACGTGCTCACCGGCATGGGAATCCAACTCAAGGATCTGGAGGTGGAACAAGGTCAAGACGACACCATCGTTCCCGCACTGATTTATCGTCAGCGAGGTGGCAAGACGGTGGCCGAACTGGGTGTGGTGAGCGACAAGTTGCTCAAGCGCATGGACGTGGACCAGCCCGTGTATTACGCCCATGTGCACTGGCAGGTGGCATGCCGCATGGCCTCGAAGCACGACATCAAGTACTACGACTTGCCCAAGACGTTGCCCGTGCGTCGCGACTTGGCACTGCTGGTCGACACCAGCGTCACCTACGCCGACATCCGCCGTGTGGTGGAGCAGAGCGAGCGCAAGTTGCTCAAGGGCGTGAACCTCTTCGATGTGTACGAGAGCAAGAAACTGGAGGCGGGAAAGAAGTCTTATGCCATCAGCATCATTCTGCAGGACGATGTGAAGACCCTGCAAGAGAAGCAAATCGACGCCATCATGAGCAAGGTCATCAAGAATTTGGAAACCCAATTGGGTGCAAAACTTAGATAATAACACATTATTATAATACAACTATGGGAAGAGCTTTTGAATATCGCAAAGCAAGAAAACTGAAACGCTGGGGCAGCATGTCCCGCACGTTCACCAAGATTGGCAAGGAAATCACCATGGCCGTGAAGGCCGGTGGCCCTGATCCGTCGTCCAACTCGCGTCTGCGCGCCCTGATGGCGAATGCCAAGGCCGCCAATATGCCGAAGGACACCGTGGAACGTGCCATCAAGAAAGCAAGTGAGAAAGACGCAAGCGACTACAAGGAGGTAATCTACGAAGGATTTGCCCCTCACGGAATCGCTGTGCTGGTGGAAACAGCCACCGACAACACCACCCGCACCGTGGCCAACCTGCGCAACTATTTCAACAAGAAAGGCGGCGCGCTGGGCAACTCGGGCACCGTGGCATTCATGTTCTCACACAAGTGCTACTTCCATGTGGCGCCCAAGGACGGCATCGACTTCGACGAACTGGAGTTGGAACTGATTGACTGCGGAGCTGAAGAAATCGACCACGATGAGGAAGAAATCCTCATCTCGGGCGCCTTTGAGGCCAACGGAGACTTGCAAAAGTATCTGGAGGACAATGGCTTCGAAATCAATAGCTCGGAGTTTGTCTACGAGCCGGCCGACTACAAGGCTCTCACCGCTGAGCAGCAAGCCGAAGTGGAAGCGCTGATTGAGGCCGTGGAAGAAGATGATGACGTGCAGAACGTGTTCACCAACATGCAAGCTGCCGATGACGGTGGCGACGAGTAACTCCCGGCACTCATAAAACAAAATCACCCCTCTCATTTCTGCGGAAGTGAGAGGGGTGATGTCTTTTGGGATGAGTCCCTTGTGACGTGTGTGGATTACTGCCTGGGGAGAAGTTTCAGGCGTAGTTTCTCCAGCATGTCGCGCGTCATGGCGTCGAGGTCATATTTGGGTCTCCAGCCCCACTCCATGCGCGCGCAGGTGTCGTCGAGCTTGTTGGGCCAGGAATCGGCGATGGCTTGGCGCAGCGGGTCTACCTCATAGACCATCTCAAAATCGGGCACATACTGCTTGATTTTGTGGTAAATCACCTCGGGGTCGAAGCTCATTGATGCAATGTTGAACGAATTGCGGTGACGCAGCTTGCGCTCCGGAGCCTCCATGATTTCGATGGCGGCGCGCAGGGCGTCGGGCATATACATCATGTCCATGAGGGTTCCGGCGGCAATGGGGCAATGGAATTTCTCGCCGCGCACTGCGCTATAATAGATGTCGACGGCATAGTCGGTGGTGCCGCCACCCGGAGGAGTGACATAGGAAATCAGTCCCGGGAAACGCACCGACCGCGTGTCGACTCCGTATTTCAATGCATAATAATTGCTGAGCAACTCGCCGGTGACCTTCGTCACGCCGTACATGGTGCGCGGCTGCTGAATGGTGTCCTGCGGCGTGCCGTCTTTGGGTGCGTTGGGACCAAATGAACCGATGGAACTGGGTGTGAACACGGCACAATTTTTTTCGCGAGCCACCTCCAGTACATTGAGCAACCCGTCGATGCCGATGTGCCATGCCAGCTGCGGCTTCGACTCGGCCACCGCGCTGAGCAACGCCGCCAGGTTGTAAATGGTGTCGACGTGATAGCGGTCGACGGCTTCGGCTATCTGTGCGGCGTTGGTGATGTCGACCACCATCGACGGCCCGCTCTCGGCCAGCTCGCCTTTCGGCTCGGCACCGGGGATGTAGCCCGCCACAATGTCGCCAGCATATATTTCTCTCAGTTTCATGGTCAGTTCCGAGCCAATCTGGCCTGTGGAACCTATAACCAACACGTTTTTCATTGATGTTACGTATTTTGTCGAGTGTTAAGCACGGCAAAGTTACAATAATTTTTGATGTTTTCTTTTAAAATCAAATATTTTTTATGAACTTTGTGGGGAGTGAATACTACTGAAACGGTAACTAATTAACTATAACTATCCATGTACGGAAAATTTCAACAACATCTGAGTCAAGAACTCGCCGACATCGAAGCTGCCGGCTTGTACAAGAAAGAACGCATTATCACCACACCGCAACGCGCCGACATCAAGGTGAAACCAGATGCCGATGTGCTGAACTTTTGCGCCAACAACTATTTGGGCCTGAGTGACAACACCCGCTTGATTGAGGCATCGAAACGAGCTATGGATGAGCACGGATTTGGTATGTCGAGCGTGCGTTTCATCTGTGGCACGCAGGATCTTCACAAGGAGTTGGAGGCATCCATCGCCCGCTATTTCAAGACCGACGATGCCATCCTTTACGGCTCGTGCTTCGATGCCAACGGCGGTCTGTTTGAGGCCCTGCTCACCGACGAGGACGCCATCATCAGCGACGCGCTGAATCATGCGTCGATTATCGACGGTGTGCGCCTGTGCAAGGCCAAACGCTATCGCTATGCCAACGCCGACATGGCCGAGCTGGAGGAGTGCCTGAAACAGGCGCAGGAGCAGCGCTTCCGCATCATCGCCACCGACGGTGTGTTCTCGATGGACGGCAATGTGGCTCCGATGGACAAAATTTGTGATTTGGCCGAGCGCTACGACGCACTGGTGATGGTCGATGAGAGCCACAGTGCAGGCGTGGTGGGTCCCACGGGCCGTGGTGTGGCCGAGCAGTTCAATCTGTATGGCCGCATCGACATCTTCACCGGCACGCTGGGCAAGGCGTTCGGCGGTGCCATGGGCGGTTTCACCACCGGCCGTCAGGAAATCATCGACATGCTTCGCCAGCGCTCACGTCCCTATTTGTTCAGCAACTCCATCGCCCCGGGTATTGTGGGTGCCAGCATCGAGATGTTCCGTATGCTCGACGAGAGCAATGCCCTGCACGACAAATTGGTGGAGAACGTGAACTATTTCCGCGACAAGATGCTTGCCGCCGGCTTCGACATCAAGCCCACCCAGAGCGCTATCTGTGCTGTGATGCTCTACGACGCCAAGTTGTCGCAGGACTTTGCGGCCGCCATGCAGCAAGAGGGCATCTATGTCACCGGTTTCTACTATCCCGTGGTTCCCAAGGGACAAGCCCGCATCCGCGTGCAATTGTCGGCTGGCCATGAGCGTGAGCATCTGGACCGTGCCATCGCCGCCTTCATCAAGGTGGGACGCACACTGGGCGTGATTTCCTGAGCCGCAGGGCTTTCAATGACATAACAAAGGGGCGGTGCCACACAAGCACCGCCCCATCTTTGGTTCGCCCGACATGGGCATAATCTAATGGGTGCAAGTCCCGAGCGCGGCCTAATAGCGGCAAGCGCACAGCCAAAGGCAAGGGTGTCCATCGCGAGGTGGAATCTGAAGGAAGCCGGCGGCAAAGCACTGGCCTGAC